>NZ_JBXWND010000011.1:0-145807 GCF_059610185.1 Ruegeria sp. YTSA108 | reverse complement strand
ATATTACACACCGTGCCAGAGCGGGCTTTTGCGTTGCGCCATCACAACTGAAAGCACCGTGGAAGCAAACGCGGCGAGAAAAACACTGTGACGGACCCGTAATAGATAATGCCAACCCGTAGGAAACGGGCAGCAATGTTGGTTACGCACCCTCGCTGCCTGACCCGCTCAACGTGAGACCCTTGGCGTTGAAGAAGGCGAAGGGATACCATGATCCTGTGTTAGGTCGGCTAGGTGCCAAGGGACTGCAAGGCCCGAAACACCGGGTGGAAGAGCTGAAATTGATTTAGACATTCTTCCCTAAGACCTGCCTGGGTTACGGTGGGTTGGGCGGTAAGATCTGTCCAAACGGTAAGCCCCTTGCGGCGCAGAAGGTCCAGATGAGGGTGGTCACTCGAATAGCCTGACGGTCCACGCTTCAACTCGGGCTCGCTGATCCTGACATTCCTGGCCGTAAGATCATTGATGATTGCCATGAGGTCATCGCCCGCTGGTCCTGCTACGCCGGTCCGGTACTTCTCTAGGGCTGCTTTTTCATATTGGAAGACGCCGCACCCAAGGGACAGGCAATCCGGGGACAGCCCGAAATGCCAAAGCGGGGGCTGATCTCCGCAATCGCCGGGTATGAAAGACATGCTCAGATGAGGATTATAGGGTGTCTTGTCGTTTGAGAACCGCACGTCTCGATGAATACGATAGATCTTGACCGAATGGGGCATGTGCGTCATCTCGGCCAGCGCCTGTGACATCTGGGCCGCAAATTGTTCTGCGGGCTGTTTGATCGCGGCCTCATAGATCTGTTTGTTGGCGTGAAACCACTCGCGTCGGTTATTGGCTCGCAGTTCAGAAAGAAACTGAAGGGCCTCGGGCGAAAAGCAGCGGAACTGATCCATCATCTTCTCCTGATATTCAACTTTTCGGCGGCAGGCTGGCGGCGTGCGCCAGGCACAGGCTCAGCCAGTCACCCAGCGCAGCCGGATCGCAGTCGGCCTCGTCTACAACGACAAACCCACTGAGTTTTCGCTTTCCGTGGACAATCGGGTTTGCAAACGGATTAGAAAGCGCCTCGGTCTCTTTGGCCTTGCCGACACGGAACATGAACCGTCCAAACCCGTCTTTGTCGCGGCGCGCGCCGCACAACATATTGCCGTTCAGAAAAAAGCAGGTGCCACCCATCATCCGCATTTCGGAAATTCCAATATGCGCCTCGAGGGCGAGGCGCATACGTTGATTCAGGTGTTCATCATTTGGCATCAGACTGATCCCGCCAACTGCCAAAGAATTGACAGGGACAAGACGAGCATCACCAATGTTGTCAGTGCGGCACCGATCACCCGACCTTTGCCGTCGGGGGTGGAACGCAGGCTGACATAGTGTACGGCGCGGGCCACCAACAGCACAAGACCGCATCCGCCGACCAGCCAGTCTGAGGCACCGGCAATTTCCGCCCCCGCCAAAGCCAGCAGCGCCAGAGGAACATATTCAGTAAAGTTCCCATGTGCCCGAATCCGCCGCAGCAGTTCGTCGTCATCCCCGTGCAGCAGTAAAACTCCGGTCTGGGATCGTCTGATGCCTACAAGAATTCCCATCGGAATACTCATAAGCACAAAGATTGCTGTCACAAGCAGAGCGATTTGCGGTGTGTGTTCCATGGGAATTCTCCTGTCTGCCCAAGATTAAGACGCCATGCTTTCATAAGTAATCAACGCAAACCGAGCGCCTTGTGGGTCGTTCAGAGTGGCCATCCGGCCGACCCCGGGCATATCTATGGCGGGTTGCAAGACTGAGGCTCCCTGTGCAACTGCGGCTGCTAGGCTGTTATCGACATCAGCAACCGTAAAATAGATCGTCCAGTTGCCATCCGTCTCGGGCATGGGCGAGAACCCTCCGATTGGCGTTTCACCAACCACCGCGGCGGCATAGCTTGACCCGTCCTGCATCGGCATCTCGTTAATGTTCCAGCCCAGCACATTTTTGTAGAATTGCTTGGCCTTGGTCTGGTCTGGCCCGGAATGCCCGATCCAGCCCGAGTTTCCAACGGTGGTCATGTCCAGAATGCTCATCTTTATCTCCCTTTGATTGCCCGCTGCATGCGGGACTGAACAAAGGACGCGTGAGGATCGGCCTTTCCTACAACTGGTTCAAATCTTTTTCACAGGCGGCGATTTCTTTCAGGACCGCCACACGTTCCGGTCCCGTCGGGCCAAGGTTCAATACGCGGTTAAGGGACTGGATCGCGGCGGGAAGATCGCCGATCTCTCGCAACATTGCCGCGCGCAAGGCATGGAACCAGCGATAAGACGCCAGATCATTCGCCACGGTATCCAACGCAACAAGCGTGCGGCGTGGGCCATGAACCCTGGACCCGGCGGCGATCTGGTTCAGGCGGATGACAGGTGAGGGCTGGAGGCGATAGAGCGCGGCATAATGCGCCTCGATCAGAGACCAGTCGGTATCTTTTGTCGATTGGGCATGCGCATGAACGGCGGCGATTGCGGCCTGAATACCGTAAACACCCACTTGGTTCAGCCGTTCGGCCTTTTGCATCAGGGCTGTCGCTTCGGCGATGTTGGCCTTGTCCCAAAGGGCCCCGTCCTGATCTTCCAGGGCTACAAGATCACCTTGATCGTCTAGCCGTGCTTCACGACGGGCATGTTGCAGAAGCAACAGGGCCAGCAGTGAAATCTGCTCGGCCATCGTCGGGAACAAGGCAACCAGCAGCCGGGCCAGACGTATCGCCTCATCGCATAGTTTGAGCCGGATTTGCACCGGGCCACCCGAGGTTGACCAGCCTTCGTTGAACATCAGGTAGATCATCAAAGACACTTCGCCCAAACGCGCAGCCCGCTCCTGTGGCGTGGGTGTTTCAAAAGCGACAGAACTTCCTGCGATCCTTTTCTTGGCGCGGGTAATTCGCTGTTCCATTGCCTTTGGACTGACAAGGAAACCACGGGCGATTTCTTCCACACGCAACCCGGCAACAATTTTTAGGGCCAGCGCAATCTGGTCTTGCCGGCTTAGGTCCGGGTGACAACAGATGAACAGCAGGCGCAGAACATCGTCGCGCAGCTCGTCCGGATCTGGTGGGTCATCAGCCATGGAATGAAATTCTTCCCTGTGGCGGGTCAGGATTGCGCTGCGGCGTTGGGATTTGCGCAAACCATCCAGCCCGGCATTACGGGCGGTGGTCAAAAGCCAAGCTAGCGGATCGCGCGGCGCGCCTTGTTTGCGCCATACGGTCAGGGCCTTTAGACAGGCTTCGGCAAATGCATCTTCGGCAAGGTCGATGTCCCGGAAATACCGCGTCAGGGCCGCGATGGCCTGCGGGCGTTGCTGCAAGAACGTGGCCTCTAGCCAATCCGACACGCGGTCAATCCAAGGTCATCGACCCGCCTGCCCAGGCGGCGGGGCGGACCTCGAGCCGGGCAACAGGTGACGAGATCATTCGCGCATGTTCAAGCGCCTCATCCAGATCGTTGAACTCGGCCAGATATAAGCCCAGAAAACTTTCTTTCGTCTCAGCGAACGGGCCGTCGACGATCATAGGTTGCAGAGTCTCGGCAGCCGCGGGTTCGACTGTGACAGCCGTAGTCGGGGGCATCAGTTTGACGGACAGGAAATCCCCGCGCTGCCTGAGGGCATTCTGTAGCACCGTATGTCCAGCCATGACATCGTCCTGACGGTCCTGTGGCAACGCTTCGAACACACCCGCCTGACCATAGATCGAGATTGCATAGATCATTTTTACCTCCGCGATGTTGGTTTCATCTTGCTAGGACGCGCGAGGCTTTGCAAATCCGACACTCATTTCACCGATCTGCACAGTTTCTGCAGATCTTCTGCACCCGAGCTTCCCGACCTTTGGGTCAAACCAGTCCCTTAAAACACAAGAGGGAAGAAATGGCGCAGCAACTTATAATATCTGGAGTTCCGAATTCTGTGGCGCTGGACGCTTGGTGGCTGTCGGAAGAGACGGTGATTTCAGGCACCAAGGGCCCGCCGGGTTCAACCCCGGGGTTTGCCACCGATGGTCGCGCATGGCGCGTGATCGGGTTTATCTTGCTGGTCGCGCTGGCGGATTACCTGTTCTGGGGGCATCAGGCGGGTGTGTCTCTAGCGGTCTTTGCTGTGGCGGTCTTTTTGTGCGGCCTGCCCGCGGATCGGTCTGGCAAAGGGGTGCTTATGCCCGCAACGGTTTTGGTGCTGAGTGTTTTGCCGGTCGTGGATTTCGTTCAACCATTATCGGTCGCGTTTCTTTTGTCCGGGCTCGTCGTTGCGATTGTCTGGGTCAGGCACCCGAAAGGCCAGGTTCTGGAACTGCTTTTGCTGGCGCTGGGGTTTCTGACTGATCTTCCAAAGAACTGGCTTGGCCCGGTCCGCGCGATACCCGGCCTGAAAACCACGATTGTCAGCGATGCCGGAGGCGGCTGGACGCGGGTTCGGCAGTTCCTGCGCAACTGGGGTCTGCCGATTGGCGGGACGATGGTTTTTGTTACCTTGCTGGCCGAGGCGAACCCGGTATTCCAATCCCTTGTCACCCCGGATATCGCCTTTGGCCACCTGCTGCAGCGCGCCCTGTTCTGGGGAGGGATTGCGCTGATCATCTGGCCTTTTGTCGATAACCACCCGCTTCGCGGACTGAACCCGCGACCATTCGCAGGCCCTCAGACAATCCCTGGCCTCAACGGTGGTTCGGTCCTGCGGGCGCTCTGGGTGTTCAATGCACTGATTGGTGTTCAGACTGTGCTGGACCTTTCGATTCTGCTGGGCGGGGCCTCATTGCCCGAGGGGATGAGCTATGCATCCTATGCCCATCGCGGCGCATATCCGTTGCTGGTAACGGCGCTGCTGGCCGGTGCATTCGCCCTGGCAGCGCGGCCGTTTCTGGATGAAAATCGGGTGCTGAAACCGCTGATGGTGTTGTGGCTGGCACAAAATGTGGCTCTGTGCGGTGCGGCGTTGATGCGTCTGGATTTATATGTCGGCACCTATGGCCTGACCTACCTGCGTATCTATGCGCAGATCTGGATGGGTCTTGTTGCGGCAGGTCTGGCGCTGGTTGGGTGGCAAATAGCGTTCAGGAAATCCAATAGTTGGTTGATCGCGCGAACCGGCATTCTGAGCATACTGGTCCTCTATTGCGCCAGTTTTGTGAATTTTGCCCATGTGATCGCGACCCGAAACCTGAAACTGCCCGAACCGGACTATGCCTATCTGTGTTCGTTGGAGCCCATGACCGGGATGCATATCAGCTACGGGTATCCGAATTCGCTGTGCTATTTTGAAGCCGACCCGATCAACAGCTGGCAGGAATGGGGCTTTCGAAAGTGGCGCCTGTCCCGCTATGGTGCCGATCTGAGCAGTATCGGTCCGGGTATATGAATATCTTAGTTGTCGATGATGATCCGCGGTTGCGTGAAGTTGTGCGTCTGGGGCTGGAACGCGCTGGCTACAGCGTCTCGACCGCCGCCAACGGTCAAGAAGCCGTAATCAGCACGTTTCGCGACGAACCGGACCTGATCGTTCTGGATGTTGGCCTGCCCGAACTGGATGGCTTTGCCGTATGTCAGAAAATTCGAACCCGTTCGGACGTCCCGATCCTGTTCCTGACTGCCCGCGATGATGAGGTCGACCGGATTCTGGGGCTGGAGCTTGGGGCCGATGACTATGTGACCAAGCCTTTCAGCCCGCGCGAACTGGTGACGCGGGTCAAGGTGATCCTAAGGCGCACCAATCGCATTGTGGCGGCGCCGGGAAATCTGCGGCACGGCCCCTTGACCTTGGACCGGACCGCAAGACTCTGTGCTTGTCACGACACGGAAATTGCCCTGACCGGTACTGAGTTTCAGATCATGGTGATGTTGATGGAAACACCGGGCCGTCTTGTTCCCCGCACGGCCCTGATTGCCGAGATTTGGGGCGCGCGCAGCCAGGTCTCGGACAGGACCTTGGACAGCCACCTGCGGAACCTGCGGAACAAATTTGCGCAGGTTGGTTTGTCGGACTCGGTGGAAACCGTACATGGTCAGGGTATCCGGATGAGGAGGCTGGGGTGACCCGGCGCTGGCGACCTTCATTGGCATTTGTGCTGGGCGGTGCGCTGGTCGGGACATTGGGTCTGTCATTCGCGGGGCTGGTGGCCCTGCGTTATCTGGGTCCTGAATTCGGCTTTCGGAACTCTGCCCTGGTTCTGGGCGGAGTGATCTTTCTTGCAACATCTGGGCTGGGCTGGTTGCTGGTACGGTTGCTGCTGCGTCCAATCAAAGCCTTGCAGGCCTATGCCGGGGCGCAAGAGGCCGGAGCCCGCGCCGTGCCAATTCGGCATTTCGGCACCAAAGAGCTTCACCAGACCGCAACTCAGGTTGTCACCATGGCCGAGGCGCTGCGTGACCGTGAGGCGACCATCCGGTCTTATACCGATCACGTCACGCATGAGTTGAAATCGCCGGTAACCGCAATCCGCGCGGCGGTTGAGATGCTACAGGACACCCCGGATGGCAGCGATGACTCCAAAGCCCTAATCGCGCAGATCGACGGGGCGCGTCAGCAGATCGAAACCCAGCTTGCCGCGCTTCGGGATGCCGCCCGTGCGCGCGAGGCCCGATATGTCGGGGCAAGCACCCTGCGCGATGCGTTGCCAGGGGCGCCTCCGCTTGAACTAAACCTGTCCGGGGCGGATGAGGTCGCATTCCCGATCTCGGCCGAGGGGTTGCGGATCGTTTTGGGCCATATTCTGCAAAATGCCAAAGATCACGGGGCCAGCGCGGTTGATCTGCGCGCCTCAGAGGCTGGAAACACGGTTATTCTGACCGTGTCCGACAATGGGGCGGGGATTTCGCCCGGTAACGTCGACCGCGTGTTCGATCCATTCTTTACCACCCGCCGGGAAAGCGGCGGGACCGGTATGGGTCTGGCTATTGTCCGTAACATCCTGTCTGCGCATCGCGGTGAAATCGAAAACCTGCCCGCCCCATGTGGCGCGCGGTTTGATCTGAGCTTTCAGAGGCTCTGACCCGCGCAGATATCCGTTACTGCGCCGGAAGCGGAAGGCATCCGGGCAGCCCCGCTGGCAGGACCAGCCGCGCCCCTTGCCGGTAAAGCGATTGGGCAAACCCGCTGCTCTCAGATGTGACCGTCACGCTGATCCCGGATGTCCCGATGACCGCTGCATCATCGGCCAGGTTCTGCATTAACCCCTGTGAAGGAAAGACCACGACATAGGCCGGGGCCTCATCCGTTATCAATGCGACGACGACAAGAACCGACAGCCAGCCAAGCACCATAAGCGGGATGGCTGTCAGGAGCGATCTAATAGTCATGGATATGCTCAAGCGTCAGGTTGTCCCCCTGGATCTGGCGCAGACGCTGAGAGAGGTCCGGAACCTTGACCAGTATCAGATGACGATAGTCCCCGAACCCTTGTCGTTGGGCGCTGAAGATTGCATCCGGCGCAGTTGGTTGGTCCGACAGGGCGGTGAACAGAATGTCGTCATTGCCAGCGATCTCGACAATCTCGACCCCCGCGCTGGCCATTTCCGCCAGTAGGTTGGTCAGGGTGCGGTAGCGTGGCGTTTCGACCTCAAACCCGTTCGGGCCTTCAGAGACAAACTTCACGCCGGGATAGGCAGACAGGCTGTCTGCACTGGCACCGGTGATGATCATCCGCAGCGTCAACTCATCAGCGCCGACCTGCGCAACTGCCTGTTCGATCACGCCCGCATAGGCCTGTTTGGCACCGTATTCCAAACCCAGCGCAATCGCTCTCTCGCTGTCGCGCAGGGTGCCGCTGTTTTGGTCGCTTAGGCTCTGGGCGTCGTCGGCGAAGGGCCATTTATACCAGGGAACCTGTTGCAGGAACGCGGCATAGGCGGCGGCCTGCTGTGCCGACACATCATCCAGCGGCGCCCGTTGCGAGCCCCGCAAGACAGTGGCCAGCCGACCGAGGGTTTCCTCATAGGCGGCCTTCAGCGCCAGTTCAGCGGAAAAGCTGGCACCGATCACATAGACCATCTGTTTGGTGGCCCCATCAACCTGACCGAGAGCGGAGGCGGTCCGATTCAGATCGCAGAGCGACCCCCAAAACCCGGTGATACTGCTCCAGAACCCGTAATCATGGGGATCGCCGGTGCGCAGAACCTCGGCGTAATCCTCATAGGCGTGGACAATGTGCCACTCGGGATAAGTCATCAGCGTGCGGGTTTCGGCCCGGTGATGTGCCGGGTCGATCAGGGCGGTATAAGCCGGGGGCTGACCCGTACCACGGCAGCTTGTTTCCACATAGAGGATCGGAGCAGCCAGCGCGATCCCGGCGAGGATCAACACCAGAATCAGCCGTTTGGTCCACCGCAGCAAGAACCTCATGCGGTGTGTCTCCGGTCCCGCAGCCCGGCCCAGGCGGCAACGCCGCCAAGCGCCAGATGTGGCAGGTTGGCAAACAGGCGAGGCAGGGACAATTCCGACCCGGCCGATGGGTTTGTAAAGATACCCAGATCAAGATAGCCATAACCGGTGAAAAACCCGAACACACCGTCCCCCAGATAAGCCAGCCCGAACAGGATCAGAAAGCTGCGAGCCGCGCGGTGTGACAACAGCCCGGCGATCAGCGCCCAAAGGGCCGAGGCCACGTGCAGCGCATCGTCATAGATATCCAGTGCGAAAATGCCAAAGGCCAGACCATCCTGATCCGTCAGGCCAGGAACATAGTTCAGCGATGCCGCAATCATCAGCGCGACAAAGTAAACCAGACAGAGTTTTTGAAGGTTGCTCATAGACGCCCCAGATAGCTGTCCCAAAGGTTGTTCCGCAGAACCAGTTGCGGATCAAGCTCTCGTTTTGCCTGCGCAAACCCTTCCGCATTGGGGTAGGCTGCAGTCAGTTGATCCAGTGTCGCATGTGGCCTGTACGGCAGGTAATAGGTTCCGCCAATCGCCACGATCCCGTCGATCAGCGCCCGGGTCATCCGCGCCATGTCGGCTTCGCCGCGTTCGGTCAGCTCCTGGCTGAACGACATGACAGCGGCGATCCGGGGCTGGCTTGCATAAGACAGAACCGCCTGATCGTCCTGTGCGACATAGCGCAGCGTTACGTTCAGAAACTCTTGATACGAGGCCGGAATTACCGCGCGACACACTGATAAGAAATCGTCGAACGCATCGAACCCTACGAAATACTCGTGCAGGATGTCGGTCCGGTCCGGGTTGCGGTCGTCCAGAGTCACAACCGGTTCGTTGATCAAAGTGTTCCGCGTCGCCTCACGCGAACCCAGCGCTGGGCCCAGCCGTGTTTCATTCCACCAACGGAAGGATTTGAAGGGCTCGCTGCCCAGTTGAGCCCGGTACAGACGGCTGGCCGCATGCGACATCCACCCCGACCCGGACGCTGGTGGCAGGTCCGACTGGTCCGAGCCTTCGCGATATGTCACCAATAGCGATTTCTCGAAAAAAGCATCGCGTTCAACATTCAGGCGGCCATAGGCCATTGTGACCGCCGGGTCGTCAATCGCCGCACGAAAGGCCGAGGCAAACGCTCCTGCTTCCAGAATGTCGAATCCCGGCGTCAGGCGTGAATTTGGAACCATCTCGACCTCAAGGTCCACGATCACGCCTATCAACCCGTACCCGCCCATCGCCAGATTGAACAGCTCGGTGTTCTCGGTGGGCGAACAGGTCACCAACTCACCCGAGGGCAGGATCATGCGCAACGACCGGACCGTCGCCCCCATCGGGCCAAAGGGAACCGGCCAGCCATGTGCATTGACCGAATAAGTGGCGGCGACACCGAAATCATTATTTGACTGCATGACTTTGGGGGACCAGCCTGCGGGATCAAGCGCTGCGATGACCTGCGACCAGCGGGCTCCGGCATGGGTCAGATAGGTCCCGGCTGAACCGTCGATCTGAACCGATCCATTGTTAAAGGTAATCGCTGTGCCGTTGCGGGGAATGGCTTGCCCACCCATGGAATGCCGCGCGGCCCCAATGTTGACCGGGCGTCCTTCTGACTTGGCCTCCGAAAGCTC
Source organism: Ruegeria sp. YTSA108 (assembly GCF_059610185.1). NCBI lineage: Bacteria > Pseudomonadati > Pseudomonadota > Alphaproteobacteria > Rhodobacterales > Roseobacteraceae > Ruegeria > Ruegeria sp. YTSA108. The sequence goes on along the minus strand of NZ_JBXWND010000011.1, from coordinate 135,789 downwards.
TTGCCGGATGGCGGCGATCAGCGTGTCTCCGGGGTCATCGCTGAGCACCAGATGTTTGTGGATCGGTGTCGGTGACAGTCCGCTGGCGTCATTCATAACTTTGTCGCCGGTTTCCGCAAATGTCCTTCTTGTGCCTTCATAGACAGGAAGGTCCGGTCCCAGCCACCGCGACGCTGCCCACCCTGCCAACCCTCCGCCGGCAAACAAGGCCGCCCTTCTGGTAAATGTTTTCATCTTTCGATTTCTCCCGAAGTTAACTGGGACATCTGATCGAGAATGCTTTTAAGCGCAGTTTGAAATGCCTGCGGGCCTCAATCCGCGGTATGTGCCTGACCCCTGCCAAGGTGTCCATTTGGGCATCGGGTCAAAGAATGTGCAAGTCCATGGCCTGCTGTACCGGCGCAAAGGTGTCATAGTTGCCCCGGATCAGGCCGACGGGTACCTTCAGCATGGCGATGCGCCATGTTCAGCAGATTCGGGCAAGGTCCAAGGACCAGTTTTTTGACCGCAAGTGGCTCGAAACTTGACTTCATTCCCGGAATGTTCAACCGGAAGGCATGTTTTGAAAACTGCGGAAATCCGTACTTGTAAGACAGTCAGCGGCCACAGCTTGGCGTAAGCTTTCCGCTACGTAAGTTCATGCGCGCACGGCAGATTTGCGTCGGGGCATCCGCCAAACTGCCGTTTTTATGCTCAATCAGGTGTTGCAACTGTAACGATGATCTGGATGATCAGGACCACCAAGGCCGTAAAAATGGTCTGTCGTCCAAAGGACGATGTTAACAAAAAGGGGAGTTACAAATGATTCTAAGAAACCTGATGATCGCTGCAAGTGCGACGGCGCTGATGGCGGCGGGCGCTTCGGCGGAAACGCTGCGCTGGGCGCGGGCCGGTGATGCGCTGACGCTGGATCCGCATTCGCAGAATGAAGGTCCGACGCACACCGTGCGACACCAGATTTACGAGCCTCTGATCATCCGCGACGTGACCGGTGCATTCGAGCCCGCGCTGGCGACCGAGTGGGGCCCCAAGGCCGATGACCCGAATGTTTGGGTCTTCAAGCTGCGCGAAGGCGTGAAATTCCATGACGGTGCGGACTTCAACGCCGAAGATGTGGTGTTCAGCTTTACCCGTGCCAAGCAACCTAATTCCGACATGAAAGAGCTGATCGGCTCGATCGTCGAAGTGCGTGCAGTTGACGATTTCACCGTCGAGATTGTCACAGATGGTCCGAACCCGATCCTGCCGTCGAACCTGACAAACCTGTTCATTCTGGACAAGGGCTGGGCCGAGTCGAATGACACCGTCAATGTTCAGGATTTCGAAGGTGGCGAAATCACCTATGCCACCACCAATGCCAACGGAACGGGTCCCTATGTTCTTCAAAGCCGCGAGCCTGACATCAAGACGGTGATGGTGCGCAACGACAACTATTGGGGCATCGACCAGTTCCCGATGGAAGTGACCGAGATCATCTATACCCCGATCCAGAACGCTGCGACCCGCGTTGCGGCGATGCTGTCGGGTGAGGTGAACTTCCTCCAGGATATGCCGGTGCAGGACATTGAACGCGTCAATGGTGTCGACGGTCTGATGGTCAAGCAAGCCCCGCAGAACCGGGTGATCTTCTTTGGTATGAACCAGGGTGCCGATGACATCGAGGCGGATAACGTGGACGGCAAGAACCCTCTGGCCGATGTGCGCGTGCGTCAAGCGATGTCGATGGCGATTAACCGTGATGCGATCAAGCAGGTCGTGATGCGCGGCCAGTCGCAGCCTGCAGGCATGATCGCACCGCCCTTCGTGAATGGCTGGACCTCTGACATGGACGGCGAATCCTCCACCGATCTGGCCAAGGCCAAGGAACTGATGGCAGAGGCAGGTTATGGCGATGGCTTCTCGCTTCGGCTGGACTGCCCGAATGATCGGTACATCAACGATGAAGCTATCTGTCAGGCGGCTGTTGGGATGCTGGGCCAGATCGGCGTGACCGTGAATCTGGACGCCAAGCCCAAGGCGCAGCATTTCCCGCTGATCACCGATGGCAAGACAGATTTCTACATGCTGGGTTGGGGTGTGCCGACATATGACTCGGAATACATCTTCAACTTCCTTGTTCATGGACGCGAAGATGACATCGGCACGTGGAACGGCACCGGTTATCAGGACGATGCGCTGGACGGGAAGATCAAGTCGCTTGCCTCGAATACCGATCTTGACGCTCGGAATGCCGACATCGCCGACATCTGGCGGGTGGTGCAGGACGAAGCGCTTTACATCCCCATTCATCACCAGGTTCTGAACTGGGGTATGGCCGACGGTGTGGGCATCGAAGTGGATGCCGAAGATCAGCCTAAGGTCAAATATTTCACTCTGAACTAAGCCATTCAGATCAGTGATTTGGCAGGGCGCGGTTTCGCGCCCTGCCTTTTGCGCTATTGTTAAGCGCAACACCGCATCGCGGGGCAAAAAAGGGAGATTTCGCCATGACCCTCAGGAACAGTGCCATTGCTTTGGCCTTGCTGGCCACCACCAGCGTTCAGGCTGCCGAATTCAAATGGGCCTCGACCACGGACCCGCAGACGATGGACCCGCACGCGGTCAACTCGGCCCCTGTTCTGGGGTTTCTGAACAATGTCTACGAAGGCCTTGTACGCCGTGACAAGGACATGAGCGTTCAACCCGCGCTGGCCGTCAGCTGGGAGACGATTGGCGACGGCGAAGGTTGGCGCTTTAACCTGCGTGAGGGCGTGACCTTCCATGACGGTAGCAGCTTTGATGCGCAGGACGTTCTGTTCAGCTATCAGCGCGCCTCGGGCGAGGCAGCGGATACCCGCAGCTGGTTCGCGCCCATCAGCGAGGTGATCGTGGTCGACGACTATACGGTCGATTTCATGACGACTGCGCCGAACCCGTTATTCCCATCCTCAATCGCCAACTGGATGATCATGGATCAGGGCTGGGCCGAGGCCAATGACGCAGCGGTGCCCGACAAAGAGGTCGGGAATTACGCCACCCTGAACGCCAACGGCACAGGCGCTTTCAAACTTGCGGCACGAGAGCCCGGCCTGCGCACTGTTCTTGAGCCCTTTGACGGCTGGTGGGATCAGGCCGACCACAACATCACAAGTGCTGAGTTCACGCCGATCCAAAACCCGGCGACAGCGGTTGCAGCCTTGTTGTCAGGCGATGTGGACATGATCAACCCGGTGCCGATTCAGGATGTGGCGCGCCTGAAGGAAAACGGGGATGTCGACGTCATTCAGGGGATCGAGGCACGGGTCATCATGTTGGGGTTCGATCATCAGGCCGAGGTGCTTAAATACACCGACGATGCGGGCAAACCGAACCCATTCCGCGACGCGCGCGTCCGCAAGGCGGTAGCGCAGGCGGTGAATGTGGATGCCATTCTGGCGACTATCATGCGGGGCAATGCCGAAGCGGCCTCGCAACTGGTTAGCCCGGCGATGAGCGGCTATTCGGCGGCAAACGCAGACCGCCCCGCCTTTGATGTCGATGCCGCCAAGACGCTGCTGGCCGAGGCGGGCTATGCGGATGGCTTCTCGTTCGGGCTGAAATGCCCCAATGACCGCTATCTGAATGATGAGGCCGTTTGCCAGGCGGTTGTCAGCATGCTGGCCCAGATCGGGATCACTGCGGAACTGGATGCCATGCCGGTCCGTAACTACTGGCCGGAACTCAGGGAAGGCAAATACGATATGTACCTGCTGGGCTGGAGCCCCGGTACATTTGATGCCGAACACCCCGTGCGCTTCCTTGTGGCTACCCCAAACGAAGAGAAAAAGCTGGGCAGCTGGAATTTCGGCGGATTTTCGAACGCGCGGGTGGATGAGCTGCTGCCGATGATCCAGTCCGAGTTGGATGCGGGCAAACGGCAGGCGATGCTGGATGAGGTCACGCAGATCATTCAGGACGAACAGGTCTATTTGCCGATGTATGTGCAACCTCTGGTCTGGGGCACACGCAGCAATGTCGAACTGACGCAGCGCCCGGACAACTTCTTTCTGCTGCGCTGGGTAACGGTGAACTGAAACCGGGGCGGGGCCAGAAAACGCTAGCTTGCGTTAGCGGTATCTTGACCACCCCGCCCGGGCCTGCATAGACAGTCCGATCAACGAGGAAAACGAATGTTCGCTTATATTGTCCAAAGGATGTTCCAATCCGTGATCGTGCTGCTGATCGTGGGTCTGGTTGCCTTTTCGATGTTCCGCTTTGTCGGTGATCCGATCGACAACATGCTGGGGCAGGAACGTACGCAGGCCGATATCGACCGGCTGCGGTCCGATCTTGGTCTGGATCAGCCGTTTCCGGTGCAATATTTCAAGTTCCTGCAAGGCGCGGTGCAGGGCAATTTTGGCGTGTCCTACCGGCAAGGCCGACCGGTTTCGACCATCATAGCCGAACGCGCGCCCGCGACATTGGAACTGGCCTTTGTGTCGGGCTTTCTGGCCATCACCCTTGGCATCGCGCTGGGCGTTTTCACAGCGATTCGACGACAGGGGGTGGCGGCGAATATCATCATGACCGTGTCGTTGATCGGGGTTTCCCTGCCAACCTTCCTAATCGGGATATTGCTGATCTATATATTCTCGGTTGAATTGGATCTTTTACCCAGCTTTGGGAGGGGCGAGACCGTTATGATTGGCGGCTGGTCCACGGGGTTCCTGACAACCTCGGGGCTCAAGGCGCTGATCCTGCCGGCGATCACGCTGGGCCTGTATCAGATGACGCTGATCATGCGGCTGGTGCGGTCGGAAATGCTTGAGGTCCTGCGTGCCGACTATGTCCGTTTTGCACGTGCGCGTGGGCTGTCGGACCGGGTGATCAATTTTCGCCACGCGCTGAAAAATACGCTGGTGCCGGTGATCACCATCACCGGGTTGCAGCTGGGCTCGATCATCGCCTTTGCCATCATCACCGAGACGGTGTTTCAGTGGCCCGGTGTGGGCCTGCTGTTCATAAATGCGATCCAGTTTGTCGATATCCCTGTCATGGCCGCCTATCTGATGCTGATCTCGGTCATGTTCGTGTCGATCAATCTGATCGTCGATCTTTTGTACTATGCCATTGACCCGCGCCTGCGTGTCGACGCGAGGGCCACATGACCGATACTTCTGAAACTTCGAGACAAGTGCCCAAATCACGACTGGCCCAGTTCTGGGACAGCGATTTCGCATGGTCCTTCCGGCATTCACCCGTGGCGATGGTTGCCTCATTTGTTGTGGTCCTGCTGGTGCTGGCGGCAATACTGGCCCCGCTGATTGCGCCGCATAACCCGTTTGATCCGGCAACGCTGAACCTGATGAACGGATTTACACCGCCGGGCACGCCGAATGCCTTTACGCAGGACACGTTCCTGCTGGGCACCGACGATCAGGGGCGCGATGTGTTCTCGACCATCCTCTATGGGATGCGCATATCCCTGTTTGTCGGCGCTGCGGCGGTGCTGCTGGCGCTGATCATCGGAGTTGTTCTGGGGCTGGTCGCGGCCTATTTCGGCGGCTGGGTCGAGACGCTGATCATGCGGGTCGCAGATGTGCAGCTGACCTTTCCGGCCATTCTGGTCGCCATGCTGATCTTTGGCATCGCCAAAGGCGTGACCCCACCCGAATATCGTGACGAGATGGCGATCTATGTACTGATCATCGCCATTGCCCTGTCCGACTGGGTGCAGTTTGCCCGGGTCGTCCGCGGTGCTGCGTTGGTGGAAAAGAACAAGGAATATGTGCAGGCCGCCCGCCTGATCGGGCGCGGTTCTTTCCCGATTATGTTCCGCCACATCCTGCCCAATGTACTCAGCCCGGTTCTGGTCATCGCCACGATCTCACTGGCGCTGGCGATCATTGCCGAAGCAACGCTGAGCTTCCTCGGCGTAGGGGCACCACCAACCCAGCCGTCATTGGGCACGCTGATCCGTATCGGGCAGGGCTTCCTGTTCTCGGGTGAGTGGTGGATCTTGTTCTTCCCGGCCTGCACCCTGTTGGCGCTGGCCCTGTCTGTGAACCTGCTGGGCGACTGGCTGCGCGATGCACTGAACCCCAAGCTGCGGTGATTTCATGAGCCTTCTGACGATCAATGACCTGACGGTCGAATTCCCCACCCGCCGCAAATTGTTCACAGCCGTGGACCATGTGGACCTGTCGGTTGAACCCGGAGAAATCCACGGCTTGGTTGGCGAATCCGGGGCCGGTAAATCCACCATTGGCGCGGCCATCATGGGATTGTTGGATCGCCCCGGCCGTATTGCCAGCGGCACGATCCAGCTGAGCGGTGACCAGATCAGTGGTCTGGATGCCGAGGCGATGCGGGGGTTGCGCGGCAAAAAGATCTCGATGATCTTTCAGGACCCGCTGACCTCGCTGAACCCGTTATTCACCGTGCGCGAACAACTGACCGAGACCATTCAGGCCCATCTGGGCGGCACGGATGCCGAGGCGAACCAACGCGCGCGCGACCTGATTGACCGGGTTGGCATTCCTGATCCGGACACGCGGTTGGACCAGTATCCGCACCAGTTCTCGGGCGGGATGCGGCAGCGTGTGGTCATCGCACTTGCCTTGTGTACCGAACCGGATGTGATCATCGCGGATGAGCCGACCACGGCGCTGGACGTCTCGGTTCAGGCGCAGATTCTGGACCTGATCAAAGAACTGGCGCGGGAACGTCAGGTGGGCGTCATCCTGATCACCCACGACATGGGTGTGATCGCGGACACGACGGACAAGGTGACAGTGATGTATGCGGGCAAGGTTGTCGAAACCGGCCCGACCGCGCAGGTGATGGGGCAGCCCACCCATGAATACACCAAATCGCTGATCGCTGCCGTGCCGCGCCCGACCCTGAAACTGCATCGCTTTCCCCAGATCAGCTATGGTGGACGCGAGACACGCTTTGCCATCGAAGACATGGCCCGCCACTGGCCCAAGGTGGATAATGACACCAGCAAACCGGTGTTCGAGATCCGCAACCTGACCAAGAAGTTCCTGCAGCGCAAAGGCCTGCTGCCCTGGGACCGCACCTATTTCACCGCCGTTGACGAGGTAAGTTTCGACATCCGCGCAGGTGAGGTGTTTGGCGTTGTGGGTGAATCCGGCTCGGGCAAGTCGACTGTCGCACGGATGATTGCAGGGTTGTACCCTGTGGATGGCGGCACGATTACATTCGACGGGCAGGTGGTCAGCGATCTGACCAATCGGACCGCGCTGGATGCCTATCGCAAGAACATCCAGATGATCTTTCAGGACCCGTATTCCTCGCTCAATCCCCGTATGCGGGTGGATGAGATCGTGGCCGAGCCGATCCGCCATCACAGGTTGATGGAAGGTGCAGATATCAAACGCCGCGTCGATGAGTTGTTGGATCAGGTGGGACTCGGCCATGAGGCCGGGCAGAAATACCCGCATGAATTCTCGGGCGGACAGCGGCAACGTATCTCGATTGCACGTGCGCTGGCCACGCAACCGCGATTCCTGATTTGTGACGAGCCAACCAGTGCGCTGGACGTGTCCATTCAGGCGCAGATTCTGAACATCTTGAAGGACCTGCAGGAACATCTGGGCCTGACCCTGCTGTTCATCAGTCATGACCTGCCGGTGGTACGTCAGATGTGCGACCGAGTGGCAGTGATGAAACAGGGCCAAATTGTCGAGTTGCAGGAAACCAATAACTTGTTCGCCAACCCCCAGACGGATTATGCCCGCGAATTGTTGCGCCTGATGCCCAGGCTTGATGACCTGTCGACCGAGGGGTTGGACGCCGAATCCTGAGTCAGTGACGATTCCAGTATTGGCGGTATGACGGAAGGTCCGTCAATATGGCGATAGTTTTGACGTTTTCGTCAAGATTGCCTCTGCAGATTGAACAACTGTGCCTTCATACTTTCTGAAACGAAAGAGGAGGCGCGTTTTGAGCTGGAATATCTGTGTCATCGGAGCAGGCAAGATCGGTCAGATGATCGCGACTTTGCTGCAATCTTCATCCAACTATTCGGTCACAGTTGCCGACCGCGATCTGGCGGCTTTGTCCGTGCTGAATCGGCAAGGAGTTTCGACCCGCCAGATTGATGTCAGCGATGAAACGCAGCTGGCTGAGGGTCTGAACGGTTTCGATGCGGTTATCTCGGCGGCTCCGTTTTTCCTGACCCCACGGATTGCCAAAGCCGCCAAATCGGCCGGCGCGCATTATTTTGACCTGACCGAAGATGTTGCCGCCACCAACGCGGTGCGCGAGTTGGCCGCCGACAGCGAAACGGCCTTTATGCCGCAATGCGGGTTGGCACCGGGTTTTGTCGGCATCGCCGGCGCGGCCTTGGCTGCGGAGTTCGATACGCTGGACAGCCTGCATATGCGGGTCGGGGCGTTGCCGCTCTATCCCACCAACGCATTGAAGTACAATCTGACCTGGTCCACCGATGGGCTGATCAACGAATATTGCAATCCGTGCGATGCCATCGTGAATGGCGAACGGGTCAAGACCGCTCCGCTCGAGGATTACGAGCGTTTGGGTCATGACGGGGTGGAATATGAATGCTTCAATACCTCGGGCGGGTTGGGCACGTTGCCAGAAACCCTGGACGGAAAGGCGCGGGACGTGTCGTACCGATCGATCCGCTACCCGGGACACCGTGACATTCTGCGTTTGCTGCTGAATGATCTTGGATTGGAACGTCGTCGCGACCTGATGAAGGAAATCTTCGAGACCGCGCTGCCGCGGACCGATCAGGATGTGGTTCTGGTTTATTGCACCGCAAAAGGCATGATCGATGGGGCTCTGCGCGAGAAATCCCTGATCAACAAATCTTATGCCCGTACCCTCAATGGTCAGGTCTGGAGCGCCATTCAGGTCACCACTGCTGCCGGTGTTCTGGGTGTGGTTGATCTGATGCGAACGGGTGCTTTGCCCGGCAAAGGGTTCGTGCGGCAAGAGCAGGTGAACCTATCTGATTTCCTGAACACCGAATTCGGTCAGCTTTACCGCACCGGGGACATAACCAAACAGAACAAGGCGGCCTGAGATATGAAAGACATCGCTATGACAGCCCAAACAACCCTTGCAAATCTGGACCTGACAGCCGCTGAACTGATGGGCGGCACGCTGGCTGTACGCTCGCCCATTGATGGCGGCATTCTGGCCGAGGTACATGAAACGCCTGCGTCAGGGATGGGCACGGTGTTTGCCAATGCCAAGACGGCATTCAAGGCGTGGCGCACGGTTCCGGCCCCACGCCGGGGCGAGCTGATCCGCCTGCTGGGCGAGGAATTGCGCGCCGCCAAAGACGATTTGGGTGCGCTGGTCAGCTGGGAAGCTGGTAAGATCACCTCGGAAGGTCTGGGTGAAGTGCAGGAGATGATCGACATCTGCGATTTCGCCGTCGGCCTGTCGCGCCAGCTTTATGGTTTGACCATCGCATCTGAGCGCCCGGGCCACCGGATGATGGAAACGTGGCACCCGGCAGGACCGGTGGGCGTGATCTCGGCCTTCAACTTTCCGGTGGCGGTCTGGTCGTGGAATGCCGCGCTGGCGCTGGTCTGCGGTGATCCGGTGATCTGGAAGCCGTCTGAAAAGACGCCGTTGACCGCGATGGCCTGCCAGAAGATCTTTGAACGTGCACTGGCCCGATTTGGCAATGCGCCCGACCACCTGCTGCAGACCCTGATCGGAGGTGCCGCGCTGGGCGAGGCGCTGGTGGCCAGCGAGGACGTGCCGGTCATTTCGGCGACCGGGTCCACACGGATGGGCCGTGCAGTAGCCCCCATCGTGGCGCAGCGGTTCGGGAAATGTATTCTCGAGCTTGGCGGCAATAACGCGATGATTGTGGGCCCTTCGGCCGATCTGGAAATGGCCGTGCGTGCGATTGTCTTTTCTGCTGTCGGCACAGCCGGTCAACGCTGCACCACGCTGCGCCGACTGATCGTTCACAACTCGATCCGCGAGGAGCTGGTGAGCCGGTTGAAAAAAGCCTATGCCGGTCTGCCAATCGGCAATCCGCTGACCGAAGGCACATTGATCGGTCCTCTGGTGGACGAAGCCTCGGGCGCGGCCATGACCGCTGCGCTGGACGCTGCAAAGGCCGAAGGCGGCGCAGTCTTTGGTGGCGACCGCGTGACCGAAAACGTCCCCGCCGGTGTCTATATGCAGCCCGCGATTGTCGAGATGCCTGGCCAGACAGCAACCGTAAAGACCGAAACCTTTGCGCCGATCCTCTATGTCATGGGGTACGACGCGTTCGACGAAGCCATCGAATTGCAAAATGACGTACCGCAAGGTCTGTCGTCTTGCGTATTCACTCTGAACATGCGCGAGGCCGAGCAATTCCTGACCGCAGCGGGATCGGATTGTGGCATTGCCAATGTCAATATCGGGCCATCGGGGGCCGAGATCGGTGGCGCATTTGGTGGCGAGAAGGAAACCGGTGGCGGGCGTGAAAGCGGCTCGGATGCGTGGAAGGCCTATATGCGCCGTCAGACCAACACCGTGAACTACTCAGCCGAGCTGCCGCTGGCGCAAGGCGTCAAGTTCGACATCTGATCGTGCTGTCGGCGGTACCTGATGGTGCCGCCGGCTCATCAATCTGCAAACAGATAATCCAATCGCATGATGGCCTGCGCCTGTTCCTGTGAAACATTCAGAAACCGGACAATGGCGTCTTCGTTTTCTGTCCGGTCGCTGGTTTCCCGCAGGCGTGCATGTCGATCCAGCGCGGTGCCCCGGATCAACTCGGATTCGTATTCCATCGCGTTGTGCAAAGTTGGGACAAGCCGTGCCACGGTTTCGGTCGGGCTGTCCTGACCGGCCAACCCCACACGGCGGGCGTGGCCGATCAGGTAATCGTCGGAATATTCACACTCGACTTCAAGCACATGGGTTTTGACCTGATCTGCACAGAAGTCCTGAATGATTTCGATATCTGAGGGATCGATGCACAGAACCAGCCGGTTGGTTTCGAAACTTTCAAACAGCATCCGCACAAGAGCACGCCGGTGGCGGGACCGTTTGAGCAAGGTCGTTTCGATGCCGCCAAGATCGGGCAGAGCCGTATCCTGTTCGTTGAACAGATACTCGACACAAGGGATATCGGTTTCGGACTTAATCTGATCGACCAGACGCTTGGCCACATGCCATTTCTTACACACGATCAGGAAAACATCGCGGTCCGGTCCCAGCGTATTTCCGGCCTCCCAGAACCTTTGCTTGTGGCGGCGTCCGACGCGCCCTCTTGCGGTTAAGAAACTATGGAGATTGCGACCTTCATCCGAGATGTGAAAATCCACCCCATCCGCAGAATAGAGCTGGCCTAACCGGTCCTTCAGCTCATGTGCCTCGGGGCTGATTTTGCGGGCGAACAGAAAATCCTGCCCTAACAGCATGTCGTAATGGTCGTTATAAAATGTCACGGGCATTCCGTAGTCCGAGAACATCAGGAATGTGAGCGTTCGGTTGTCGATCTCTTCACGGGGAACAAGGTGGCGGACAAGCGTTTGAAAGAAAGTCTCATCCGGTATCCAGGTGGTCGAGAAAAAGCGGATTACGTCCGGGCGCTGGGCCAGGAATTCAAAGATCATTTCAACAGTATGACGGCGCAGACACCACCACTGACTGCCGATCATGACCTGGATGTCAGCCGGAACCTCGCGGGTCAGACCAAGTTTTTTCTGTACGTCATAGGATGTATAGAATCGTCTGCTCTGGGTGCGTTCATTGAAGAAATGGCGATAGATCAGCCGGTCTTCTTTCATGCCGGTCTTGATCCAGTTACTGGCAAAAAAGTCGTGGCTTTCGACAAAATCCCTGTCGTTGTCGTTCAGGAACTGATGCGCGTATTCCGCTGTTTTGATCGCCATGCAATCCCCTGACAGCATGTAGAAATGCGTCGCGCGGGGAAAGGCTTTGAGGGCGGCTTGCACTGCGTTCAATGTGGCCTGTACCAAAGACCACTCGCCCCAACCGCATTTGATGCGTTTGGTTGCAAAAGTGACATTCGAATTGGCCTGAAGAGCGCCCTGAATGCGTGCATAGGCCTCGCGACTTGCGCGGGCGTCAAAATGTATGGCCATGCAATCGCCAGCAGCGGTTAGCTGCTCGGCCTGCGCAATGATTGCGTCAGGGTCCTTGTGGCACAACAAAATGTAGGCAATTTTTGCCATTTCAGTTCTTTGTTATCCGTTTCTGCCCGGTTCCCTCTGTGATACTGAGGATGAGCGATTGAATAAACAGATTATTTTTGGTTCTGTAGATACAAAAGCAGGCGCGAATAGTGAGTTACGACCTGTTGAGGAGGCGCAGCAAATGGGTTTTCCCGGTACATGGATGACCGAGAGCGAGAGCATGGTTTACCGTGTTGTCCCGAAATGTGCATGCTCAACCATCGGGCAAATCATGTATTTTTCGGATCATGGCCGTTTTTTTGACGGCGATATCCACGATGCCAAGGACGGGATGCACAAGTGGGCGTTCGGTCCCAGCCAGGAGCCGATTTCGACAAATGTCCGAAATCATAACTCCTTTTCTTTCACCTGCGTGCGGAACCCGTACACGCGAATTCTCAGTTCGTTTTTTGACAAGATCTGTGGAATTCAGCGCAACGGCAAACGGTATCGCGGCAATCTGGTGCCGACGCTGATCTACAATTACGGCATCGAGGTTGGCGGAGAGGACGGTCAGGGTGATTTCGACCAGGTCGCCAGTTTCCGCAGATTCCTGTTATTTGCTCGTGACACGATCAGGTGGCGCCGGCCCATGGATCCGGATATCCACTGGTCCGCCATGTCTGGCCATGTATCGACCTTTATTGCAAATGGCGGACGATATGATCGCATCTTCTGGACCGAGAAGTTCAACGATGGGATGCAAGGTGTTCTGAGCAACTTGGACACGCCACACAAGGTGGCCCTGTCCGAAATCCCGCGGTTCAACGAATCCGAAGGCCACGGACCCAAACGAAAGCATCCTGTCGAGGACTATTTCGACGACCTGTCGATGCATCTTGTCTACGAGATATACAAACAGGATTTCGATCTGTTCAAATACGATTTTGAAGATCCGGCCAACAAGATGCCGATCGCCGAGATCGATCTGGATGAAGTCCACGCCAAGCTTGGGGATTGAGCTGGAAATCACCTTCTCCCGCCCATCGACAATGTAACTTGCGAAACATCTCCTCTGGTTGGGCCTGGCGCCGCGCTATGCGCCGCGCCAGGCCCAAGACCGAAGCCGATAGCGCCAGAAGGCGCGGGAGCGCTTTGGGAATTGATTGGGCCGGATCACTTGATTTGGTGTCCGGCCCTTATGTCTTAGACCTCCCGCACGGCCCCTTTTGCCGCGCTGGTTGTCAGTTTGGCATAGGCTTTGAGCGCGGTTGAGACTTTGCGCTTGCGGGGCGCTGCCGGTATCCAGCCTTTTGCATCCTGCTCCTGGCGTCGTTCGGCAAGCACTTCATCTGAGACTGCCAGATGGATCGAGCGGTTGGGGATGTCGATCTCAATCCGGTCACCCTGGCGCACCAGTCCGATCTCGCCACCTTCGGCCGCCTCGGGTGAGACATGGCCGATCGACAGGCCGGAGGTTCCACCCGAGAACCGTCCATCCGTCAGCAAAGCACAGGCTTTTCCCAGACCTTTGGATTTCAGGTAAGACGTCGGGTACAGCATTTCCTGCATCCCCGGACCGCCGCGCGGGCCTTCATAGCGGATGACCACCACGTCGCCCTCTTTGACCTTGCTGGTCAGAATGTCATTCACCGCCTGATCCTGGCTTTCGCAGACATAGGCCGACCCGGTGAAGGTCAGGCTGGCCGGATCGACACCGGCTGTTTTCACGATACAGCCGTCGCGGGCAATATTGCCGAACAGAACCGCCAGACCGCCATCCTGGCTGAAGGCGTGCTCTTTCGACCGGATCACACCGCCTTCGCGGTCTGTGTCCAGCTCTTTGTAGCGGTTCGACTGGCTGAACGCCTGCGTGGTGCGCACACCGCCCGGCGCGGCCTTGAACAAGTCTTGCGCCTTGGGGTTGTTGGCCACCTTGATGTCCCAATTGGCAATCGCCTCACCCATCGTGCCGGAATGGACCGTGCTGCAATCCTCGTGCAGCAGGCCTGCGCGGCTGAGCTCACCCAGGATCGAAAAGATGCCGCCGGCGCGGTGGACGTCTTCCATATGCACATTCTCGGTATTGGGTGCGACCTTACACAGGCAGGGCACCTGACGGCTGAGACGGTCCATGTCGGTCATGGTGAAATCCACCTCGCCCTCATGCGCGATGGCCAGCAGATGCAGCACCGTGTTGGTCGATCCGCCCATGGCGATATCCAGGCTCATTGCGTTTTCGAACGCCTCGAACGTGGCGATTTCGCGCGGGAGGAAGCCTTTCTCGTCCAGATCATAGTGCCGTTTGGTGATCTCGACGATCCGGCGACCGGCTTCAAGGAACAGCTCTTTGCGGTCCGCGTGTGTGGCCAGAGTCGAGCCGTTGCCCGGCAGCGCCAGACCCAGCGCCTCGGCCAGACAGTTCATCGAGTTGGCGGTGAACATGCCCGAGCACGACCCGCAAGTCGGGCAGGCGTTTTCCTCGATATGCTGAACCTGTTCATCGGTGAACTTGTCGTCGGCCGCGGCCACCATAGCGTCCACGAGGTCGATCTTTTTGGCGTCCAGATCGGCGATGTCGATCTTGCCCGCCTCCATTGGCCCACCCGAGACGAAAATGGCGGGGATGTTCAGGCGCATCGCGGCCATCAGCATGCCGGGCGTGATCTTGTCACAGTTCGAGATGCAGACCATCGCGTCAGCACAGTGCGCGTTGACCATATATTCAACTGAATCCGCGATTACCTCACGCGAGGGCAGCGAATACAGCATCCCGTCATGTCCCATGGCGATACCGTCATCCACCGCGATGGTGTTGAATTCCTTGGCAACACCACCCGCCGCCTCGACCTCGCGGGCGACCATCTGGCCCAGATCCTTCAGGTGCACGTGGCCCGGTACGAACTGGGTGAACGAGTTGACGATGGCGATGATCGGCTTGCCGAAATCGTCGTCGCCCATGCCAGTCGCGCGCCACAGGCCGCGGGCACCGGCCATGTTGCGGCCATGGGTTGAGGTTCTGGATCGGTACAATGGCATGATGCTGTTTCCCTTTTGCCTCGGGTTGCATGTCTTGGGGTTTGTGCGTTATAGCGCACGTACCACATGTGCGCTATAACGCACAAGAGGATTCGAAAGACGGCATCATGGCACCGGACGAGATCACGCTGAAATTACGGGACATGCGGGCGGCATCCGGGCTGAGCCTGTCCAAAGTCGCCGAGATGACAGGCGTCAGCAAAGCTATGCTGGGGCAGATCGAGCGTGGCGAATCCAGCCCAACCATCGCCACTTTGTGGAAGATCGCCAAGGGGTTCCAACTGCCGCTGAGCGCGCTGATTGAAACCGCGAATGGGGACCCCTCTGTTTTTCAGACCGTGACTTTTCCGGGCAGCATCGAGGTCAAGATCGTCTTTCCGTTTGATTCCGCGCTAGGGGCCGAAACCTTTCACGTCAGTCTGACCCCAAACCAATGCCACGAGTCGCCCGCGCATGCGGCGGGCGTGACCGAAGAGGTCTTTGTCCTTTCCGGTACGCTTGAAATTCTGCGTGGTGAGGCCTGGGTGCCGCTAAACGCTGGACAGGGGCTGCGTTTTGCCGCCGATCTGCCGCATGGCTATCGTGCGGGCGCGCAGGGGACAGCGTTTTTGAACATGCACCATTATGGGCAACACAGCGAGTTTCCTGAAAACGGCAAGGGCTGATCATGACTGCGTTTCTTGACACTTTGACCATCGCGGATGGAATCGGCTCAATCGGGGCGATGATCGTGGTCGCTGCGTATTTCGCCACGCAGATGCGGATGATGAATTCCGACGACCTGGCCTTTCCAGTGGTAAACCTGTTGGGGTCGATTCTGATCGTCTATTCGCTGTTTGAGAACTTCAATTTGGCCTCGATGCTGATCGAATCCTTCTGGATTTTGATCAGTCTGATCGGGATCGCTCAGTTTTTCCGCCTCAGGCGGGCCCGTTAGCGGTACAGGCCGCCATCCAGCCTTGAACAGACATGCGCGCGCGTATAGGGACAGACCAAGCGCGCATAGGGGAGGCATTGATGCAGGACGATCCCAAAACCCTCGTTTCAACCGAATGGCTTGCGGCCCATCTCAAGGATCCGGACCTGCGGGTCCTGGACGGATCATGGTATCTGCCGCAACACGGACGCGACGCCAAAGCGGAATATGACGCGACCCATATCCCCGGCGCGAGATTCTTTGACATTGATGATATTGCCGATCTTCGGTCGGACCTGCCGCATATGGTGCCTCCGGTCGAGAAATTCATGTCGCGCCTGCGGGCGATGGGCGTGGGGGATGGCCATCAGGTGGTGGTCTATGACGGCTCGGGGCTGTCCTCGGCTGCGCGGGTCTGGTGGATGTTCCGCCTGATGGGGCAGGACAACATTGCCGTGCTGGACGGTGGCTTGCCGAAATGGCTGGCCGAGGGGCGAGAGGTTGAAGACCTGCCGCCTGTTATCCGCGACCGCCACATGACCGTGCGGGTTCAGAACCATCTTGTGCGTGATGTCACGCAGGTATCTGCCGCCGCCAAGCTGGGGGATCACGAGATCATCGACGCACGCGCAGCCGGCCGCTTCGCAGGTACCGATCCCGAGCCGCGCGAAGGGCTGCGGTCTGGTCGTATCCCCGGATCACGAAACGTCCCCTTCGGCACCTTGCTGAACAAGAATCACACGATGAAATCGCCCGAGGAATGCCGCGCCATTTTCGAGGCCGCTGGCGTCGACCTGTCGAAACCGGCGATTACCTCATGCGGGTCGGGTGTGACTGCCGCGATTCTCAGCCTTGCGCTCGAGCGCATGGGCAAGAAAGACCACTCGCTTTATGACGGCTCCTGGGCTGAATGGGGTGCCTTCCCGACCCTGCCCGTCGCAACCGGAGAGACCTGATGTTTGAACATCTCAAGCCGCAACCTGCCGACAAGATTCTAGCGCTGATGCAGATGTACCGCGAAGACCCGCGCGATCAGAAGATCGATTTGGGTGTTGGCGTCTACAAGAATGCCGAAGGGGTGACCCCGGTGATGCGTGCGGTGAAAGCGGCCGAAAAGCGCATTCTGGAAGAGCAGGAAAGCAAGGCCTATACCGGTCTGGCGGGCGATCCGGCCTATGCTGATGCGATGATTGGCCTGATCCTGGGCACCTCGGTTCCACGCGGCAACATCGCTGCCGTGGCGACGCCCGGCGGAACCGGTGCCTGCCGTCAGGCATTTGAGATGATCCGCATGGCCAACCCCTCGGCCCGCGTGTTCGTCTCGAACCCGACCTGGCCAAACCATCTGTCGATCCTGAATTACCTGGGGATCGAAGCGGTTCCATACCGCTATTTCGATGGCGAGACTCGTGGCGTCGATTTCGACGGCATGATTGCCGATCTGAATACCGCCAAGTCGGGCGATGTGGTGTTGTTACACGGCTGCTGCCACAACCCGACCGGGGCCAACCTGAACCTGGTGCAGTGGCAGGAAGTGGTGAACATCATCAACGAGCTTGGCCTCGTGGCGATGATCGACATTGCCTATCAGGGTTTTGGCGACGGTCTGGAAGAGGATGCGCAGGCGACCCGCCTTGTTGCGTCTTCAGTCAAGGAATGCCTGATTGCCGCGTCGTGTTCCAAGAATTTCGGCGTCTACCGTGAACGCACCGGCCTATTGATGGCAATCAGCGCAGATGCGGGACAGACCGCGCTGAACCAGAGCACGCTGGCCTTTCTGAACCGCCAGAACTATTCATTCCCGCCCGACCACGGCGCGCGCGTGGTCACCACGATCCTGACCGACCCCGTCCTGCGGGCCGACTGGGAGGCCGAGCTGGAAGAGATCCGCTTGTCCATGCTGGGGCTGCGCCAGCAACTGGCCGATGAGCTGCAACGCCACAGCGGCTCCGACCGGTTCGGCTTTGTCGCCCAGCATCGCGGCATGTTCTCGCGCTTGGGCGCGGCACCGGAACTGGTGGAACAACTGCGCGCTGATCACGGCATCTACATGGTCGGCGACAGCCGTCTGAACATTGCCGGGCTGAATGCCAACACGGTTCCGATTCTGGCCAAAGCGATTATCGACGTCGGAGTTTAAATCTGCGGAAAAAAAAGAAACCCGGGCGACACCGCCCGGGTTTTTTGTTGGATTGGGTTGGATATCAGCCCTTGGAGAACTCCGGGTACGCTTCCATGCCCAGTTCCGCCATGTCCAGGCCGTTGATCTCATCCTCTTCGCTGACTCGAATGCCGACGGTGGACTTCAGGATCGACCACAGGATCAAAGCGCCGACAAAGGTGAACAGACCGTAGGCGAGGATACCCAGCAGCTGCGTACCCAGGCTGGCTTCGCCGTAAAAGATCACGGCGATGGTGCCCCAGATCCCGGCGAACAGGTGAACCGGGATGGCACCGACAACGTCGTCGATCTTGAACTTGTCCAGCATCGGAACCGCGAAGACCACGATGATACCGCCTACGGCACCGATCCACAGCGCGCCGAACAGCGTCGGGGCCAGCGGTTCTGCAGTGATCGACACCAGGCCGGCCAGCGCGCCGTTCAGCACCATGGTCAGATCAGGCTTTTTGTACAGCAGCTGTGTCAGGATCAGGGCTGCCACTGCGCCTGCCGCTGCGGCCATGTTGGTGTTAGCAAAGATGCGCGACACGTCGGATACGTCACCCACGGTTCCCATCGCCAGCTGCGAGCCGCCGTTGAAGCCGAACCATCCCAGCCACAGGATGAATGTCCCCAAAGTGGCCAGCGCCAGGTTCGAACCGGGCATCGGATGAACCTTGCCGTCTTTGTACTTGCCAATCCGCGGACCCAGGATCAGGGCACCTGCCAGAGCCGCCCAGCCGCCAACCGAATGCACGATGGTCGAGCCAGCAAAATCCGAGAAACCAGCCTCGGACAACCAGCCACCGCCCCACTGCCACGAGCCAGAGATCGGGTACATGACGCCGGTCAGAACAATCACGAAAACCAGGAAGGGCCACAGCTTGATACGTTCGGCTACAGCACCCGATACGATCGACGCGGTTGCGGCCACAAACACCAGCTGGAAGAAGAAGTCCGAACCAACCGAAGCATAATCCAATGCCGCGGCGTCAGCACCCACGCCCACCGGATCCAGGACTGTGGTTTTGAAGAACGGTCCAACCCACCCCGCGATGGTCCAGCCGTCGCCGGGATACATCAGGTTGAAGCCGATCAGCCAGTACATGATCGCGGCAAAGGAAAACAGCGCCACGTTCTTGATCATCTGCATGGCCACGTTTTTCGACCGCACCAGCCCGCCTTCGAGCATGGCAAAGCCGGCGGCCATGAAGAACACCAGGAACCCTGCCATCAGAAACAGCAGCGTGGTGAAGATGTATTGTGTGTGCAGCGCGGCTTCGCCGGTGGCGGCCTCCTGCGCTAGGCCAATCTGCGGCAGCGCGACTATCGCGGCGGCAGGGATGAGAGATTTCATCAGGTTCATTGTCAGTCCTCGAATAGTGTTGAGTGGGGGCGCTTAAAGCGCCTCTTCGTTCGTTTCCCCGGTCCGCACGCGCAGGGCCTGCTCAACGTCGAGGACGAAAATCTTGCCGTCGCCGATCTTGCCGGTCTTGGCGGATTTGGTGATGGTTTCTACGATCTGGTCGGCCATCGTGGCGGGCACCACGATCTCAAGCTTGATCTTGGGTACAAAGTTCACCGCGTATTCGGCACCGCGATAGATTTCCGTGTGCCCCGATTGCGAGCCGAAGCCCTTGATCTCGGTTACCATCATGCCGCGTATGCCCGCGTCGGTCAGTGCCTCGCGCACCTCCTCGAGCTTGAACGGTTTGATTGTTGCAATAATCAGTTTCACGCTGTTCCCCTCTGCTTCCCCGGTCTGTCCGGCGTGTTTGCACCTGCAGAAAAAGAGCGTGCCGAAGCTGTGTAAGGAACGGTTCAGTGGTCAAATTCGGGAGGAATTGGTGAGTGAGTGCACAATTTTTGCACAGATTCTGCATATCGATTAAAATATAGGCGCGTTAGAGAGGGTGCATTCCGGAAATTCAGACCTCTACTTCATCGGTATAGCAGGGTATGGTGCCTCAAAACGATAACCGGGCAGAGTTTGAGCATGACTGAGTCCAGGCGCCGCAAGGCACCGCTTGTGGCGGACAAAAGATACGCGTCGAAGGGGCGAAAACCCACGGCGACCAAAGGCACTGCGAAACCCGCAGGCAAAAAGGCTGCGGCGCGCAAAACGACAACCCGAAAAAGCACACGGAGAAAGACACGCCGGAAATCCGGCGGTGGTGGTGGCTTTTTTCGCCGGTTGTTTCGCTGGGTCTGGCGCCTGATCTGGGGGGTAAGTTGGCGCGTGGGCGCTGTGGCTGCCCTGTTGCTGGCGCTGGCTGTCGGGGTTGTCTATACCTCTTTGCCTGATGTCGGCGCCTTGCTGGACGGGCGTGCGCGCGGGTCTGTCACCTTGTTGGACCGGGATGGCAAGGTCTTTGCCTGGCGTGGGGATCAGTTCGGCGGGGTAATCACCGCGGACACGGTTTCTCCGTATCTGAAAAATGCAGTGGTCGCCACCGAGGACAAGCGATTCTACCGCCATTTCGGCGTCAGTCCTCGGGGTGTCGCTAGCGCTGTGCGTATCA
Source organism: Ruegeria sp. YTSA108 (assembly GCF_059610185.1). Taxonomy (NCBI): domain Bacteria; kingdom Pseudomonadati; phylum Pseudomonadota; class Alphaproteobacteria; order Rhodobacterales; family Roseobacteraceae; genus Ruegeria; species Ruegeria sp. YTSA108. The sequence continues at coordinate 115,047 of NZ_JBXWND010000011.1, read as the reverse complement.
ACCTGCGCGAAGGGCGCGGGCCTTTGTCTGGTCATGGCGGATCGACCATCACCCAGCAGACGGCCAAACTGTTGTGCCTGGGCGTGCCATATGTCCCTAGCGAGTGGGAGTCTGAGGCCGCCTATGAGGCTGATTGCCGTCAGGGATCCCTGTGGCGCAAGGGCAAAGAGGCTGTCTATGCGATCGCGATGGAGGTCAAATACTCCAAGGATGAAATCCTGACCATCTATCTGAACCGTGCCTTCCTCGGGTCCGGTGCGCGGGGTTTTGAGGCGGCAAGCCAGCGCTATTTCGGGATTTCTGCCGCCGAGGTCAGCCCCTCGCAGGCGGCGATGCTGGCTGGTCTGCTGGTGGCGCCGACGCGGTATGCGCCGACAAATAACCTGCAACGCTCGCAGGATAGGGCGCAGTTGGTGATTGGGCTGATGGAGGCGCAGGGCTATCTGACCACTGCCCAGGCCAGCGGGGCGCGCAGCAACCCGGCGCAATTGTCTGCGGCTGCGGCTGCACGCGCCGGTGGGTATTTTGCCGATTGGGTCATCACGGAACTGCCCAGCTTTTTCGGCTCGGACACCACCGATGACGTGGTGATCCGGACGACGCTGGACCAGCGCCTGCAGAAATCCGCAGAAGAGGCATTGCAATATATCTTCAAGGAAAAGGTCCGCGAAGGGTCCAAGGCGCAGGCCGCGATTGTGGTGATGTCCGCAGATGGTGCCGTGCGGGCGATGGTCGGCGGGCGCAAGACCCGCGTATCGGGCGCATTCAACCGGGCCACACAGGCGCTGAGGCAAACAGGGTCGTCCTTCAAACCCTTCGTCTATGCTACCGCGTTGGAACTGGGCTATTCGCCTCTGGATACGGTGGTGGACGAGCCCTATTGCATCAATATCGCCGGTTCGGGGCAATGGTGCCCCAAGAACTATACCAACAAGCATTATGGGCGCGTCACGCTTGCTGATGCCCTCAAGAACTCGTTGAACATCCCGGCCGTGAAAGTGGCCGAGGTTGCCGGTTTGGAAAATGTCCGTACCGTCGCCAGTGAGTTTGGCATTGAAAGCAATCTGGCCGAGGGACCCGCGCTGGCGCTGGGCGCATCGGAAAGCACGCTGATTGAGATGACCGGGGCCTATGCCGGTATCCTGAACGGCGGTTCTGCAGTTGAGCCCTATGGGTTGACCGAGCTGAAGCTGCTGGGCGACGACGCCCCTCTGATGGCGACGAGCACCGGCATCGGTGAGCGGGTGATCAACGGTAAGGCTGCCAAGCAACTGACCTGGATGATGGAACGTGTCGTGTCCGAAGGCACGGGCGGGCGCGCGAAACTACCCGGCTGGCAGGTGGCAGGTAAGACCGGCACCACGCAGGCGGCGCGGGATGCCTGGTTCATCGGGTTCACGGCTGATTATGTGACCGGAGTCTGGATGGGTTATGACGACAACACCCCCCTGTCCGGCGTGACTGGCGGCGGGTTGCCAGCCGAGATTTGGAAAGAGACGATGGTGCGCGTGACTGACGGGATGACGCCCACACCGCTGCCAATGCTGGCCCCCGATCCGCCCGTCCGGCAAGAGCAACCGAGGCGTCAGCGCCGCAATCAGGGCAATGGGTTCGAAAATGCGATCAACAACCTGCTGAACAACCTCTTTGGCAACTGATGTAGGCAAGGAAAAGTCGGCGCGCAGGGTCAGCCAATGACAGCATATGGTGCAGAATGCCCGATTCGCATCCGTATCAACGTGAATCCCATCTCTGAACTGCTCTGCCGCTGCCAACATTGCAACTTCCGATATGCGGGACAAAACCGCCATTTACAAAAATCAGAAAGTGTCGGCCATTTACTCAAAGTAATGACCCGTTTGGGTCGCCAAAAATGTAGTTTCACAAAGGCGAGCTTGCGGCTGTGTCCAACGAAAGCTCGCCCTGCATTTGAATAGTGGAAGTTCAGTTTTCTACTGAGACATGCCACCTTCCTTGGAAGTTTGTTCTTCTACGTGGCTCTGATTTGCTACCGGTCGTCCTCGCGGCGGGAAGTCTTGGAAGGTCGCCAAGTGCGATTGCACAATGCGTGCGGCGGGCCCGAACGCCCACATTTTTTCTCCCATCCAACGGACATACATGCCACTTTCATCAGCTGCTTTCTCATACGGGTCTCTGCGCAAGTTATAGAGCAACGGAGCTACCAACTCTTCTTTTGGGCCAGACCATCCATGGTTTTGAACTACGAAATGAGCTTTCCAATCATTATAGCGCACAGCTTGAAGGTCCGTTCCCTGGTAGTAGAGCAGTTCCCGACGGCTGCTCTCTTCCGCTTCTCCGCTCAGATAAGGAAGTTGATTGTAGCCATCGACGTGGACTTTGAAGCCTTCATAACCTTCTAACAGTTTCTCTTTGAGGTCCGCCGGACCACCCGCAGCAGCAACAAATGTTGGCATCCAGTCCAAGCCGCTGAAAATACCGTTCAACACCTGCCCTTCGGGGATCTTGCCGGGCCACCTGATGACCGCCGGGACGCGGAAACCGCCCTCCCAAGTCGTTCCTTTCTCGCCATGAAAGGGTGTGGTGCCTCCATCCGGCCACGTCAGCGTCTCCGGACCATTGTCCGCGGTGAACATGACGATAGTATTGTCGGACACTCCAAGGTCGACCAGATGAGCTAAGACTTTCCCGACGTTGTCATCCAGTTCTTTCATAATGACATCTTGCAGACCGCGACCGTCACCAAGCATCGCCTCATACTTGGGACTAAGATGTGTCCAGACATGAGCCCGTGCCGGAGCCATCCACACGAAGAATGGAGTATCTGCTTCTACCGCGCGAGAAATGAAGTCTTTGGTGTGATTTGTTACCTCATCGTCCAAGGTCGCTTGCCGTTCTGGTGGGGCGGGCCCATCATCGACAATGCGTTGTTTTCCAACTTTACCAAAACGAGGGTCGATCGTTTCGTCGTCTTCTTCGGTAGCGTACGAATGGATGATGTTACGTGGACCGAACTGCGCCACGAATTCCGGGTCATCGGGCCAGTCTGGGTCACTTGTGTATTCCATTGCGTTCAAGTGATACAACCAACCCCAATATTCGTCGAAGCCCTTGGTGGTAGGCAAAAACTCATTCAGGTCTCCAAGATGATTTTTGCCAAACTGACCCGTGGTATAGCCCAATTTCTTCAAAAACATTGGCAGCGTGGGATCATCGGGGTGCAACCCAACTGGATCGCCCGGGAGACCAACAGTGTGCATACCTGTTCGAATAGGCATTTGTCCTGTCATGAATGCCGACCGACCCGCCGTACAACTGGGTTCAGCATAGTAATCCGTCAGGCGTACACCTTCGGAAGCAAGCTGGTCGAGATTTGGGGTCTCGATACTTTTGATACCCCCATGGTAAACGCCGAGGCTTGCCCATCCTACGTCGTCAGCCATAATCACGAGTATGTTTGGGCGCTCACTTTCGTCACTCCAAACGCTAGACCCTACGATACACAGCCCAAGTGTCATTGCCGCTAATGTTTTCATTTGTCCCTCCGCCTTTTTACTTTCCGCAGCCTATCCACAGCGCGACTAGGTGACCACACTACATTTCAATAATCTATACTTCTGAATAAGATACTATCCTTTATACCGTTGGAGGGGGGTGCCATACTGGGTTAGTAGGCGACGCTCCAACAACATCGAAACCATGGGAACGGTATCATGACAGAACGCTCGTTATTGATCCTGGCTGCCTTGGGCCTTGTGCCCATAGCGTTATCTTACGGCCTCATGCCGTCGGCTTCCGTAACCTATCTGTTGGGTTTTCCCGTCGAAGGTGTAAACCAAACGCATGTCTTCCGCGCCATCATGGGCCTCTATCTGGCGAACGCATTGTTTTGGTTGGTTGCGTCGACAAAGCCGAAGTTGCAGCGGTCCGCGCTGTGGGTACTTTTTCTGTTCATGGCAGGGCTTGCTGGCGGCCGTGCTTTGAGCATCCTGTTGGATGGTCTGCCGGGGGCAATACTGGTATTTTATCTGATAGCCGAACTGGTTTTTGCTGCTCTGTCACTCATGCTCTTGCTCAAAAATGGGGAAAGCAAATGAAAGACCTGAAAAATCTAATCCATCATTGTCAATTTAGTCTCGTTGCAGCATCTCTGGTGCTGACCGGAGGGTCCGAAGCATATGCGTCCTCAGCCGAGGCGGCTGTAGATAACAGTTTTGCTGCCATTGAGCGCGCAGTGGAAGACGCCGGGTTCAACTCAGTTGTGACAATTGATCATGCGCGGTTAGCAGCAGCAGAAGGTGTTGAGATGCCGCCGTCACGGGTTCAAATATTTTCGGACCCGAGTATCAACACATCGATCCTGAGCGACAATGTCAGAGCAGGCTTAGACCTGCCGTTTCGGGTGTTGTCCTTTGCGCAGGATGGAACCGCCAAGGACATTTATACGAACGCAGAATTTTTGAAGATCCGGCATTCTTTAGACAACCAGCAATCACTCAACAACTTTGGGATCCGACTTAACGCGGTAGTGGATGGTGCAGGCGCAACACCGGCACCTACAGATGGATTGACCCCAGACTTCGGCATTATCGAACTGACCTCCCCACTTAGCGTCGCTGAAGCAGTATCAAACCTGACCAGGATTGTGACGGCACAGGACGATACGGTCTGGTTTGGTGAAATCGATTTCGCCAAGCAAGCCTACAAGCATGGCGTCACGCTACCTGACGCTGTCTTGCTTCTCTTTGGGGGGCCAGCGCCGGGCGGCGTTGCAATGGCGGATTTCCCCGCAATTGGTCTGGATGCATTTTGCCAGAAACTTCTTGTATATGCAGGCGAAAATGGAGGGTCTGTGGTGATATTTAACGACATCGCCGCGTTGGCAGAATTGCACTACGGTTCATCTGCTAAACCTCACCACGCGTTGAACGAGCGGCTTACAGCCACATTCAAAAAAGCACTCGAACAGAAGAGTTTGGCCGCTACCAAAGACTGAAAGTGGCAAGCAACGGAAGTGATTTGCATCGATTTGCAAAGGCTGCTTTGGGCTCAAAGCAGACTAACGTCGTCCGTGGCAAGAGCCCGTGCAGACTGCGTGCCAGTGATCCACGCCATCGGCTATAGATGGGCGGCGCATCTGGCGCCGCCTCTATTTTCGGTTGTGACCTCTGATCAGAGGCTGTCGTCCAGCGCCGCCAGAATCGCGTCGCCCATTTCCGTTGTGGAAACCGGCGTGACCCCTTCGTCGGCCAGCAGGTCGCCGGTGCGGACACCATCGGCCAGGACTTTTTCGATCGCAGCTTCCAGTCGGTCAGCCTCGGCCCCCTGATCGAAGCTGTAGCGCAGGGCCATGGCAAAGCTCAGGATACAGGCGATCGGGTTGGCTTTGCCCTGACCGGCGATATCGGGTGCGGAACCGTGGACCGGCTCGTACATCGCCTTGGGGCGGCCATTGGCCATTGGTGAGCCCAGGGAGGCGGACGGCAGCATACCCAGTGAACCGGTCAGCATCGCGGCACAGTCCGACAGGATGTCACCAAACAGGTTGTCAGTGACGATCACATCAAACTGCTTGGGCGCACGCACCAGCTGCATCGCGCCATTGTCGGCATACATGTGGCTCAGCTCGACCTCGGGATAGTCCTGAGCGACCCGGTTTACGACTTCGCGCCATAGAATGCCGGATTCCATGACATTGGCCTTTTCCATCGAGCACAGTTTCTTGTTCCGGCGCATCGCCAGCTCAAAAGCCGAGCGTGCGGCGCGTTCGATCTCGGATTCGGTATAGCGCTGGGTGTTGATGCCGACGCGTTCATTGCCTTCCTCGAAGATGCCGCGCGGCTCACCGAAATAGACGCCCGAGGTCAGCTCGCGCACGATCATGATATCCAGACCGGCAACGATGTCTTTCTTCAGAGACGAGAAATCCGCCAGCGCGTCAAAGCATTGTGCCGGGCGTAGGTTCGAATACAGGTCCATCTCTTTGCGCAGCCGCAGCAAGCCGCGCTCGGGCTTGAGGCTGAAATCCAGATCGTCGTATTTGGGTCCACCAACAGCACCCAGCAGAACTGCGTCCGCCTCCTGCGCCTTGGCCATGGTTTCGTCCGACAGCGGCTTGCCATGGGCGTCATAGGCGGCACCGCCGACCAGATCCTCGCTCACGTCGAATTCCAGGCCGCGCTTGGCACCGAACCAGTCGATGATGCGGCGCACTTCGGCCATGACTTCGGGGCCAATTCCGTCTCCGGGCAGGATGAGGAGCGAGGGGTTGGACATGAAGGATCTCCTTGCGTTTGACAGCAAAGGCCCTAGCGCCTGCGCCGCATCGGGTCAATGAGACGAACCGGCCTAAACGCAGGTTCTGGACGGGAAATCGGGTTTCCGTGCCCTTGCTACGTCACGGATAGTGTGATTCGGTCAGAGATCGGCCTTTATCCCTTCGGCCAACATATCCCAGACTCGTCGGATTCGTGTCGTTTGCCGCATCGCCTGCGGTGCGGCAAGCCAAACCGGCAGCGCAGGGATTTCGACATTTATGTCCAAAACCTCTACCTCTGGGTCGGCCTCGGCAACTCTCACGGCGCTAAAACCGATACCGCAGCCCGCGCGGACCAGTTCCCAATAGGCAGTCTGAAAGTCGCAGCGTGTGGCAAAGCTGTCCCGGTTCACCGGCCAGCCCATTTCGCGCATGCCGATAATGATCTGCTCGTTCGCATCAAACCCGACAAGGTCATGGCTCAACAGATCGTCGGGAGAATTGGGGCGGCCGGCACGATCCAGATAGGACCGGCTTGCGCAAAAGCACAGTCTGATTTCCCCCAGATGTTTCGTGATGATGTCCATCTGTTCCGGCCGAAACATCCGCACTGCGATATCGGCCTCGCGGTAGAGCAGGTTCTCGGTGGCATCGGTGGCGACCAGTTCCAGTTGTATCGCGGGTTCTGCTGCCCGTATTTGGGCCAGAATCGGCGGCAGCAGGTGATGAGAGGCAAAGACAGACGCGGTGATGCGCACCGACCCTTCCAATTCCTGAGACTGGCCTGCGGCCGTTAGGCTGAACGCGTTCATGGCTACGTGCATCTGTTGCGCCATCGGGAAAAGCTGCGCCCCGACTTCGCTTAGCTTCAAGCCCCGCGCATGCCTGTCAAACAGCGAGACGCCAAGCTCATCCTCAAGTGCGTGGATCTGGCGACCCAGGGTGGGCTGGCTGCGGTTCAACTGCCGGGCAGCGGCAGACAAAGACCCGGTTTCCGCCACGGCCAGAAAGCTCTGGATCAGAGACCAGTCAGAGTGGGTGATAGATTTGTCCATTCAAAAATGAATACACGTTCTGCGTTTGGCGGCAATTCCTGAATTGAACTGAATGGCTCATATTAGATGGACAAGAGGAGGCTTATATGACGGGAACAGTTCTTATTCTGGGTGCGACGGGTCGGTTTGGACGCAATGCCGCAATAGCTTTTCGCGAGGCGGGCTGGATCGTACACTGCTTTGATCGCAAGACGCAGGATCTGAAGCGATCTGTCGAAGGGGTGGATGTTGTCGTCAATGCCTGGAATCCGGCCTATCCGGACTGGGCGCGACAAGTCCCCGAACTGCATCGTGATGTGATCAATGCGGCAGCGGATCACGGTGCAACTGTGATCCTTCCCGGCAATGTCTATGTTTTTGGCGCGCAAACGCCGGGGCCATGGTCGGGTGCAACACCGCATGCGGCGCAAAATCCCCTGGGCAGGATCCGGGTTGAGATGGAAGAAGCCTATCGAAAATCCTCGGTAAGAACGATTCTTCTCAGGGCAGGTGATTTCATTGACACCTGCGCCTCGGGGAACTGGTTCGATCAGGTCATGATCAAGCCTTTGGCACGCGGCAAGATGGTTTATCCTGGTCGCCCGGATATCCCACACGCCTGGGCCTATCTGCCCGACCTGACCCGAGCGGCCGTTGCGTTGGCTGATATCCGCCAGGACCTTCCCCGGTTCTGCGAGGTTCCTTATGCCGGGTTTACCCTGACCGGCCGGGATATTGCGCAATCCTTGTCGCGGGTGACCGGTGCCGAAATAGCTGTCAGCCCCATGAAATGGTGGCCGATTCAGGCACTGCGGCCTTTCTGGAAGTTGGCGCCACATCTGGTTGAGATGCGCTATCTATGGGATCTGCCGCATAGTTTGGACGGCGCATTCTTTGACGACCTTATCCCTGGATTTCAGACGACCGACTTGGACACGGCGATGGCTTCTGCGATCCCGAAAACAGCCAAGCAGAAAGCGACTTTGGTCAGAACTGCCCGGGCCTGACCAGCGTTAGCGATGTCCCAGGTCCACCCAGACAAGCCGGTGCCGGCTGGCCTGTTCGGCGATTGCGCGCAGGTCTGCGCCCGTGTCGGGCCAAAAGATGCCCGCATCCACAACGCGTAGATCTGCCGAGGGCAGAACGTAATCAACCCGCATCTCTCCGACGGCTTTCCACTCAACCGTGGCCAATGCCCCCGAGGGGGTGGCAGGCCTTGCATCCTGCAACCGCGGGTCTGCCAGCAAGCCCTGGATAGCCTCTTTCCGGCCTTCCCCGCGCGTGGGGTCCAGATTTGCATCCCCAGCAATCACGAAGGGCCCGAGTGGGGCAGGGCCCAGAGCACCGTCCAGCACAGCGTTCCACAGGCGAATTTCGTCACGATTGCGCAACCCGTTCCGGTCCTCGGGTCCGTCGAAAACGGGCGGGGTCGCGTGAAATGTCATCAGGTTCAGGTGGCCGATCGGGGACTCGATTGGTACGATCCAATGTGCCACCGAGGACAGTCGCTGAATGCGCTGGGCGGCTTCAGAGGGAAATGGCGTGCCATCGACCGTCGGCAGATCAGCCCCCGGCAGGTCGCGCCACAGTACTCCCGAGAAATCCTGCATGTCGTCATGGCCTATGGGAAACCGGGACAGAATGGCCAGCCCGCCCTGACCGGTGAACTCGCCATAGCCTTGGGAATCTCTTGGTCCATTGGCCTGCCCGTCCCCGTCCAGATCCAGACTGGTTTCCATTCCTGAATTAGGCTTGGCGGTAAAGCGATAGGGATAGTCCAGCCCTTCGTCGCGCAGCGCCTCACCGAATGCGGTCAGCGTTTCGCCATTGAGATCCCAGTCGATGCCCTGCAAGGCAACGATATCGGGTTGGGTTTCCAACAACACCCGCATCACAGCGCGAACCTGCGCATCCCCACGCCGGATATCGCGCAGCAGAATGCCCGGTCCTTTACGGCTGAGTTCGGTGTTGAAGGTGGCTATGCGTATCGTCTCTGCCTGTGCCGCGAATGGCAGCAAAAGCAGCAGAAAAACGCGAATCATGCGGTTTGTGTTGATTCAGTCGTAGAATAGGCGCGGCGTTTTTCGACAATCAGGTTTGCAATGCGCAGTGTCGCCATTCCTCGCATGATCATGCTAGCAGGCAGAAAGGCCCAAGCGCTCAACGTCCAGATCAGCGTCTGGGGGCTGTTCAGCGAGATCGGGCTCACATAGTCGGTCAGGATCTTGATCAGAGCCGGGATTACAAACGGCAGCAGGACGCCGATCGAGATGTTCAACCGTCCGTCACGCTGCAGACGGGTCACGACATCGCCACCCTTGGTCGGATCGAACAGCGGCAGATTTGTCCAGACGTTGAAGGCTCCGTTTCCGGTGGGCCAACCACGCATTTTCACCGCGTAGTAGAAACTGGCGATTGTGACCATAGCGGCGACATAGGCCACACTGGCAGCGATACGAACAAGTTCGATCAGCGGCGCGCTTGCGTTGACAGGCAGCATCAACACGATCAGACGCACGGGTGAATAGGGGAAGTCGACCACATTGGCGACGCCCAACCCGATCACATAAAAACCTGAGGTCAATTCTGTCGGCGAATAGGCGTTTTTGCAGATCAGCGTCAGGAAAGCGACCATCGAAACCAGCCCAACAAAGCGCAGGCGGTTCACTGGTGGTGCGTCGCGAAATTCAATAAAGCTTGGGAAGGCCGAATTATATTCGGCGAAGGTCAGGAAAAACGCGAGAATGGCGAGAAAGACGACAATCTCGGTCCCATTCGTTGATGATACGGGCAAGTACAACGCGGGTGTCAGCACTAAAAGTGCAACCAATATTCCCCGAATTGCCGCCCCTGTTGTGCGCGCAATCACTATCCGAACCCTTTCAAACTGGATAAGCCGATTCTATGCCGACTTCATTCCAACTTGTGCCTGCCACGTTACCGTTGCAGCAGATGTCATCTCTCACCAATGTTTTGCCATGGTGGGTGCCTGTACCCGCCGACATTGGCGATAAGCGACATTTCGCTCAAGCCAGGTGGCAGAAAACACTCAATTTTGGGCAAAATGATGGCGCAACTGGTGCGGGATTGCATCATTTTTGACGCAAATCCGACGTGTGTTTCAAGTCGAGACCTATATGTAGTGGTTTCGCCGTTCAGAACCCCAAGAAGGCGAATGGGGACGCCGTGGCGTCCCCATAAAGTTGAGTATCAACAGATTCGTTCCCAGAATCACACCCAGGGGCGTGCCTGGCCCGCATGATCCTCGAATTTCTCGATGTGATGGTCTTTTTCCATCGTCAGGCCAATATCGTCCAGACCGTTCAGCAGGCAGTGCTTACGATGAGAATCCACCTCGAATTCGATCACGACACCATCGGACGTGGTGATCTGCTGATCTTCCAGATGCACGGTCATGCGGGCGTTTTCGCCTCTATGCGCGTCTTCCATCAGAACCGCATGATGTTCTTCCTCGACCACGATGGGCAGGATGCCGTTCTTGAAGCAGTTGTTGAAGAAGATGTCGGCAAAGCTGGTCGAGATCACAACCTTGATGCCGAAATCCTTGATCGCCCAGGGCGCGTGTTCGCGCGATGAGCCGCAGCCGAAATTGTCGCCGGCCACCAGAATCTCGGTTTGCCGATAAGCGGGTTTGTTCAGAATGAACTCTTCATTCTCACCGCCGTGATCATGATAGCGCATCTCGTCAAACAGTACGACGCCAAGGCCGGATCGTTTGATCGTTTTCAGGTGCACTTTCGGAATGATCATATCGGTGTCGATATTGATCAATGGCATCGGGGCGGCCACCCCGTGGACTTTGTCAAACTTTTCCATGTCTACACTCCTGCGGGGGAGGGCCGCGCCCATGCCCCGCGTTTAAGCTTGTTTCGCTTCAGTTGTTTCGTCTTTGGGTGCGTCTTTGATGAACAGCGCCATGAAGACCAGACCCAGACCGTTGAACACCATCTCGATCCCCAGCAGGATGCCGAGCAGTTGCAACAGCACGACGGGATCGGTTGCTGCGAACCGCCAGATGAGCATCGCCAGAACAATCGACATCACGCCCGAGATCAGTGTCGCCCAGAAATACTGCGTACCTTTCATCTGGAACGACAAAATGACCCGCGCGATACCGCCTGCCATAAACAGGATCAGGCAGACCGTCGCCAGCGTCACGGTGCCCTGCAGCGGGTGATCCAGGAAGGACCAGCCCAGAAACAGCATCACCGCACCCATAATAAGCGACAGGATCTTGTTGCCGGTGCCCTCGACGGTGAACCCGCCGACCACCTGCAATGCCCCTGAAATCAGCAGCAGTACGCCGGTCACCACCGTTACGGCAATCGACGCCACTGCAGGCGCGCCCAGCACAAAAAGGCCGAACACTATGGACAGAAGCCCCATCAGGAGCCATTTGATCCAGTCACTCATGTCTTAAATCCCTCAAATATCCAGTTATGAGGGCAGCTTACATCAACTCGCGGACGTCTGTCAGCCGTCCTGTGATTGCCGCTGCGGCAGCCATTGCGGGGCTTAGCAGGTGGGTGCGCCCGCCGCGGCCCTGACGGCCTTCGAAGTTGCGGTTCGAGGTCGCGGCGCAGCGCTCGCCCGGTTGCAACTGGTCGGGGTTCATCGCAAGGCACATGGAACATCCCGCCAGACGCCATTCGAACCCGGCCTCTTTGAAGATCTCGGCCAGACCTTCTTCCTCGGCCTGCGCACGGACCAGACCGGAACCGGGCACGACCATGGCGCGCATCCCGTCCTTGATCTTTTTGCCCTTTAGAATCTCGGCAGCGGCGCGTAGGTCCTCGATGCGGCCGTTGGTGCAGGACCCGATAAAGACGGTGTCGATTTCGACGTCGCTGAGCTTCTGACCGGCTTCCAGACCCATATATTCGATCGACCGGCGGGCCGCATCGACTTTGCCACCTTCGAAATCCTCGGGGTGAGGCACGGATGCAGTGATCGGCAGCACATCCTCGGGGCTGGTGCCCCAGGTGACGACCGGCGCGATGTCTTCGCCGCGCAGAGTGATGATCTTGTCGAAATGCGCGTCTTCGTCGGTGAACAGCGTTTTCCACCAGTCCATCGCCGCTTCCCACTGGGCCCCTTTCGGTGCGTGTGGGCGGCCTTTGACATATTCGAACGTGGTCTCATCCGGGGCGATCAGGCCGGCGCGGGCACCGCCTTCGATGGCCATGTTGCAGACGGTCATGCGGCCTTCCATCGACAGATTGCGGATCGCTTCGCCGCAATATTCGATGACATAGCCGGTGCCACCAGCAGTGCCGGTCTCGCCAATCACAGCAAGAGTGATATCCTTGGCGGTCACGCCCGGCTGCAGTGTGCCGGTGATTTCCACCTTCATGTTCTTGGATTTCTTCTGGATCAGGGTCTGAGTGGCCAGAACGTGTTCAACCTCGGACGTGCCGATGCCGTGGGCCAGCGCACCAAACGCACCGTGGGTGGCGGTGTGGCTGTCGCCGCAAACAACAGTCATGCCGGGCAGGGTCCAACCCTGTTCGGGTCCGACGATATGCACGATGCCCTGGCGAACGTCATTCACCGGGTAATAGTGAATGCCGAAATCCTTGGCGTTCTTGTCCAGTGCCTCGACCTGAATGCGCGATTCGGGGTTTTCGATGCCGTTCACGCGATCCGGCGTGGTGGGCACGTTGTGATCCGGTACCGCGATGGTCTTTTCCGGTGCGCGTACCGGGCGGCCGGCCATGCGCAGCCCTTCAAAGGCCTGCGGGCTGGTCACTTCGTGGACCAGATGGCGGTCGATATACAGCAGGCAGGTGCCATCATCGGCTTCGTGCGCGACATGGGCATCCCAGATCTTGTCATAGAGTGTTTTGGGGGACATCGGTCCTCTCCCGTATGTATTGAGATTTAGCTGGCGAGTGGCTGGACGCCGCTTATAGGCGGGCCAGAACCGTGCGGGCGGCCCCAAAGAACCGTTCACGCAGTCGCGTGCGGTCTTGCAACGTAGGTGCTGGGGTCAGATTGAGTCTCATGCGCATCAGATATATCGCGTCAGTCCGTCAATCAAGGCGCAATCCTGCGGCGGGCTTGCATCATGCGTCAACGCTGTCCAAGCTGGCAAGCAGGAGACGTGCATGAACCCAGACCTGATACCCAGTTCGCTGTCTGATCTGTATCAGACCATGATCGAGGCCTTTTCCCTACAATTCGATAGACTGGTCGATCTGGTCATTACACCGGGCTGGCGTCAACATCAGCTGGTCATCATCCTGGGTCTCTGGGCGCTGGCCTATGTGTTGAAGCTGGTTACGCAGGGCCGATGGGAGGCCTGGGCCCGTGCCCGCTCTGGTTGGCCCAAATGGCGGTTGCGCACGCTGATCCAGCTGATGCAACGTCTGACGCTTGTCTATTTCGTCACGCTGTCCTGGATGCTGTATCTGGTGATGCAGCAGATCACCTGGCCATCGCGCAGCTATATCATCGGGGTGGTAGCAACTTTGGCGACCGCCTGGCTGGCGATTGCGCTAGTGGCCCGTCTGGTGCGAAACCGGACGCTGCGGCGAATTTTCAAATGGGCAATGTGGGCCTATGCGACGCTGATTGCGCTGAACTTGACCGATGACGTCGCCGGGTTTCTGGATGGGGTGGCGATCTCGATCGGGGATCTGCACCTCTCGGCGTTGGGTATCCTCAAGGCGCTTTTGCTGATTGGCGTGTTGTTGACGCTGGCCCGTCTTGGCACCGGTGCTGCTGAACGTGGCCTCAAACGCAATGACGATATCTCGCCGTCAATGCAGGTCTTGTTGGCCAAGGGATTACAGGTCGTCATCTATGGCGCCGTCTTCATGGCCGCCATTCGGACGCTGGGCTTTGACTTGACGGGTATTGCGCTGTTGTCGGGGGCCATTGGCGTCGGCATCGGCTTTGGTTTGCAGAAAGTGGTGTCGAATCTGATCTCGGGCATCATCATCCTGATGGATCGGTCGATCAAACCGGGCGATGTGATTTCGCTGGGCGACACGTTCGGCTGGATCAACGCGCTGGGCGCGCGCTATGTCTCGGTGGTCACGCGGGATGGGCGCGAATACCTGATCCCGAACGAGGATTTGATCACCAATCAGGTGGTGAACTGGTCGCATTCGGACCGGTTCGTGCGGCTGGATCTGACATTTGGCACAAGTTACACGGATGACCCCCATAATGTGCGGGCAACGGCCATCCATGCGGTTAAATCTGTCGAGCGAGTGCTCAGTGGCAGCGGGCATGACGCGGTCTGCCATATCACCGGGTTCGGCGACAGCAGCGTGGATTACGTGCTGCGATTCTGGATCAGCGATCCGACCAAAGGGCTGACCAATATACGGGGCAATGTCTATCTGGCGCTGTGGGACGCATTCAAGGCTGAAGGCATCTCGATCCCATTCCCGCAGCGTGAGGTTCGCCTGCTGAACGACGACGCCGATGCGCAACAGCTTGCCACAGAGTAAGCAATCGTTGCGATCCTTTGGTCTGTGTTCATTGAAATGTTGCAATCTCCTTGCTACCTTATTAGTACCCCGGCGCCGGGATATCATGGCGCGCAGCAAAGGAGGACTATGTCCTGTCTCTACACACTCAGGCGGGTTTGCCCGCCGAAGATGGGGCCAATATGATGGCCCACTCTCAGTCAATCAGCGACAAGCTGCTTGAACGTATCCTTTCCTCACTTTCCGATGACAAGGCCGAAGACGTCGTGCAGATCAACCTGCAGGGCAAGTCGTCCGTCGCGGATCACATGGTCATTGCCTCGGGTCGGTCGACCCGTCAGGTCTCGGCCATGGCGGAAAAGCTGACGGATCGCATCAAGCAGGAATTCGGATTCACCTCGAAGGTCGAAGGCAAGGATGCTGGCGACTGGGTGCTGATCGATACGGGCGACGTGGTCGTTCATATCTTCCGCCCCGAAGTGCGTGAATTCTATCAGCTGGAAAAGATGTGGCAGCCTGCGGGCGGCAGCGCCTCGGCGAACTGAGGCGCTATCCCGGCCTGCATTAACGGGTCGGCGGCGAGAGAGATATGCGGATCAGCATAGTTGCGGTCGGGCGATTGCGCGCCGGACCCGAAAAGTCCCTGCTTGATGATTACCTGACCCGATTTGATCGGACCGGCCGCGCGCTGGGCCTTGGGCCTGCGCGGGTGATCGAGGTCGAAGACAAGAAAAACGCAGGGATTGGGGCCGAGGCCACATTGCTGCGCAAGGCGCTGCCCAAAGGCACCGTAATCTGCACGCTTGATGAACGGGGGCGGGTGATGTCCTCGCCCGATTTTGCCCAAAAGCTGGGCGGTTGGCGCGATGCGGGGCGGCAGGATCTGGCGCTGATCATTGGCGGTGCCGACGGAATAGCCCCTGATCTGCGCGCCGAAGCGGATTTCTCCATCTCTTTCGGGTCCATGGTCTGGCCCCACATGCTGGTCCGTGTGATGCTGGCCGAGCAACTTTATCGGGCCGCAACCATCCTGTCGGGCGGTCCCTATCACCGGGTCTGACATGGCGCAGCTATTGATCGTTTACCATTCACGCACCAGCGGCGCCCGGCAGATGGCCGAAGCTGCTGCCGAAGGTGCGCACGATGAGGCCGACACCGTTTTGAAGCCCGCAGAGCGGGCCGGACCCCAAGATCTGCTGGCCGCAGATGGCTATATCTTCTGCGCACCCGAAAACCTGGCGGCGATTTCGGGCGTGATGAAAGAGTTTTACGACCGCTGTTATTATCCGGTTCTTGGTCGCATCGAAGGTCGCCCCTATGCCCAGATGATCTGTGCCGGGTCAGACGGCGAAAACGCCGCGCGCCAGACGGCCCGGATCGCAACCGGTTGGCGGCTGAAAGAGGTCCAGCCCCCTCTGATCATATGCACCCACGCACAAACGCCCGAAGCAATCCTAGCCGAAAAGCGCATCCCCCAAGACGCGCTGCAGACATGCCGCGACTTGGGGCAGGCGATGGCCGCAGGGCTGGCGTTGGGCGTATTCTGAGGTCAGTTCAGCGGCACAACAATGGTTTCGTCTGCCCAGCCATCCACGCTGCAACGGGCCTGTATCTGGACCTGAGATGTACCATCAGGAATTGCCACCCCGCCCAGCGAGCGGGTAAAGGGCTGTTCCGTCTCATGCGGGTGATGCAACACACGCATCCCCAGCTCATTCCCGTCCATATCCAGCACACGCCAGCCATCGGCATAGTGATCCCATCCGGTGTCCGGATGCCGGATCGTCACGTCGAAACGCCAACTGCCACCGCTGGACGAGGCGTTGACCTGCTCGATCGTTGGCGGATCGGCTAGGGTGGGGCTGGCCAGAAAGGTGCAGAGAATCACATATCGCATGTTTCGACCCTAAACTCTTGGCGGTATAGAGCTTCGCTCTAATAGAATCAGCTCCCGGCAGAAGTCTATGGAATTGCCCACTGCAGCAAGGCTTATATTTGGAAGCATATTTTTAATGCAAGCTATGCAAGGTGAAACAGACAGTTATCGGAGCGTGTCTAGAGCACGAATTGAGCGTTCGATTCTCAAGCTACTGAGACCACTTGAACTTGCCAGTTTGTTTACCGTTCATGTCGTGAAAAGTACCCTTTCCACTGGGCTTGAACAAATAAACGACCCCGAATTCCTTGAAGACGACCTGCAGACCGTTCTTGGTCTTTGTCATCGGATTGTTTGCCGGCGAAGTATTAGTGTCTCGCAAGCACAAACCACTGTTGGATTTACAAGATACGATCTGCGGACTGTAAGGCCCTCCGTTCTTTGAGTGCCAGTCGGAAGTTACCGTAAGTCTGGACCCTGCCGCGATATCCTGAGCCAAGGCCGGTGACATCGAAGTCAACAAAGTTATTGCTATGCCTACGAACACTTTTTTCATGGAACTATCTTTCTTTAAAAAATTTGAAGCATCTTGGCAGATTTGAGTTAACTGTCAAATCTTGTCGGCAAGGATAATGCTACTCGGCTGCTCAGGACTCAGATCGGACAATCGTTGCGTGTTGACCAAAAGCTCGCTTCGACCCACATGAAAACCTGCTGGCAAAAAGTAAGAACCAAAAGCCGGGCGTCAACGCCACGGCGATGGCATGGGGTCACGACTGCGTGTTGCCAACCTGCGCCATCAAGATCGCGCGGGATTGCGAGGCGAATTCGCGTCGGTAAAGCAGGCCTGCAGTGATAACTGTGCCGACGATCAACGCGAGTGGCCCCAGAAACCATGCAAGCAAGGCCAGTGCGAAATAGGTAGAGCGCAGCCCGCGGTTAAAGCTGCGGGCGGCGGTGACACAGATCTCGGCCGATTGCGTGGCGCGGGGATAGGCGATGGGATTTTCGGGCTCATTCGGGACCGCGGCCATCAGTACCGCGCAATAGCCGAACAGACGATGCGCCCAGACATATTTCAGAAAGGCATTGGCCAGCAGCAGGACGACGGCGAGTATCTTGATCTCCCACACCAGGGCTGGAAAGCTGCCGATGGCCAGATCACTGGCGACACCGGCCAGACGCTCGGTATTGCCCAGCAGGGCCAGGCCACCACCGATGGCAATCATCGTGGTCGAGGCAAAGAAGGTACTGCCTTGCCGCATCGTGGCCACGACCTGCGCGTCAAACATCCTTGGCTGGCGTGTGACCATCTCGCGCATCCAGTCGCGGCGATACTCATCCATCATCAAGGCCACTGACCGCTTCTTTGGCGACGGGTTTTCGATCATCCACCCAAGGCACAGCCAGGCCCCCATCATCAGCGTTATGGCGGCAAAATCCAAAGGGGCAAACAGAGCGGCGCGGTCAATCCAGGTCATGGCCGTGACAGTACTTCCGGAAGTCGGAACTTGCCATACTGACAAATTGGTAATATTATTTTACCAAACCAAGGAGCCTGCCATGGAAATGCCAAAGCCAAGCCCTGATGTCCTGCGTCGCAAAGATGCGGTGGTGGCGCGCCTGTCGGGGGTTCTGCCGGACGACGTGATCATTCATGACCCGGCCGAGACACGCGCCTATGAATGTGATGCTTTGACCGCCTATAGATGCCCGCCGATGCTGGCGGTTTTGCCTTCGACCACGCAGCAGGTCTCGGATATCTTGCGCATTTGCCATGACGAAGGCGTGCCGGTGGTACCGCGTGGTGCGGGTACGTCGCTGGCCGGGGGGGCGCTGCCAACAGCTGATTGCGTCATACTGGGCGTGGCGCGGATGAACGACGTGCTGGAGGTTGATTATGACAACCGATTCATCAAGGTCCAGACTGGGCGCACCAACCTGAGCGTCACCGGCGCGGTCGAGGAAGAGGATTTCTTTTATGCCCCCGATCCGTCGTCGCAACTGGCTTGCGCGATTGCGGGCAATATCGCGATGAATTCCGGCGGGGCGCATTGCCTGAAATACGGGGTAACCACGAACAACCTGCTGGGTGTGACCCTGGTGATGATGGATGGCAGCGTAGTCGAAATCGGTGGCGCTCATCTGGACGCGCCGGGTCTTGACCTGCTGGGGGTGATCTGCGGGTCCGAAGGGCAACTGGGCGTCGTCACCGAGGCGACCCTGCGCATCCTGCGCAAGCCAGAAGGCGCACGGCCCGTTCTGATGGGGTTTGATGACAATGAAATCGCAGGCCAATGCGTTTCGGACATCATCAAGTCCGGTATCTTGCCTGTCGCGATTGAGTTCATGGATCGCCTGTGCATTCAGGCCTGCGAAAACTTTGCGCATGCCGGGTATCCGGAATGCGAAGCATTGTTGATTGTCGAGGTCGAAGGCTCGGAGGCCGAGATCGACAGCCAGCTGGCCAAGATTGTCGAGATTGCAAAACGCCACAATCCGGTCGAACTGCGCGAGAGCCAGTCGGCGGATGAAAGCGCCCGGATCTGGTTGGGCCGCAAATCGGCCTTTGGCGCCATGGGGCAGATGAACGACTATATGTGCCTGGATGGGACCATCCCGGTATCGGCGCTGCCCGCCGTATTGCGCCGGATTGGTGAGCTGAGCGATGAGTTCGGCCTGCCGGTTGGAAATGTATTCCATGCCGGCGACGGGAACATGCACCCTTTGATCCTGTTTGATGCCAACAAACCCGGCGACCTCGAAAAATGTGAGGCGTTCGGGGCGGAAATCCTGAAACTTTGTGTGGATGAGGGCGGTTGCCTGACCGGCGAGCACGGTGTGGGAATCGAAAAGCGCGATCTGATGCATCATCAATATGCCCCTGCCGATCTTGAGGCGCAGATGGCGGTTAAAGATGTGTTCGATCCAGGATGGTTGCTGAACCCGGCTAAAGTGTTCCCGCTGGACGCCTCCGAACCGCGTCGCAACCCGCAAATAGCCGAAAAATAGGCTCTAACAAAGAGATATATGATGAAACCCACGTCCGAAACTGAACTGGCCCAGATGGTTGCCGGACTTACAGGCGCCGTGCGTATCACAGGCGGCGGCACTCGTGGCGTTGAGGGTCCCGGCCAAGTGATTGAAACCGGCGGGATGACAGGCATCACACTGTATGAACCCGGTGCCCTGACGCTGGTTGCGCAGGCCGGGACACCGCTGGCCGAGGTTGAGGCCGCATTGGACGCCGAAGGCCAGCAACTGGCCTTTGAGCCGATGGACCATCGCAGCCTGTTGGGCACCCAAGGCGAGCCGACCATCGGCGGTGTGGTTGCCGCCAACATCTCGGGGCCGCGCCGCATTCAGGCAGGCGCATGTCGCGATTTCTTGCTGGGGGTGCGATATGTCGATGGCACCGGGCAGGTGATCAAAAATGGCGGGCGGGTGATGAAGAATGTCACTGGCTATGATCTGGTCAAGCTGATCTGTGGGTCCTGGGGAACGTTGGGCGTGCTGACCGAAGTGTCGTTGAAAGTCCTGCCCAAGCCAGAACACACAGCAACGCTGTCAGTGACCGTATCTAATGCAGAAGCAGCGATAAAAACGCTGTCCGCAGCGCTTAGATCTCCGTTCGAGGTAACTGGCGCAGCTTATGACCCGGAGTGCGAAAAAGCCTTTGTTAGGGTCGAAGGATTTGCGGACTCCGTCGCTTACAGAACCGAGAGGCTGACATCCGAACTGTCTGGGTTCGGCCAGATCGCAAATGTCGATGAACCGGCAACGCTGTGGACGGCGACCCGCGATGTTCACGCGTTCCGGGGCAAGGCTGGCGACGTGTGGCGTCTGTCTGTCACGCCCGGTGACGCCCCGATGATCGCGGCGCGGGCCGAGGCTGAACAGGTGTTCTACGACTGGGGCGGCGGTCTGATCTGGCTGCGCCTTCCTGCGGGGACCGATTTGCGGGCGCGACTTGGCACTTTTTCTGGTTATGCAACCCTTGTGCGCGGCGATGCGGAAACGGTCGAGCGGCTGGGCCGGTTCCAGCCTGAGAGTGTAGCTATACAGGCTCTAATAAAAGGCATTCGGGCGAAATTTGATCCCCGAGGGCTGTTTAACCCGGGGCTGATGGGGTAGGGCAATGCAGACAGATTTCACCGAAAAACAGCTGCAGGATCCGGCGATCCAACGCTCGAACCAGATCCTGCGCAGCTGTGTTCATTGCGGCTTTTGTACCGCCACTTGCCCGACTTATCAGGTGCTGGGGGATGAGCTCGACAGCCCGCGCGGACGGATCTACCTGATCAAGGACATGCTTGAGAATGAGCGTGTCCCGGATGAGAAAACCGTCAAACATATCGACCGCTGCCTGTCCTGTCTGGCCTGCATGACCACCTGTCCGTCGGGCGTTCACTATATGCATCTGGTCGATCACGCGCGCGAGTATATCGAGCAGAATTACAAACGCCCGCTGACCGATCGCCTTCTGCGTTGGGTTCTGGCGCAGATTCTGCCCTATCCGATGCGGTTTCGCTGGGCCCTGATCGGGGCCAAGCTGGGCCGTCCCTTCCGGTTTCTGATGCCGGATGCGCGGCTGCGGGCGATGCTGGAGATGGCACCAAAACATATCCCTCCGGTCAGCCGCAACGATGACCCGCAACGCTTTGCCCCTAAAGGAGCGCCGAAAAAGCGCGTGGCACTGATGACAGGTTGCGCCCAAAAGGCGCTGAACACGGATATCAACGACGCCACGATTCGCCTGCTGACCCGACTGGGCTGCGAAGTCGTTGTGGCCAAAGGCGCGGGATGCTGTGGTGCGCTGACCCATCACATGGGCAAGGTGGCTGACAGCCATAAAGCGGCGGCGGCCAATATACAGGCCTGGACCAGAGAGATCGATGGCCAGGGGCTGGATGCCATCGTCATCAACACCTCAGGTTGTGGTACGACCGTCAAGGATTACGGGCACATGTTCCGAAACGAGGCTTTGGCGGCAGATGCCGCGCGGGTTTCGGCGATTGCCATGGATATCAGCGAATTGCTGGTGCAACTGGACCTGCCCGGAGGCCAGCACAAGGGCATGACCGTCGCCTATCATGCCGCTTGTTCTTTGCAGCATGGGCAAAAGATCAAAAACCATCCCAAAGACCTGTTGAAGAATGCGGGTTTCACCGTGTTAGAGCCTTCAGACAGCCATCTGTGCTGTGGCAGCGCCGGGACCTATAACCTGATGCAGCCCAAAATCTCGGGTCTGTTAAAGCAACGCAAGGTTCGGACGCTTGAGGCTAAGAACCCTGATGTTATCGCTGCAGGCAATATTGGTTGCATGATGCAGATCGGTTCGGCCACGCAGATACCTATTTTGCATACGGTCGAGCTGTTGGATTGGTCCACAGGCGGGCCGTTGCCGCGTGCGATGCAGCAGGGTCATGAGATGGGAACGGCCGTGCCGATCCTGCGTTAGCTGCCTGATGCAGGGCTGCATCAGATAGAACGGGAAACGTACCGGCCCTATTTTCGCCGTACCCGACAGCTATGAGTATGCGCTGGAAGCAACGCCGGAGAACCGCTTGAAAAACTGGATCAAGGCTTTTGCGCTGGCACTCATGCCGATGGCCGTACTGGCGCAGGATAGCGGGCTGAAAAGTCTGGACACCACCGATGCAGGGCGGGCCTGGATGGCTGTCGGGCGCTTGAATATTGACGGCGAAGCATTCTGCACCGCGACGCTGATTGCGCAGAACCAGGTGCTGACGGCAGCGCATTGTCTTTATGATAAGGCCACAGGCCAACGTATTGACCTGTCTAAGGTCGAATTTCTTGCCGCCTGGCGTCTGGGTCGGGCATCAGCCTATCGTGCGGCGCGCAGGGCGGTGATTCACCCCGATTACTTTTACGACGACGAAACTCCGACCAACCGGATCGGTAGCGATATAGCGCTGATCGAGCTATGGCAGCCAATCCGCAGTACCTCGGTCATTCCATTTGATACTGGCGATCGCCCCGTTCGCGGACAGGAAGTTGGGGTTGTGTCCTATGCGAAGGACCGCGCCGAGGCGCCATCATTGCAAGAGGTCTGTTCGGTCGTGACCGGCGTTTCCGAGGTTCTTGTCCTGTCCTGTGATGTCGAGTTTGGATCCTCCGGCGCCCCGGTATTTGCGTTCGAGGGCGAAAGACCACGGATCGTCTCGGTCGTGGCGGCCAAGGCGGAATTCAATGGCGAGCCTGTGGCCATAGGTACCGCGGTCGAGGTTTCGTTGCCTTTGCTGCGGAGTGAACTGTCCGCCGGGCGAGGGTTCAGCGGCTCGGAAACCGGCGATTCGGCAAGCCGTCATATTGGCGCCAGGTTCGTCCGGCCATGATGCGATTTTGGGCAAGCCTGTTTTTATGCCTGGCTATGATGACAACGATGTCCCAGGCGCAAAGTGCAAAACGCAAACTCACCGACCGCGATGACCTATATGGCTGGGAGGCCGTCGGCCGCCTGGATATCGGCGCCGAGGGGTTTTGTACGGGTACGTTGATCGCACAGGATCTGGTACTGACCGCGGCCCATTGCGCCTTGGACAAAAGAACCGGTCAACCCTATGGGCCAGGGCAGGTAACCTTTCGGGCAGGGCTAAGCGACGGAACTGCGTTGGCAGATCGCAAGGTGGTGCAGATCGCGGCACATCCGGATTACACACGTTTCGCTCAACTGTCGCCCGATGCCGTGCGCGTTGATGTCGCGTTGATGCGGCTGGATCAACCGATCCCCTATTCCGTGGCCGATCCCTTTGCGTTGCATAACGGGCGCGTGGCGGGGGATGAGGTCAGTCTTGCATCGTATGGTCGGGGCCGATCGAATGCGATTACGCGGGAACGGTCCTGCAAAATCCTGCAGCGCCATCAGGGCCTGATCACATTCAACTGCGACATTACCTTTGGGTCCTCGGGTTCGGCTCTGTTGGCGCGAAACGGTCCGCGCTGGCAAATACTTTCAGTAGTCTCTGCAGTTGGTACGGATGGTCGGCAGAAAGTGGGATTCGGTATGGAATTGCAGGAAATTGTGGCCGATCTGAAGGCGACTCTGCGCCGGGATGCCCCTAAACCAAAGGCGACAATAAAGCGATTGCAGGTGGGATCAGGCAAGTCGGATACCGGTGCGAAATTCATCAGCTCCGGAGGGGGTTGAACTCGGCCAGAACGTTTCCCATGTCAAATGTATCGGGTCGCCGCAAACGGGGCCTGAGACAATCGAACGCCCGTCCGATCGGAGGGCATTACGTTCATCGCTCAAACATGAGGATACGACATATGCGTACATTTGACTTTGCACCGCTGCACCGCGCCACTGTAGGTTTTGACCAGATCGCTGACATGATGGATCGCGTTCTGACCAATGATGTGGCTCAACCCAGCTATCCGCCCTACAACATCGAAAAAACCGATGTCGACACCTATCGTATCTCGGTTGCTGTTGCCGGTTTTTCCGAGGCCGATCTTTCGGTCGAAGTGAAAGAGAATTCGTTGGTCGTCGCCGGTAAGAAAACTGCGGAAGACAAAGATCGCAGCTATCTGCACCGCGGCATCGCCACCCGCGCGTTCGAGCGCCGTTTTGCCCTTGCCGACCACGTTCGTGTTACCGGTGCCAGCCATGAGAACGGCATGCTGAATATCGATCTCAAGCGCGAGGTGCCCGAAGCCCTGAAAGCCCGCCGGATCGAGATTTCGTCCAGCAAGGCCATCGAAAAGGATGTGGTTGACGCCAAAGCCGTAAACTGAGGCAGTCAGTCACCACGCCGCGGTAATCGTTCCTCTCTGGATTACCGCACCATGCGCCCCGCGTTCCTCCAGACGCGGGGCGTTGCCTTTACGGCCATCTGTACAGCGAAGGTTTGGGCGGATCAGACCGACAGGCAGATGTATTTCATCTCCAGATAGTCTTCCATGCCATGATGGCTGCCTTCGCGGCCCAAGCCGGATTGTTTGACGCCGCCAAACGGGCCCAACTCGGTTGAGATGATGCCGGTGTTCACACCAACGATCCCGTATTCCAGCGCTTCGGCCACTTTGTAAACGCGGCTGAGATCCTTGGCATAGAAATACGAGGCCAGACCAAAGATCGTGTCATTGGCCATGGCGATCACGTCGTCTTCATCCTCGAACTTGAACAGCGGTGCCAGCGGGCCAAAGGTTTCGTCCTGCGCCACCAGC
Organism: Ruegeria sp. YTSA108; assembly: GCF_059610185.1. Taxonomy (NCBI): domain Bacteria; kingdom Pseudomonadati; phylum Pseudomonadota; class Alphaproteobacteria; order Rhodobacterales; family Roseobacteraceae; genus Ruegeria; species Ruegeria sp. YTSA108. Next base: position 90,249 of record NZ_JBXWND010000011.1, on the reverse strand, counting down.
ATGTCCTGCGTCACACCGGTGACAATGGTCGGCTCAAAGAAGGTGCCGCCCAGATCGTGCGGCAGGCCACCGGTCAGGATTTGGCCGCCTTTGTCGGTTACATCCTTGATGTGTTCCTGCACCTTTGCAACGGCGTCATCATTGATCAGCGGTCCGGTGGTGATGCCTTCGTTCAGGCCGTCGCCGACGTTCAGAGCCTCGACCGCAGCCTTCAACTTGGCAGCAAACGCGTCATAGACACCGGCCTGCACATAGATGCGGTTGGCACAGACACAGGTCTGGCCGTTATTGCGGAACTTGCACATCATCGCGCCTTCGACGGCGGCATCCAGATCGGCATCGTCAAACACGATGAACGGCGCATTGCCGCCCAGTTCCATCGAGCATTTCATCACCTGTTCCGCCGCCTGCCGCAGCAGGATGCGCCCGACTTCGGTTGAGCCGGTAAAGGTCAGCTTGCGCACGCCGGGGTTTTCGCAGAATTCCTTGCCGATTTCGCTGGCGCGCGACGAGGGCACCACGTTGAACACACCGGCGGGGATGCCTGCCTGCTGGGCCAATGCGCCCAGAACCAGCGCCGACAAGGGTGTCTCGGCGGCAGGCCGGGCGACAAAGGCGCATCCGGCTGCAAGCGCCGGTCCGGCCTTTCGCGTGATCATCGCGTTGGGGAAGTTCCAGGGCGTGATCGAGGCCGCAACGCCGATGGGCTGCTTCAGCACCATGATGCGTTTGTCGCGCTGATGACCTGGAATAGTCTCGCCATAAACGCGCTTGGCCTCTTCGCCGAAAAACTCGATGAACGAGGCACCATAGCCGATCTCACCCACGGCTTCGGCCAGCGGCTTGCCCTGTTCGGCGGTCAGGATCTTGCCCAGATCCTCGGCGTTTTCCATCATCAGATCGTACCAGCGGCGCAGGATCACCGCACGTTCCTTGCCTGTCAGCTTGGCCCATTCCTTTTGCGCGGCCTCGGCCTGTGCGATGGCACCTGCAACCTGCGCGCGGCTCAGGTCGGCGACCTCGGCGATCACATCGCCCCGCGCAGGGTTGGTGACGGAAAACGTCCCATTGTCACCATCGACCCACTGGCCGCCGATATAGGCCTTGGTCACCAGCAGATCGGGGTTTTTCAAAATGGATTTCAGGTCGGTTGTAGTATCCAGCATGGGTCGGACTCCGGCAGAAAAGGGTTTGCGCGCACCCAAACAGGTGGCGTCGCATTTGTCTATGTCCACTCGGCGGGCAGGATCAATCCAGATTTGATCAAATTCATCGTTGCGGAGCGCAGATATCTCGCCTGCGTGGCCTATCTTTTTCGATACGAAATTGTAAAAGTCTCGGTGATTTGAGGGCTCAAGGGGATGTAAATGAACATAACATTCCCTATCTTATTGGGTAAATAAAGAAAACAGGGGACAGCAGAGATGTCGAACCAGCAATTCGAAGCGTTGATTGAAGAAACACAGACGAAAGTGCGCGAAAGCCAGTCGCAGATCCAAGGGCTGACCTCGCGGATTGAGGCTGCGCGGGCCAAGATCGGTACGGCCGAGGCGGATATCGATATCGAAAACGCCACTTTGGAAGATGTGCACGCCCATACCGAAGTCATGAACGCCAATATCGCCGAGCTGATCATGGGTCTGGATGACGTCACCAGCGCGTTCTCTAAGGATTTTGACGAGATGCGCTCAAAATCCGGGTGGGAGACGTTTGTTGGCATCTTCTCGAAGGGTAAATCTGAATCGATGCGGCAGGAGCGGATGCGCACAGCCAGTATCGACGACAAGCTGCAGGACCTGATCGCCAAATCCGACGTGATCGTGAAACTGCTGGAAGGACAGCTGTCGGTGCTGGAAGAGCAGCGCGTGAAAGTTGAAAACAACCTGACCGGCACGCTGGACGACCGTGAGGCCACCGTGGCCGAATTGGAAGCGCTGCGGGCTGAGATTCAGGGCATGGACCCGACGATCATCACGCTGGAGAACAAGATCAGCGTCGAACAGGACGCCGCCGCGCGGACCCAACTGGAAACCGAACTGGCCGAGCTGAACAAGCAATACAACGCCAAGGTTCAGGAAGAGCAGGTCAAGCTGGCCAAGTCGCAAACGCTTGAGCGCTATATCGAAAAGGGCAAGACTTGGGTTGACTCCCTGCAGAACCAGGCGGCGACGCAGATGGTGCTGATCAACAAGCTGCAGACAGACACGCAACAGCGTGTGGTGCTGTATGACGCCCTGACCAAATCGCTGAAAACCGCGCAGCAGCAGGATGTGGCCCACCGCATCAACGAGATCGGCGTGCAGACCGACCAAGAGGCGCAAACCGCCATGGCCTCGATCGGCACCGCGACCAACCAGAAAATGGCCGACATGCTCGAGGCGCATGAGGACCACATGGTCTTTGCCCGCGACGTGCTGGAGAAAAAGGCCAAGGCAGATGAACGCTTTGCCCGCCGGTTTGCGTCGATTGTCGAGAAGCATGATAAGAATTTGTATGGGGGTTGATCTTGGAACTGCTGGAGTTTTTTACATTTCTGGTGGCTCCAGAGAACTGGTTTTGGTGGATCGTTCTCGGCAGTTTCTGGCTTGTGTTCTCAGTGATGTACGCCGTTCTAGGCGGACCGTTTGGATGGGTGGCCGTCGTTCTTGTGGTCGCCAGCCTTTCTCATTCGGCTCATCGTTTGTGGAACGGAACCGTTGACTGAACAAATTCAACAAAGACCCAAGGTCGTCGGCTTCAGAATACTCTGGTTCGGTATAGCGATGATTTTTTGGCCTATTTTGGCGGCGTTTTTGTCCGGGCTTTTGTTTGCACAGGGCAGCTTTGGAATGTTCATAGCTCGTGTATCCTACCATTTGGCGTTTTTGCTGGGCACTCCCAGTATGCTGGCGGGCGTCGTGGCTGTAATGTGGGCTCTCGTTCTATTAAGAAAACAGAAGCGTCAATCGCAGGCAAACGTGAATGAGTGACCTTAACCTCACCCAAGACCATGTCGGCCTGACCGATACCTTCGCCTCGCGTCGTTACTTTCGCAAATTCGAGGTAATCACCGTCCACCTTCTGCGCGTGGCCGCGACGATGGAGGCGGAGGGCGCGATCTCAAAACAAGAGGTGCGGATCGTGTCGAGCTATCTCTCGGGGCTGCTCTACACCTTCCGTGCGCTGTCCATGAAATACCTGCTGGTCGGGCGCGATACGGGGCGGTTCTTTGGCAGCCTCGCCATGGACAAGCGCGACAGCGGCTTTCCGGTGGCGGCCGAGCTGCTGACCATGGCCAATGACGCGCAGCAGGCGCAGGTGCATCTGGCGAATATGCCGTCCGAGGATGAGCTGAAAACCGACATGGTGCGCACCATCATCAGCGACCGGGAGATCCCGACCAAGCTGCAATTCGCGCTGTCCCAAAGGCTCTATTACGAGGAATTGCTGAAGGGTGAGCTGTTCTGGGCCCGCAACGATCCCGAATGTCACTGGATTGGCAATGAGGGCGAGCGGCGCAGGTTCCTGATCCACTGGGCCGTCTATGACAGCCAAATAAACCTGCCGGTCATCTACCTGATGGAGTTGGAGGATTCGGGGCGCACGGCCCTGCCCAAAGATCAACGCCGCTGGCCCGAAGTGCAGGCGCATCTGATGGCGCAATCCTTGGGTGGGCTGAAACTGGTGACCATCGCCAAAGGCTTTGATCAGGATTTCGACGACCTGCATCCCAAACACCTGCGCCGCATTCATGTGGGGCCGATGTACTCCTCGGCCTTTACCGAGCAATCCGGCCCGCTGCGGCAGGTGCTGGAGGATGCGAAATCCCCTGCGGGTCAGGATTGGGCCTTGGCCTGGACCACTGAAGCGCTGCGAAGCGAGGATGTGATTCAAGAACGCTCGGGCTGGTTCGGGACCGTAGACCGCGAGGTCTTTGCGCTGGACCCATTCGGCGGGCAAGGAGCCGAGACCGGGGCGACGCAAACCGAGCGCTCGATCATTCTGCCACAACGCCCGTTCCAGGTACTGGCCGAGCGCAACCCGCCGGGTTTTGGTGACGTGCGCAAGTTCGTCGTCAGCAAGACCGGGCAGGTGTTGAGATATTGAAGACAGTAAAGGCGATTTTGAGATGAGTTTGACGTCAGACCAGATGGAATTGCGCGAAGACGATATTCGCAAGCACTACACCGCGGCCACCGCTTTGCTGAACGGGTTCGAACACGCCCCGCGGATTGCCAAAGCGGTTGAGGCCGCGGTTGAGAGGTCGCCGGGCGTATCCACAGGTCGGCGGTTTCGGTCTACCACGCCGGGTCTGGTGACACGGCGCACTGTGCGGGCCGACGGGGTGCATCTGGTGGAACGGATTGAGGCGTCTGATGATGGCGATACGCTGGTTTCTCCGCCGCAGGCCACCACGCAACAGGCTATTCGTCGCGCCGTCGCCATCGCTCTGGCCGTGTCTGAGGCCTATGCCGAACAAACCCCTCTGGCCGATCTAAAACGTGCGAATTTGGCCGGGGATCTGCCCGCCGCGCGCAAGACCGAATTCTCGGAATTGCTGACGGCTGAGGCCTTAATCACCTCGCACACATTCGGCAATGCGCTGGCCTACCTGATGTCCTCGCATCTGGGCGAAACCACCGTCGATATCGGTGAGATCGAAGAGGTCCTGACCGACAACGGCCAGCTTGCCCTCCATGGCGCTCTGTGGGAGTTGGACCAGACGCTGGCCAAACACGCCCCCGACGACGCGCATCTGATCGCCGCCACCAGCGCCTATGCCGAGCAACTGATGGAGAAGGCCGCCCTGCGCGCGCAGACTGCAGGCCATCTGGCCCCGTTCCAGAACGCCGCCTGGCATATCGAGGCCGACGACTTGACGATCCGGGGGTTTGAGCCCGCCTCGAAGGCCAAATCCACCACCCTGACCATGACGTTCAAGAAGCCGAACGAGGTGGTCGGCAACCATATCGCCAAGTATCAAGCGATGAAGCTGGCCAAGATGGTAATGGCCTATGACTTTGACCGCCGCCTGAACCCGTTCGCCGAGCTTGGCGGGTTCATCTTCACCTTCATGGGCGACGGCAAACCGGGCACCGGCAAGACCACCCTGATCCAGATGATGGCCGGACTGATCAACGACTATTGCCAGAACGCGGGCTATCCGTTCCGCTATCAGAACCTGAGCACCGATAATATCGACAGCTATCAGGGCAAGTCCGGCCAGAACGCCAAAGCCTTTATCAACACGATCATCGACCCCTCGGTCATCGGCTTCGGCACCATTGATGATATCGACCAGCTGGCGGGCAAACGCGGCGACCGGCAGTCCAGCGCCGGGCAGTTGGAAATCACCGCCGTTCTGATGGAGAGCTTTGCCGGCGCCAACACCGTCGTGCGTGGCAACTGCACCTTTGGCATGTTCTCGAACTATCCCGAGAATGTGGACGACGCCCTGCGCCAGCGGGCAGGTGCGCGATTTCTGGTGGACGGGCCGCAAACGCGCGAGGATTACATCGACATCCTGCACCTGCTGATGGGCCGCAACCACGACATCCCGCTGGGCGCGCACGAGGCCTATGCCGCGCAGGAAATCAAAAAGGCCGTCGCTGCCAGTTTCGAAAGCCACTCACGCCCGCATGAGGACGCGCTGCTGCAGGTCTATGACCGGGTGTCCGGCGATATCGGCCAGATGGACACGATCGCCAAGCTGGGCACCTACCTCAAGGCGATCCAACAGGCGGATGAGCGTTTCACGGGCCGCGCCATCAAGAACATCACCGACGCGGTCAAGGTCCGCGCGATGGATTTCGAACTGCCCGACGAGTGGATGGAGAACCCCGACCTGTTCCTGTTTCGCGATTACGACACCAAGAAAGCGATGATCGAGGACCTGCGCCAGCCGATCACGGTCGAGATGGTGATTCAGGAGATCAACCGCTACGCCGACAGCGAATTCCGCTATGCCGACAAGAGCGACGCGGTCGCCATCGAAAAAATGGTGCGTGAGATGGGCCTGATGGAAGAGGCCGAACGGCGGTATCTGGAGGGGAAATCGTGAAGACGTGGTTGGTCAACCAAATGAAAAATGTCCGTTTAGGCCTTTCTAGCAGCAACCCCATGGATGTTGGAAAATCGATTTCCAAAGTTTTTCTGATCGTTGTCATCGCTTTGGCCCTTCTTCCTCAGCATACGGAACAGGGAGGTTGGCAACTTCGATTTTTTGCGTTCTTAACTTCGCCATCCAATGAAATTGGGGACACATTTGCCGGTATCGCCGGCGTGTTGGCGTTTCTTTGGATCATCATCACAGTTTGGCTACAAAGTCAGGAGTTGGCGGCGCAAAGGAAAGAACTCAGCCTCACAAGGAAGGAGGTTGAGGGTCAAAAGAAAGCGACCAATCAATTGGCTAAGTCTGCGAGAGAGCAGCGTTTAGATAGTTTTGTCTTTGAACTAATTTCGACGCACAATTCTATTGTCGCGGGTATGGATATTACTCGAAAGGACGGTAAAGTTCTGTACCAAGGAAGAGATTGTTTCAGGCGGTACTACAGACAGTTATCCGATGTCCCTTCGTCGACAAAAATGTTCGAAGGCGCTGAAGAATTAGATGATACCCTTTCGAGGTACGAACAAGTTTACCGTGATCATCAATCTGATCTAAGCCAATATTTCCGTTTTTCCTATAATATGCTGCGCGTGATCGATGAAGCCGCCGAGAAAAAGGAAAGTCACAAAAAACTTGTTAGAGCGCTGTTCTCCGACGACGAGCTTCTTATCCTGTTCTACAATGCACTGACTTCCAGAGGTCAGAATTTTGTCAAGTATATCGAGAGCTATGAGCTGTTCGACAATCTACCGATCGAAAGCTTGGTTAGTTGTGAACATAAGAGTCGTTTCTCTCCTCGCTGCTATGGGGAAGCAAGCGAATGATCCGCCTCATCAAAAAAGGCCTGATGTTCGGCAATCTCGTCCACATCTCCAGCCCGGCTCTGGTCGAGCGGTATAACCGCGCGCTGCAGCATCTGGCGGGCAAGACTACGGAGCTGACGGATTTCCATGTCGATATCTCGGGCTATTCGCCCGAGGTGGGGATTGAGTTGGATGACCCGCTCTACCTCAACCCCAACGGGGTCAACCGGCAGTTCATCCTGCTGACGACCGAGCAGAAACGCGCGCCTTTGCTGAACGTCAAATTCTCGACCTCACGCGATATCCTGCGCGAATTCATCGAGATGAACGAGGCGCAGCTGTTTGCCCTGACCGCCACCGATGCGGTGGCCGGAGAACTGGTGAACTCGGTCTTCAAACTCACCACGCCGCGCGATCTTTTCAACATCCAGAAGATCGAGATTGAGGCCGATACTGCTGGCGGCACCCTACGCAAGGCTCAGCAACTGGCAGGCATGGTCGAGCAGTTCAAAACCGAAGAGGACGCCTGGTTCGACGATGTGTTGATCGCAAAGATGATCGAAACGGCCAAGGAAACTGGCGATGTCACCCGCAACCCGGTCCACCTGCGCCACACTGCCTTTGAACAGCGTAATTTTTGGACCGCGCATTTCGGCGGGCTGTATCTGTTTCCAGACATGGATCACCCGGCGGCGATCTGCATGGGCGAAAAGCCCGACGATCTGAACATCAAATACACGTTTGACCCGTCGCAGCGGAACCAGATCGCCGAGTTCCTGGACTATAACGACCTGGTCGAACCCATCGTCAAGGCGCGCGGCGTGGATGCTGCTGCGATCCTGCAGCAAAAGATGGACTTCCTGACCGTCGACGCGGCCGCTGATGCCGGGGTCGATCTGACTGGCCTGAACCGCAGTGATATGCGTCGGCTGGCGCGCACCCACGCGGATCGGTTGCCAGAGGCCTATCATGGGCTGGCGCAGCTATTGCGTTGGGCGACGGATGGCGGGCGGTGGCCCCGGATCACCTCGGATCATTCGGCGTATTTCTATACGCTGCGGGCCGCCGATACGCCGAACCGTGATCTGGTGAACATGCTGCTGGCCGAATTGGCCCCACTGGACCCGCGCCAGATGTTCATCTGCCACAAAGAGCTGTTCTATAGCACCTACAATTCCTGGTCCGAGGCCAAGAAGGCCTATGTTGCTGATTTCCTCGCGCGTGAGTATCAGGTGGACAAGGCGGGTGCCCGCGCTGCCCTGTTCGGACATGAGCCGGATATGAGCGGTCGAGACAGGATCAGCGAAACTGTTATCGCCCGCGTTGGTCCCTGGGGCGCGTTAGGAAAGGATTGAAATGTTCGGAGCGATGCGCCTGTTTCTGATCCTGCTAGTCATCCAGACCGTGGCCTATTTTGCCCTGTCGCTGTATTCACGCAGTGTGCGTCGCCGCAGGCTAGAGCATTGGTGGGACGAAAAGGGCAAAACCGGAGACAAGGCAGCCTTTGTCGCACGGGGGCTGCACGTCTATGACAATTCGTTCCGGCGCAAATTGATCCTGGGTGTCTATGTTGTGCCTTGGGTAGCGATCGGGTCGCTGATCTACATTGTGAACTACATGTGAGAGGTAAAGCATGGCCTATTTGAAATGGGCATTCATTCTGATTTTCTGGGGAACGGTCGCCGTAGTCCTTCAGTATTCTCTGCCGCAACGGGATGTGGTTCGGATCGTCAACACCTATGAAGAACGGCAGGACCTGAACGACTGGACCCGGATCTTCTGGTCCGAGCCCGATGATCAGTCGGCCAGTCTGTCGAACCGGGATGTACAGTTCATTCAGGCCGTACGTGCCAATGGCAAACCGATTGTGTATCGCAACGAAGATACCAGCTGGGGTTGGCCGCCCTATTTCAAATTCGACACTGCCAATTTGTATACCGAAGCCAATGACGCGATCTCGGACAAAAACGACCCGGACTGGGTTGCCGTGACGCATTATGGCTGGCGGAATGAGTTCATGTCGATCTTTCCCAACGCTGTCTTTATCAAACATGTCGACGGTCCGGATGCGCGTCTGATCCCTTGGTTCAACATCGTCTTCCTGACGGTCTTCTTTGCGATTGTCTGGGCAATCTGGGTGCGCTGGCGCAGGTTCCGCCAGGCGCGGATCGATCCGATGATCGAGAGTGTCGAGGATGGGTTGTATGCAACCGGCGACGCCATCGGTGAGCATCGCAACCGATTCCGCAAATGGTTGGACAGTTGGAAATCAAAGTGACGTGAATTCCCGGCGGGTCTTGGGGCTGTGCGCCTACCGCCGGGATAGCCCTTCATCGAACGATGAACTCGGCGTGTAATGCTCCGGCCGCTTTGATCGTTTTCAGGATGTCGATCATGTCGCGGGGTGAAACACCCAAAGCGTTAAGCCCTGCGACGACTTCGGACAAGGTCGTGGCCTCGGGAATTTCCGCCAGACCGGTGCCTTCCTCTTCTTCGATACTGGCTACGGTACGCGGAACCACGACGGTTTCGCCTCGGGCGAACGGGTTCGGCTGAACCGCGATAGGGGCCTCATCGACCGTCAGTGTCAGGTTGCCCTGTGAGACTGCCACACGTGAGATACGCACTTCCTGACCCATGACAATCGTGCCCGAACGCTGATCGACTACTACTCGCGCCGTTGTTTCTGGCTCTACTAGGATATTTTCAATGCGCCCAAGCGCATGCGCGGTCGAGATCGCCTGTGTCGCTGCAATATTCAGTTCGACCGTCCCGGAATCGCGCATGATCGCTACGGCCCGGTTGAATTCGGTATTGATTGCCTGCTCGATCCGACCGGCGGTTGTGAAATCCGGTTCACGCAGGGCTAGGCGCATTTGGGTCAGATCGGAAAGCTCAAAGTCGATTTCACGTTCGACCCGAGCTCCGGATGGGATCACACCGGATGTCGGAACCCCTTGGGTGACCGAAGCCGCATCGCCTTCGGCAACGGCGCCACCTGCAAGAACTGACCCCTGTGCCACCGCATAGATCTGACCATCTGCCGCATTCAGCGGTGTCATAATAAGCGTCCCGCCCAGCAAGCTTTTGGAATCGCCGATGGCCGAAACGGTGACATCAATCTGGCCACCGACCCGCGAAAAGGGGGGTAGGCTGGCTGTCACAAGAACAGCGGCGACGTTCTTGGGGCGAAAATCCTCACCATTCACGTTCACACCAAGCCGTTCCAGAATATTGGACATGATCTCTTCGGTGAACGGAGAGTTCCTGAGCCCATCGCCGGTTCCATTCAATCCGACCACGAGACCATAACCAACCAGATCATTGCCGCGCACCCCGTCGAAATCGACAAGGTCCTTCAGCCGGATTGCCCCGGCAAAAGACAGGCTCGGAAGCAGGATCAGGAGAATGGCAAGTAATCTCATCTCAGGAAATTCACCAACGATAGGTTCGCGTTGCGAACAGTGACAGAATACAGGCTTTCCAATTGAAATTGGACAGTCTGCAGTTGCACTGCGGTTTGATACGGGTCCGCGGCGATCAGAGATTTTCGGCTGTATTCCAGGCTTGTACGCGCCGCCGCATTGCGCGTGGCGGCTTGTTCAATCCTGGCTTCGGCGGCGCCAACATCCGCCCGCAAATTCACTGTTCCGTCCTGCGTGTTGGCAAGCTCGCTCCCGAGTTGGGTGAATAAGGACGTCCGCAGATCATTCGGCAGTCCCAGACCATCGACCGAAACCAGGGCGGCAACGGCGATATCCCTTAACGCCGCTTTGAGTGTTGGATCGGTCGCAGTGATCGGAATGGAGACACTTTCGTTTTCCGAAATGCTCATCGGTGCCAGAGTTGTGTCTGCGCCCTGATAGATAACCGCATCGAAACCCGCAGGATCATTGAACCAGTCTTCCGCAGCTTGTGTGATGTCCGTGAGTGTTGTCAGCCCCGTCAACTCAGCCTCTAACGCTGTCAACAAGGTATCCGCAGATGACAGAGGCGATACATCAGTATCCACGCCGGAAAACAGGTTTCGGCCACCCGCACGGGTATTCAAAGCAGACATGACCGTATCCAGCTCATTTCTGGCCTGAACAGAGGCATGTTCATGGGTGACCGCCTGATTGGATGTCCCATATGCCAGCAAGGACGACGTCAGGCGCCCCACCGCGTCATCGATTGTTGTCAGGCTAAGCTGCATGGCGTCGGTGAACAGGCCAGCTTCGGCTGTGGCCACCTGAAAGGCATCCAGGCGTGACAGGTTTCGATCCATATCCAGAAGATAGGAATAATCCCCGTCCAGATGGCCGGAGACATCCTGCACTTTGCCTGAAGACATCTCATAAGACAGGGATTCGATCTGATTTTTGATATCAGTCGCCCGCGATTTCAGGGTCAATCCGCGCGCGAGGTCGCCCATAGAGGTTACATTCATCATCACAGCCTCAACAACGTATCCATAAGTTCATCGACGACCGAAACCAGTCTGGCATTTGCCGCATAGGCTTGTTCGATTTGCATTAGCCGCTGCAATTCCTGATCGGTATCGACGCCCTGTTCGGCCTCAATGGCCATCATTTCCAGATTGGCGCTGTTTGCAAACACCCGCCGCCCATCGGCCACATGTGCGTCCGACCCAATCCGTGACAACAGCGCCTCTGAGATGTCTGCGGCAGGCATGTTTCCGGCCCCGAAAACAGCGCCGGAAACAGGGCGTTCGTCGTTCAGAATTGAGCTGAAGGCGCGCAGCTGGCTGGCATCTCCGGCGCTGCCGGGTGTGGCCGCACCCAGCCCGGCGCGAAGTTTCCAGCTCTCTCCTCCGGCGTCCGGGTCGACGATTGCGTTCAAGCTGATGCGCGAGGCCAATCCCGTCACCGATGCCGGATCAAACCGGTTGCCGTCATCGGTGAACACGCCCGGATCCGTGGCCAGCGCGGTCGGATCCAGCCCCGGCGTTTCGAACCTTTCGATAAGATCGCGCGCAACAGCATCCAGATCGACCTGAGCCTCAACCGCGATTTCATCCCGAATCTGGAATTGGGCCATCAAGGCACCGCCGCGAATTTGGGCAAAATCGCCACTGGTGCGGACAGTGTTTCCGTTCATCTCAAGCCCGGACAACAACCCGTTTGCCAGGGTCATATGGGGCTTGGTGTCGCCGGTTGTCGAAAAGGAGAACTCGGCCGCAGTGTTTTCCAGCAATATCAAGCCGCCATCAGAATAAAGCGAGACCTGATCATTGTCCCTTTGAATCACATTTACAGGAACCAGTTCGTTGACCTGATCAATCAGGACCTGTCGTTGATCCAGTATCCCACCAATATCGGCGCCGGAATACTTAATGGCCGGGATCTTGGCATTCAGCTCTTCAATATCCTTGAGGGTCTGATTCAGGGTGTCGACCTGTTTGCCGATGGACCGGTCCGCGTCGGATCGCATCTGACGCAACCCTTCAGAGGCTGCGTTCAGACCGCGTGCCAGATCCTGAGCCGTGCGCGCTACCTGGTCCAGTCGTTCACTGGAATCCGGCAGGCTTGCCGCTGTTAGCAGGCTGCTGTCAAAATCAGCCAGCCGAACCGAAAGCGATGCGGGATCATCGGCGGACCCTACCAAAGATTCCAACCTTGTGTGAAAGTCTGAAATGGTGGTGTGGAAGGCCAGATCGGCATCCGTGGCCCGGCGGTTGGACGTGAGGACGGGATCCTGATGACGAATGACACCTACGGTACGCACGCCGTGACCGGAAATCGTGTTGGTTGCCAGTTCCAGTGACCTGCGCGCGTAGCCGGGCGTCAATGCGTTTGCGATATTTTCGGACACAACCGCCGCACCGCGACTGGCGGCGGTCAGGCCGCCCAACGCGTTGTTCAATGCTGTGGACATATTCATTCTGCAGGTCCCTTTCCTGAATCAAAACCCTGATCAGCGTTTGATATTGGTTGTTTCCTGAAGCATCTCATCCACCGTTTGGATAACCTTTGCGCTGGAAGAGTAAGCCCGCTGTGTCTGGATCATTGAGGTCAGCTCGGTCGCCACATCGGTAGTGGATTCTTCGCGCGCAAAAGAAACCAGGTCGCCGGTTGGCCCGTCCCCCGCATTCCACAGAAAGAACGTCCCGCTTTCCCGGGATGGTGCATAGGTCTGGCTGTCCAGCGCGGTCAGTCCATTTGGGTTCGGAACATCCGCCAATGGGATTTGGTACATGCGTCGGCTGACACCGGTATCGTAGAACGCATAAACATACCCGTTTTCGTCAACCTGAACGCTGGTCATGGTGCCGACCGCCGAACCGTCGCGCGTGATCGAAACTGGTGCAAATGTATCGGACAGTTGCGTGATTCCGTCGGCATCCCCGATTTCCCCTATATTGATTTCCATTGGGCCGCCGGCCACGTTCACCACAACGCTGCCGGTTGCTGGGTCATATGCACCGCCGGTGACCGCAGTTACGCTGGCCAGCGTGCCACCCGCAGTTCGGCTATCGGTGAAGGTCAGGGTGTATTCACCGATAATGGTGCCGCCCGAGGCTGAATCGCGCATGATCATCGTCCATTCGTTACTGCTGCCGGTGGCCGGCACTGTAGGGACGAGTTCGATATCAACGCTTTCGGATTTTCCCAGATTGTCGAAATATTCAACGGACAAGGGTTGCATGTCGCCAGGGGAACCCGCATCCGTAGCGGTCGCGGGCAGGTTCATGCGCAGATTCATCTGCGTCGTGGGCGCGCCCGACAGTTGATTAACACTGAGCTGAATGGGTTCAAGCGCAGCTGGAGTGTCACGCGGAACCGCAGGGATGGTTCCATCCGCATTCGCACGCCAACCCAGCAGAACAAGCCCTGATTCGGTGACCAGATATCCTTCTTCATTGGTGCGGAACGACCCTGTCGTGGTCAGCAACATCTCATTCGAACCGGCCGCGATCTGAGAACTTGGTCGTACAGGCATCATGCCGCGCCCACGCACCGCAAGGTCGGTGGAGTTGTTGGTTGTCACCAGCGAACCGCGCTGGTCGATCAGGCGTTGGCTGGTGGTGCGAACGCCCCCAGCGGAATAGCTGCCGCCCTGGCCGGAGGTGACCATCGAATGGAAATCGGTTTCGACCCGTTTATACCCGAAGGTCGACGAATTCGCGATATTGTCCGAGATCGTCGCCAGCCGGTTTGCATTGGCCTTCAATGCGGCCACACCTGCGTTCAGCGAAGAGGAAATTGTCATTGGCACGCCCTTCTGTTGCGTCAAATCTTGATGCAACAGCTAACGCGCTGGGCCTTAACAGCGCGCTAACGGGTAAAATGCCGTCTATCCTTTTATTCTCAGGTGCCGCGCAGAAAGATAATCTCGATCCTGTTGTTGCGTACGGCCATCGGGTTTTCATCCGACAATTTTCGATCAGCATGACCGGTTACGCGGTCCAACCTGAGCGGCGCAACACCCTTGTCCTGCAGCATTTGGCGAACTTGCTGAGCGCGCGAGGTAGACAAATCCCAGGCCGGGTTTTTGGCCAGAACCACCGGCGAGGAACCGACATGCCCTCCGACCGCCATGTCATTTGTCACCAGATCAGAGGATCGGGCCACCAACAATGTCAGAGCACGCAGCATATTGGTTGGTTGGTTCGTCCCTGATTCGAACAGAGGTTGATCCTTGGTGGCGAAGAGTTCGACCACCAGACCCTCATCCGTCACGCGGGTGACGATATGTTTGAGGACCTTGTCGGACACCATGCTTTCGCCGGTTCGCCCCATAAGCTCTGATTCCAGTGAGGAAAAGTCTTCGACCGTTTCTTTTCCGCCGCCGTCCGAGCTGACGCCAACCGATCCACGCGCTTGTCGCGCGGGCGTCGGGCTGCGTTTGCTGGCGCCGGTCCCGTCCATGACCAGAGTTTCCTCAGAGAACATGTAATTGCCGCCAAAGGCCCCATCGCCGCCACCCGAAACCGGGTTTATGGGAATGGTCGGCGAGAAATAATCCGCAAGCCCTTTGCGTTGTTGTTCCGTTGTTGCATTCAGCAGCCACATCAACATGAAGAACGCCATCATGGCTGTGACAAAGTCGGCATATGCGACTTTCCACGCGCCACCATGGTGACCATCGCCACCTGACACACGTTTCTTCTTGATGATGATTGGCGCCACATTGGATTGCGCACCCATCTCCACCACCTTTTTATCACCCAGTTACAGGGGTAGCCGGGCAGGTCTTAAGGTGGGCTTAACACTTAAAACTGTCTTGAATTCCTCACTGCGGTAATGCTGCCCCGGCGCGTCGCAGAATCAGTTGCAGGTGGTTGAAACTGTTGCTGATTCCGTCCGGTTCGGCCTTGCCGAAAAAACCATCAAGCTCATCATGAACCCGGACTGCCTGATCCAATAACGGGTCTGCCCCTTCGGCATAAAGCCCGGCTTTGATCATAACCTCGGATTGCTCGTAACTGCCAACCAGCTTGCGGGTTTCCGAGATCATCCGGTTTTCCGCATCCGAGGCAGCCGCGGGCAGGCTGCGTGAAACCGACCGGCTGAGGTCAATGGCCGGGAAACGGCCACGCTCGGCAATGTCGCGGCTCAGGATGATATGCCCGTCCAGGACACCGCGCAGAATGTCGGCAATCGGTTCATCCATGTCCGAGCCCGCGACCAGAACGCTGAATACCGCGGTGATATCACCCTGATCAGCGGTGCCCGGCCCGGTTCGTTCGCACAGACCTGCAATCAAGGGCGTGACCGAAGGTGGGAACCCGCGCAAAGAGGGGGCCTCACCCATCGCAACGGCGATTTCGCGGTGCGCCTCGGCAAAGCGGGTGACCGAATCGGCCAGAAACAGGACGTTCAGCCCCTGATCCCGCAGGAATTCCGCGACTGAAAGTGCCGACCATGCACAGCGCCTGCGGGCCAGTGCTGACTGATCCGAAGTTGCCGCCACAACCACGGATCGTGCCAACCCCTTGGCCCCAAGCGCATGTTCAACGAACTCATTAACCTCACGACCCCGCTCGCCGACCAGAGCGACCACAACCGCGTCTGCCTGCATCGACCGCGCCAGCGTGGCCAACAGGGTCGACTTGCCGACCCCTGACCCGGCGAACAGGCCGATACGCTGCCCCTGCACCACAGGTAACATGGTGTTCATAATGCTCAGCCCGGTTTCCATCCGTGCGCCCAGCGGTTTGCGGACAACGGCAGGTGGCGGATTTTGCAGGATATCTCTTTCCTGAGTGCCCGACAGCAACGGCTTGCCGTCCAGCGGTTTGCCGAAGGGATCAATGACCCGACCCAGCCAGTGCAGTCCGGGGGAAAATGCCGGTGTCTGATTTAGAATCACCCTATCACCCAAGCAAACCCCATCGGGTGCAGCGGCGGGTAACATGTGGATCAGATCCGATTCGACATGCAGAACTTCACCCGCCAGATCAGGGCCGCTGCGCCGCCGCAGGGTCAGGTTGTCGCCGATGCGGGCAACGCACTCCAACCCCTCTATTTCTATGACGCCGCGCCCAACACTGGCCACGCGGCCCATATGGCGCATGGCAGACAAACGGTCGAATTCGCATTTCAGAAGCATCGGGTCGAGATCGGTCATCGTGGGTTCTCCAACGGGTTTCTGAAAACGGTTTCTAAAGGAATCGGGGTTAAGCCTTGATTGAAATTGATCGAGGGAGAAGCCCCGATGTTCTCTGACCTGAACGTCTTTAAGACTGCGTACGCAATGGCAACCCATGCCGGGCAACGGCAGTCTGTCATTGCGCGAAACATGGCAAATGCGGATACGCCGGGCTATCAGCCCCGCGATATCGAGGCCTTTCAGGAAGCTTTCGAAAATTCCGGGCATGAGGTTGCGATGACCGCCACGCGGGCCGGGCATCTGAACGGCGCCGCCGCAGCCCAGCCCTGGGCCGAGTTCGATGCCGCACCCTCGGGCGATCCCAACGGAAATGGCGTTTCCCTTGAGGAAGAAATGCTCAAAGCGGTCGAGGTCAAGCGTCAACATGACCGCGCGTTGGCGATCTATAAATCCTCGATTGGCATCCTGCGTACCAGCCTTGGTCGCGGGTGAGGAGGGCTGAGAGATGAGCGATTTTTCCCATTCCCTTTCCGCCTCGGCCAGCGCCCTGCGCGCGCAGGCGGCCCGTTTGCGGCACGTCTCCGAAAACATCTCGAACGCGGATACGCCGGGATATCGGCGCAAAACCGTGCCGTTTGAAGCGGTCAGCAAAGATGGTGCGCAAATGGTCGAGACCGGGCGCGTTAAGCTTGATCATCGCGACCTGTCGCGCATCTATGACCCCGGCCATGCGTTGGCCGATGAGACCGGCCATTATCGCGGGTCCAATGTAGATTTGATGATCGAAATCGCTGACGCGCGTGAAGCGCAGCGCAGCTACGAAGCCAATCTCAAGATGTTCGACCAGACACGACAAATGTCGTCGAGCCTTATGGAACTTCTCAGAAAATAAAGGACACCAGAATGGATATCCGATCCCTGACCGCCGCGCAGAGCTATGCCGTAGCGCGGCCCGCTACGCAGCCCGACCCCGACCTTGCCGGAATGGCACAGGGGTTGCGCTCAACCTTTCAGGACTTTGCCGCAACATTGAAACAGTCCGAGCAGATGTCCGGCGCGGCGATGACCGGCCAAGCCGATCCGCACGCGCTGGTTCAGGCGTTGGCGCAGACCGAACTGGCCGTCGAAACCGCCGTCATCGTGCGCAACAAAGTGGTCGAGGCCTATCAGGAAATCCTGCGGATGCCGGTCTGATAGATGCTCAGCGAAGGTCTCTATTATGACATTGTCCGCCAGGCGCTTTGGGTCGCGGTGATCACATCCGTCCCGATCCTGGCGGTGGCACTGGTCTCGGGTCTGGTTGTGGGTCTGTTCCAGGCGCTGACCTCGGTTCAGGAAATGACGCTGACCTTTGTGCCTAAGCTGATCGCCATTGTGATCGTTTTCTGGATTTCGATGGGGTTCATGACCCAGACGCTGGTGACGTTCTTCACCTCAACCCTCATCCCACTGATCGCCGGAGGCCGCTGATGGATACCTCATATACCACCTTGTCCCGCCAATCGGGGCTGATGAATGAAATGCGGCTGGTGGCGAACAATATCGCCAACGCCAATACCACGGGGTACCGCCAGCAGGGCTTGGTGTTTTCCGAGTTCGTGAAAGTCTCGCCGGGCAATCCGTCCTTGTCCATGGCGCGGGCAGAGGCGCGCAATACCTCGTTGCAACAAGGCGTTCTGACCGAAACCGGCGGGCAATTTGATTTCGCCATCGAAGGCGACGGGTTTTTCATGATCGAAACCCCCAGCGGCAACCGGCTGACACGGGCGGGTGCGTTTTCACCCAGTGCCGAGGGTGATCTGGTTACCATGGATGGGTACCGGGTTCTGGACAGCAACGGCGCCCCTGTTTTCATTCCGCCGGATGCCGCGTCGATTGATGTCGGCAGCGACGGCACGCTCAGTATTGAAGGGCAGGTTCTGGGACAGATCGGCGTCTACCGCGTTGCTGATCCCACGAGCCTGGTGCGCGAAGGCAGCACGCAATTTCGGTCAGATGCAGCGATTGAACCCGTGGAGGAGCCGGTCATTGTGCACCGATTCCTCGAAGGATCGAACGTGAACGCGATCGAACAGGTCACCCGGATGATCGAAATCCAGCGCGCCTATGAGTTGGGGCAGAGTTTTCTTGAAACCGAAGACGAACGTGTGCGTGGGGCGCTTAAGGCGCTGATGCGCTGATTTGATAACGGAGGAATTGATATGCGGGCACTGAAAATCGCAGCGACAGGCATGACCGCGCAGCAGATGCGGGTCGAGACGATCTCGAACAATCTGGCGAATATGAATACCACAGGCTACAACGCGCGCCGCGCTGAGTTTGCAGACCTGCACTATCAACAAATGGCGCGCGCGGGGACGGTGAACGCCAATGACGGCACCGTCTTGCCCACAGGTATCCAACTGGGTCTGGGGGTACGCCCGGCTGCGGTCACCGTGCAGCTGGCACAGGGTGCGTTGGCGGCCACTGGCAGCGATTTGGATGTCGCAATCGAAGGGCGCGGCTATCTTGAGGTGACGTTGCCCAGCGGTCAGTCTGGCTTTACCCGTGACGGCAGCCTGAAACGCTCGGCCGAAGGGTTGATCGTCACTTCAGATGGCTTCGCTGTCGCGCCAGAGATCACAATCCCAGACGATGCAAGGTCGATCTCGATCAATGCATCGGGTGAGGTCTACGCCTATTTCGATGATACCGCCGAAGGACAGTTGCTCGGTGAATTCACCCTGGCCAGTTTTTCCAATGCCAAGGGGCTGGAGGCGATCGGCAGCAACCTGTTCAAAGAAACCGAAGCCTCGGGCGCGCCTGTTATCGGCACTCCGGGCGAGGGTGGGATGGGCACATTGCGCCAGGGATATCTCGAGGACAGCTCGGTAGATGCCGTGCGCGAAGTCACCGAACTGATCGAAGCCCAGCGAGGGTATGAGATGAACGCCAAGGTCATCTCGGCCGTCGATCAGATGATGGGCGCAACAACGCAGGTGCGGTGATGCGCGCCCTATTCATAGCACTGGTGACGATCAGCCCGCTTTGTGCCTTGGCTGAGATCGTGGTGCCGATCCGGACCATACGCGCCAAAGAGGTGATCTCGGCCGCCGATCTTGAGATCAAAGATCAGGTTGTCCTCGGAGCGGTTACAAACCCCGATGATTTGATCGGTCAGGAAGCACGCGTCGCGCTTTACCCCGGACGCCCGGTGCGCGCTGCCGATGTTGGACCGCCCGCATTGGTGGACCGCAATGATCTGGTGGTTCTGGTCTTTGACCGCCAGCCCCTTTCGATCACAGCCGAAGGCCGTGCCCTTGGGCGTGGGGCTGTCGGTGATCGTATTCGCGTCATGAATCTGTCGTCCCGCACTACCGTCGTTGGCTTTATCCGACCAGACGGTCAAATCGAGGTAAAATGATGTCCGGAAAACTAAAATTGTTGATGATGGCAAGCCTGGCTCTGACCGCCTGCGGTCGCATAGATCATTTGGGAAAACCGCCAAGTTTCACACCCGCGGACGAATCTGCTGAACATGTCGCCATGCTGTGGCCGGGTTTACCGTTGCACACGCAGCCGCAACGCAATGTGGATCGGTCATCGCTGTGGAGCGGGGGGCAGCAATCGCTTTTGGGTGATCAGCGCGCGATCAAAAAGGGCGATATCCTGACAGTTGTGATCGAGCTGGACGAGAAAGCCGAGATTTCCAACGATACGAACCGCTCGCGCAGCGGGTCCGAAAGCCTTGAGGTTCCAGAGCTGTTCGGCCTGCCGCAGCGCGCATTGGAACGGCTGCCCGATGGGGCGACGCTGGACGAAGCTGTCGGGATCGACTCATCCTCGGTCAGTAAAGGCAAGGGCTCGGTCAAGCGTAAGGAAAAGCTGACCCTGCGGGTTGCGGCGACCGTCATCGACGCCTTACCGAATGGCGTGCTGGCCATATCCGGCTCGCAAGAGCTGCGCGTTAATTTCGAGCTGCGAGAGCTTTTGGTCACGGGATATGTGAGGCCACAGGACATCTCGCGGAAGAATGAAATCACCTATGACAAGATCGCCTCGGCGCGCGTGTCTTATGGTGGCCGAGGCCAGATCACGGATGTGCAGCAGCCTCGTTACGGCCAGCAGGTCCTCGATACACTTTTGCCGTTCTGAGGTCGTATAACAATGAAAAAGCTACTTCCTATATTGTTTCTGCTTGTTGGCCTAGGCGGTGGAATTGGTGCGGGAATTGCCATGTCTCCTTCTGGAAAAACCAAAGATGGTGACATGGATAAATCCGCTGCCGCCGAACCCAAGAAAGCCAAGGAGAAGGCCACTAAGACCAAGTCGGACAAAAAGGATACGTCCAGCAAGTATGAATATCTGAAGATGACGAAACAGTTTGTGATCCCGGTCGTGAAGTCCGACCGGATTGCCGCGTTGGTCACAATGTCGCTGAGCCTGAAAACCAAACCCGGCGTTGCTGAAACGATTTATGAGTTTGAGCCAAAGTTGAGAGATGGGTTTCTGCAGGTTCTTTTCGATCACGCAAATACCGGTGGTTTCAACGGCAACTTTACGGAATCCGACAATCTGGATTTGGTCCGAAAGGCTTTGCTGCAGGTCGCCAAGAAGGATTTGGGTGATGACGTGCTGCAAGTCCTGATCATGAGTGTTAACCGTCAGGATACTTGAAGCCTGTTTCGGCCCGCTTATTGCCGCGATCGCTTTTTCATAAGCATGTCTCGGCGGGCCTTTTGTTGTTCTTCAATCAGCTTTCCTAGGGCCTGTTTGCGTCCGAACGCTTTCCGCAAGGCTTGCATCTTGGTTAGCTTTTGCGCTCGGACGCGCGCAAGGTCTGTATTGAGTTTTCGTCGGGTTGCCTCTTCCCATCCACGCCACAGAACATCAGTGCCGGTGACCTGATATCCATCAGCTTGGCCGCTGTTTTGACGGGTCTGCTGAAGCTGTGCGTCCAATCGGCTCAGTTTTTGCAAAATCTCGGCCTCGGCTTCGATATATGGGCGCAAGGTCTGTTGCTCTTTTTGGAAGGCCGCGTCGGATAAACGCTTCAGATCGGCAAGTCCGGTAAGCCGCATCAAATTCTGTCCTTCGCGCGTTTGCGCATGGCTTCGGCAAAGCGGATGGCGGCTGCGACAGGGCGATAGTGTTCCGGGGCGATCTCATGCCCGATTTCGACGGTCGCATGGAGAGCCCGTGCGGTGGGGGGATCCGAGTGTATCGGAACCCCGGCCTCGGCCGCCGAGGCGCGGATGGCGGCCGCAATCTGGTCGACACCTTTCGCCACGCATGTCGGTGCGGAGCCGGCCGTCCGCTGCCATTTGAGAGCTACCGCATAGTGGGTCGGGTTCACGATGATCACATCCGCAGTCGGGACATTCGCCATCATCTGATTTGCCGCAATCTCCTGTGCACGCTGGCGGCGCTGTTGTTTGACATGTGGGTCACCTTCGGCGTCTTTGGTCTCGTCCTGAATTTCTTTGCGGGACATCCGGTTCTTGCGCATATGCTCGGAATATTGCCACAGGTAGTCCACGACTCCGATGGCCAGTGCGATGGTGACAACGATGAATAGGAACCGGAATAAAAGGTTCATCATCAAGACGATCGACGATTGCGGTGGCGCGGCGCTGGTAGTCAAAATCTCGGGCAGGTTGACGCGCAGAAACATCAACAGGCAGACGCAATAAATCAGCAGCTTCGCAAAGCTTTTGGCAAATTCGAACAGACCGCCGCGCCCGAATTTGTTCTTGGCATTGGACGGAATCGAGATCCGCGACAATTTGGGCTGCAGCTTGCTGGGGGCAAAAACCAGGGCCTTTTGGGCGATCAGGCTCAGCAGAACCGCAGTGGCGGGAACAACAAATATGGTTGCCATCGAGATTGCAGCCTTGCCAAGCATCCCTCCCACCAGACCGTCAGCCGGGCCATCCGTCAACATGGTTCCGATCTTGTCGGATTGGTCGATCAGAACGACAAACAATATTCCCAGATGTTGAACACCAATCTTGCCTGCCAAAAGCAAACCTATGAGCAGCCCGACATAAGCCGCGACAACAGACAGGTCGTTTGATTTGGCGACCTCACCCTTTTCCCGTGCTTTCAGAAGCTTTTGCGGCGTCGGGTCGTATGACTTGTCGCTGTCGTTGTCCGATGCACTCATCTCGGATCTCTCAGCGGGTTCTGCATGAAGTCAAACAGGGCATCCGACCAGACCGACAGGATTAGAGGCGCGCCAGCGCACAGCAAAAACAGCCCCGCAAATGTGATGGCCGGGGCGCCGACAAATGCCACCATCAGCTGTGGCATGGCGCGGTTGATGACACCAAGCGCAAGGTTGTAGATCAGCGAGGCAATCACAAACGGCATCGCCAGTGCGAATGCCAGGCTGAAACTGTACGAGACCCGTTCCACGCCCCATTCCGACAAATCCGGCGCCGCAGGTGTGGTTCCGGTGGGAAACAGATCGTAGCTGTGGACCAGGAACTCTGCCAAGCGGATGTGCAGGCCAAGCAATACGGCAAGGGTCAACCCGGCCAATGTCAGCAGATAGCCCATGGCCGGAACCGGATCAGCCGCTGCCCCGCCCAGAATTTGCGAGAGTGACGTTGCCTGTGCGGCGATGGACCCTGCCGTCTGCAGGGTCAGAACAAAGATGCGCAGCGCCATCCCGAGCGCCATTCCGACAAGAGTTTCGGTGGTGATCAGCTGGACCATGGACAGGAATTCGGGATCGAATTCCTTTGTCGGCACTGCCGGTGCCACGATCAACGTAAAGGCAACGGCAGTGCCAAGTTTGACACGGGTGGGGATGCTGCGTTCCCCGAATGCGGGCATCAAGGATACCATTGCCGAAACGCGTAGGAAAACACCAAAGAAATGCCAGGCCCCAGAGCCCAGGTGCGACAAGAGTTCGGGTGGGAGGGCGATCATGCGGGTACCGTGCCTACAAGTGCGGGCCGCGCCTCGAGCCCGATTTCCTCAAATGACAGGACCGGATTGGACACGCCGCGCGCATGCATGATCGTACGCAGCAGCCTGCGGCGCCGGGTCGAGGTCACGACGGCGGGAAAGATGCCATGGTCAGCAGAATGTGAGACACTGTCCACCACGCCGTCTGCAAGCTTGTTGAACAGGTTCGGCGGCAGGGCGACATCCAGCCCTGCATTGGGTGCATCGACCTGATAGGTGGCAAATGTGTCTTCCCATTCCGGTGCAAGCTGGATCAGCGGGATCGACCCGTCTCCGCGTTTCATGTCGGCCACAAGCTGGAACCCAAGCCGCTGTCGCACCAGTTCGCAAATCCCTTCGGGTTGCGTGGTGGTCAGGCGCGCCTCGGCGATGCTTTCGAGGATAAGCGCCAGATTGCGGATCGAAACCCGTTCGTCCAGCAACAGGCGCAGGACTGCGTGAAGTGTGTCGATTGGAACCTTGTCGGGGATCAACTCGTCCAGCAGTTTCCTGTTTGCCTCGGCCCGGACCGGGTCGCTGAGCCGGGCCATTTCTGATAGCAGCCTGCGTAGCGCCTTCAGCGTCAACAGACGCGAGAAGTTCTGTTTGATGATTTCCAGCAGATGTGTTGCCAGTATTTCCGGAGGCGAGACAATCGTAGCGCCGTTCATTGCTGCGGCCTCTTGATCCTTGGGCAGGATCCAACGTGCAGGCGCACCATAGACAGGTTCGGTGACATCCCTCCCCTCGGGCAAAAGATCGTGCCCGTCCTGAACCAGCGCCAGAATCAGATCGGGGTTCAGGGCACCACGGGCCTGTTCCACCCCATGTACCTTGATGACATATGTCCCCATCGGTAGCTCGGCCCGATCGGTCAGACGGATATCGGGCAGGATCAATCCAAAGGTCGAGGCGACATAGGTCCGCATATTCGCAATGCGTGCATCCAGTCCGGTGCCCTGGTTCAGGACCATGCTGACCAGATCCGGTGCGAATTCCAGGTGAACATCATCGAGGTCGAGAATATCGCCAATCGCCTGCGACACCGCTGTGTCCGCCTCATCCGTCGCAGTTTGAACCTGGGTCTCTTGCTTTTGCTGTTTTCGGTGCACTGCATAGGCGGCGTAGCCCAAAACGCAGGCCCCTAGAATAAAGGGCAGAAACGGCAGACCCGGAACCAGGGCGAACAGCACCATCAGACCGGCAACAGTGCCCAGCGCGGCCGGGTGGCGCCCCAGTTGCGATAAGATGGCGATGTCAGTTGCGCCCTGCGTGCCGCCACGTGCCAATAGCAAAGCGGAGGCGATCGAGATGATCACGGCCGGTATTTGCGAGACCAGACCATCGCCCACCGTCAGGATAGCGTAGGTTTCGAACGCCGATGACACCGGCATCCCGTGCACGATCACGCCCATGACAAGCCCCATGACCAGATTCAGCAGGGTGATCAAAAGCCCGGCAACTGCGTCGCCTTTGACGAATTTCGACGCCCCGTCGAGCGAGCCGAAAAAGGTGGTTTCCTGTTGTTCCCGTTCGCGCCGCTCCTTGGCCTCTTGATGGTCGATGGCGCCAGCGGACATATCACTGTCGATGGCCAGCTGTTTCCCGGGCATCCCATCCAGGGCAAATCGCGCACCAACTTCGGCCATGCGGGCCGCGCCTTTGTTGATGACCATAAAGTTCACGATCAACAGGACGCCGAACACGACAAGGCCCAGGAATATGCTGCCGCCCATGACGAAGCTTGCGAATCCCTCGATCACATCGCCGGCGGCATTGGGGCCGGTATGCCCCTGACCGATAATCAGCTTGGTCGATGAGACGTTCAACGACAGCCGGAGCATCAAAGACCCCAGAAGGATGGTCGGGAAGGAAGAGAAATCCAGCGGCCGTTCGATGAACAGGGTCAGCGTGAAAATCAGGATCGCCAGGGCGAAGGACGTGGCCAGTCCGACATCCAGAACCCAGGACGGCATGGGCAGGATCATCATCACGATGACGGTCATCAACGCAAGCGCCAGCAAAACAGTCGGAGAAAACAGGGAGCGGACGTCAAGTCTGGGCACGTAATTCTCCTAGTTGAAGGCGATGAAGGCTGTTTGGGTGTCCGCGGCTGGCATCAAGGAGCCCATCGCACCCGTCGGAAACTGGGTGATTTGCACCGGGAACAGCGGTGCGGCGGGTTGTGTGAAGGGATCACGCGACATGCGGGCAGTTTGCACCGCCGTGCCCGGGTCAAGCTGAGCATGAACAATCTGGTAGCGGCTGGAATAGGTCTTGGCCAAAGCCGGGGTTCGCGAGTGATAGGCCCCCACCGCTGCCGGCCACGACCCAAGTTCGGAATATAGCTGTTTCAGAAACCGGGCCGCGTAGCTGGCGTTAGTCTCGGGGTCGAACATGGCATCGATCGACTGAAAGGCCTGCCCGTGCCAGCGATAGTTGATTTGAAAGCACCCGATATCAAAGCTGCGCTTTCCGGCTTGGAAAATATCCGCGACATAGGCTTTAGCCTCCTGCTCAGATCGGAACCAATGGCCGCGCCCTTCGACATTGATTGCCCATGGCCATGGCTCAAGCCGGCCTTCGACCGCGCGGCCGGTTTCCACCCGCGTTATGGCGCGCAGCACATCAAGCGGTATGTCTTGGGCGAGGGCCGCGCGGCGGGCGGCCTGATCACATGCCTGAGACATCCGGGCCTCCGCGCCCGCAAAGCTCTGACGCGCTGCCAGAAGCAACGCAACACATGCTATGACAATGAATAGGCGATTTGGCATTCTGCCGGTCCGGGATTCTGATCAGTCCGGGCCACGCTAGCCTTGCCTTGGTTTACAGAGGGTTATCAGTCAATCAGATTCGATCAATCCGCCGGCCAAAAACAACGCTCGTATTGGTGCGCAGAACACCGGGGATTCGTGCCAGATCATCAACGAGAATATCCAGATCCTCGATCCTTGGCGCGTCAGCGGTCAACAGCAGGTCAAAGTCACCGTTGATCGAAAGACAGAGTTTAACCTCGGGATAGGCCTCGAGCCGCTTGATGATACGGGTGGTTTCCTTCTGTTGGACCTCGAGCAGAACGACAACCTGGACGCGGGGGGCATCTTCGGGGCTGTTCAGGATCACGGAATAGCCGGCAATGATGCCGCGTTCTTCCATCCGGCTGATGCGTTCATGCACGGTTGTCCGGGCAACGCCCAGTTTTGCCGCGATTTTTGTGGTCGACTCGCGGGCATTATGTTGCAGGACTGAGATGATGCGGCGGTCAAGCTGATCCATTGGCGCTCCGGTGCGGGTCTGGTTTTTCCGGTTTAGGGCAAAACGGCAGCAGGGCTCAAGGCTCACGCGGGATACGGGGGTGCAGGTCGTCTATTATGACGGGATGAGCATGCGGTGGCGGGCCGGCCATGTGCGGGTGGTCACGCGGCAGGTCAGGATGGTCGTGGATCACCGAATGCAGATCAGAACGCGGCCAAAGGGTGACCGCACCGATAATACCCAGAAAGGACATCGCCGCCATAAAGCTCAGGGCAGTTGTGGCCCCAAACAGGGTCATCAGCCCGCCTGCCAGAGGATACAGCACCAGCCAACAGCAATGAGACAGCGTGAATTGGGCCGCAAAGACGGCGGGGCGGTCTTCGGGATGGGCCGAGCGGGTCAGCAGGCGGCCAGACGGCGTCAGCGTGGTGGAATAGCCAAAGCCAGCTAGGGCCCACAAAACGATCAACAGACCCAAAGACAGCGGGGTTGTCGCAAATATTGCGGCGGCCCCGGCCATGGTGGTGCAGCACAGAAGGGCGCCGGCAAACATGACCTTTCGATCCTCGATCCGGTCCAGCATCCGGGGTAGGATAAAAGCGGCAAGCATAGAGCCGCCACCAAAACCGGCCAGCGCAGCGGCAACGGCGCTTTCCGACAGCCCCAGATCTGATCGCACGATGACCACAGTGTTGACGATCACCATTGAGCTGAGTGCTGCCGCGCTCCAACTCAGGGCAAGAAGGCCCCGCAGCCGGGGTGTATTCAAATAGATGCGTATGCCACGTGTTGTCCGTTCGTATATCCCGCGCGGCTTACTTGGTTTGGGTGATGGCAAAGCCACCGACACCACCAGCAGCGCCGAAGCGACAAATCCCAGGGCGGTGCCCCAGAACAGGCTGTTGAAGCTGACCAACAACAACAGGGCTGCGGCGAATACGGGGCTTAGCAGGCTCTCCAGATCATATGCCATCCGCGATAGGGACAGGGCACGGGTGTATTCGCGCTCATCTGTCAGTACATCGGGGATTGTAGCCTGAAATGCAGGGGTAAATCCGGCCGAGGCGGATTGCAGCACGAAAATCAGGACATAAACCTGCCAGACCTCGGTCACAAAAGGCAGACACAGCGCGACAGCCGCACGGATCAGGTCAAGCACCACCAACATCTTGCGCCGGTCCAGCCGCTCGGCAAACGCGGCCGCCAATGGCGCGACCGTGACATAGGCCACCATTTTGATGGTCATCGCGGTGCCCAACACCAGGCCGGCCGCATCCCCTGCCAGTTCAAAGGCCAACAGACCCAGCGCGACCGTGGCCAGCCCAGTGCCCGTCAGGGCTACGATCTGCGCGGCCAACAGGTGGCGATAGGTCCGATTTCTAAGAACGCTCAACATTGATTGATATCTGCCGCAGTCTAAAGGCTCTGTCACCCCAAACCTTCATTTAGGTCTTGACCAACTGCGACAGCGGCAACCGGCTGGCGTACAGGGATGGCGTTGAGTTTAGGGAATAAAGCGCCTATCTCGGTGGCGATACCGCGCAAAGGAATACTCGGGTGGCTAACTATTTGTACAAAAACGACCTGCCGGACGGGTTGGATATGGGGCCGGTGGTGGCCATTGACTGTGAAACCATGGGTCTAAACCCGCATCGCGACCGCCTCTGCGTGATCCAGATGTCGGGCGGCGATGGCAATTCGCATATCGTTCAGGTCGAAAAGGGCCAGACCGAGGCACCGAACTTGTGTGCCATGCTGGAAAACCCGGATGTGCTGAAACTGTTCCATTTTGGCCGTTTCGACATTGCCGCGATGTATCACGCCTTTGGTGCGTTAGCCGCGCCAGTCTATTGCACCAAGATCGCCAGCCGTCTGGTGCGCACCTATACCGACCGGCACGGGCTGAAAAACCTGTGCAACGAGTTGATCGGCGTCGATATCTCGAAACAGCAGCAGATGAGCGATTGGGGCGCCGAAACGTTGAGCGAGGCGCAGCTGGACTATGCCGCCTCGGATGTTCTGTATCTGCACCGCCTGCGGGAGGAGTTGAACAAGCGCCTGGCGCGAGAGGGCCGGACAGAGATGGCGCAGGCCTGTTTTGACTTCTTGCCGATGCGTGCGAAACTCGATCTAGCCGGATGGCCAGAAACGGATATTTTTGCGCACTCATGACTGATACCGAAGCATTTCTGAGAACCGCCCGTCAGGTGGTGACAGACGAGGCCCGCGCGCTGGAGGTACTGGCCGACGGTCTGGATGAACATTTTGCCCAAGCGGTTCAGCTGATTTTGCAGGCCTCGGGCCGCATCATCATCAGCGGCATCGGCAAGTCGGGTCATATCGGGCACAAGATCGCGGCCACGCTGGCCAGCACCGGTACACCGGCCTATTTCGTGCACCCGGCCGAGGCCAGCCATGGCGATCTGGGCATGGTTTCAAAAGGCGATGTGGTTCTGGCCATCTCGAATTCGGGCGAAGCGCCAGAGCTTGCCAACCTGCTGGCTTTTACCCGCCGCTTTGGCATTCCACTGATTGGCCTGTCCAGCAAGCCGGAAAGCACGCTGATGAAACAGGCAGACGTGCATCTATTGATCCCGTCATTGGGCGAGGCCTGCGGCTATGGCATGGTGCCTTCGATTTCCACGACGTTGACTTTGGCCATGGGCGACGCGCTGGCGATAGCGTTGATGAAGTATCGCAACTTCAAACCCGAAGATTTCCGCGCCTTTCATCCCGGTGGAAAACTAGGTGCACAGCTGAGCACGGTGCAGGATCTGATGCACAAGGGCGATGCGTTGCCGCTGGTTTCGGTCGGAACACCCATGAGCGATGCGCTGATCGAGATCAGCCGCAAGGGCTTTGGCGTTGCCGGGGTTGTCGATCCGCAAGGTCAGGTGGTGGGCATCATCACCGATGGCGATCTGCGGCGTCATATGGAGGGCTTGCTGGGCAAAACGGCCGAGCAGGTGATGACGCAGAACCCAACAACCATCCCGCCCGGCGCGTTGGCCGAAGAGGCGGTGGCCATCATGAATGACCGCAAGATCACCTCTTTGTTTGTGGTCGAGGAGGGCAGTGATCGCCAGGCCTTGGGCGTGCTGCATATCCATGATTGCCTGCGCGTTGGTCTGGGGTAGAGGGGCGTTCGATGGACGGACATTCCCGGATGGTGCAATTTCTGAAGGTGTTGCTGCCTTTGGCAGCCATTGTGCTGCTGTCGACGGTTTTCCTGCTGTCACGCAGCATCGAAACCAGCGTGTCCGTCCCGTTTACCCAAAAAGACATAGATGAACGTCTGGCCGACCAAGTGGTGACCCAACCCCATTATCTTGGAACAACCAGAAAAGGCGAGGAAGTTCAAATTCAGGCGGCCCAAGCGACCCAGGGGCGCGAAGGGTCATTGCCCACGACTGCCGAGTTTAGAGGGCGGTTGGGATTGTTGAATGGCGGCATCATAACGATGGATTCAAATTCCGGTATGATCCGCCCGGACAAGAATTCCGCAACGTTTGTTGGGGATGTCCTGATAACGACGACGGACGGAATTCAGGTCAGAACTGATCTTCTGAATACCTCTCTGGATGAAATCCGCGGCGACACTCCGGGTCAGGTCGATGGCACCGGCATCATTGGAGATTTTTCCGCGGGACGCATGACATTTGGTACCGAAAAAAAGGATGGGCCGGTCCATATTCTTTTTACAGATGGTGTTAAGCTGGTATACGAGCCTGAAAAAACAGAAAGATAAGCCGTGATTGATTTGCGATTTGCTGTTGTTAGTTTTGCGCTGATGGTCGGTGCCTTTTCGGCGTCGGCACAGGAAACGCAGGTCGCCTTCGGGTCAGCCAAGGCGGATCCAAGCCAGCCGGTCGAAGTCACCTCGGAATCCCTAAACGTCAATCAAGAAGACGGCACGGCCGAGTTTATCGGTAACGTCCTGATCGTGCAGGGTGAGATGCGCCTGACCGCCGAGCGGGTCCTGGTCATCTACAACGCCGACAGGTCCGGAATCGAGCGGATGGAGGCGACAAATGATGTGGTTCTTGTCAGCCCGCCTGATGCAGCCGAAGGCGACTGGGCCGAATACACAATCGACTCGGGCGAAATCGTGATGCGCGGAAATGTGCTTTTGACGCAAGGCCCCAGCGTTATCAGCGGCGATCAGATGAATGCCAATCTGACGACCGGAACGGCAAAGATGACTGGCCGCGTCAAAACCATTCTGAATCCGGATAGCAACTGATGGAGCGTCCGAATTTGTCTGTGGCCGAAGGCGGTTCCGGCCTCAGGATCGAGAAACTGCGGAAATCATACCGTAAGAAGACCGTAATACGCGAAGTCTCGATGACGTTGGGCCGGTCCGAGGTGGTTGCCTTGTTGGGTCCGAACGGATCAGGCAAGACCACAACGTTCTATTCGGTCGCCGGGCTTGTCTTTCCCGAAGCTGGCACTGTGACCATTGACGGCCAAAACGTGACGACCCTGCCGATGTATAGGCGCGCGCGGCTTGGGATCGGATATCTGCCACAAGAGATGTCGATTTTCCGCGGGATGAGTGTCGAGGACAACATTGCCGCCGTTCTGGACATCACCGTGAAGCACAGCCATCGCAGGAAAGAGCGGCTGGAAGAGCTGTTGTCCGATTTTTCGATCGAACATCTGCGCCGCGCCCCGGCATTGGCATTGTCCGGTGGCGAGCGTCGCCGTGTCGAAATTGCCCGTTGTCTTGCGGCTGATCCGAAATATCTGTTGCTGGACGAGCCGTTTGCAGGCGTGGACCCGATCAGCGTCGGCGATATCCGCCATCTGGTAGCGGACCTGAAAAAGCGCGGCATCGGCGTGCTGATCACTGACCATAACGTGCGCGAAACACTGGAAATCGTGGACCGGGCCTATATCCTGCATGATGGTCAGGTGCTGATGTCGGGCACGCCGGATGAAGTCGTCGAGAACGAAAATGTCCGCCGGGTCTATTTGGGCGAAAACTTCCGTATTTCATAGGCTTGCGCGGAATTGCGCCCAGCGCATGGCTGAAATCACGTATATACACGCCTGTTTTGATTGACTCTGCCGCCGTCTCTTGCCTCAATTGGGTTATGGCATTTCTTCAGTTCCAGTCGGGATCGCGGTGCACCTTTGCTAAGGGGTACGTTTCTCAGCAACTGCGGAATATGCCGATATCCCCCACCCGATAAAAACACGTGCGTTGCGTAACGCAGCGTCAAAATGGGTGTGAATTGTGAAGGAGATCACATGCGTTACCAAATTAGCGGAAAACAGATCGACATCGGCGAGGCACTGCAGACCCATGTGCAGACCGAGCTAGGGGAGGTTGTTGGAAAATATGCCCAGCGCCCGACCGACGCCAATGTCGTCTTTTCCCGTTCTGCGCATGAGTATGTTTGCGAAGCCACCGTGCATCTTTCGACCGGCCTGACTGCGCAGGCCAAGGCCCACGCTATCGAAATCTACGCAGCATTCGAGGCCTGCTGTGACAAGATGGAAACGCAGTTGCGCCGGTATAAGCGCCGCCTCAAGGACCATCACAAGGACCGATCCGAGCCGGTTGAACTCTTTGGTGCTTCCTCTTATATCCTCGCCTCTGACGAATCAGAGTCGGCTGATGAACCTGAAACGCTGCAGCCGATGATCGTGGCTGAGATGGAAACCAAGATCCCATCGTTGAGTGTTGGTGAAGCCGTTATGCAGATGGAACTAGCCGGCGCCCCGGTGCTGGTGTTCCGGAATGAAAACAAGGACGGATTGAATGTCGTGTATCGCCGTGAGGACGGCAACATTGGCTGGATTGATCCGTAACAGGCAAGAATAGCAAGGCAAGCCCCTGCACAAGCAGGGGCAAGGCCATGGAGCGTGATCATGGAGCTTTCGAGCATACTGAAGCCCGAGGCAGTACGTGTATTGTCCGCCGCTTCCAGCAAGAAGCGGCTGTTTCAGGAAATCGGCGATGTTGCCGAGGGGGCCCTTGGTCTTGACGCGCAGGTTGTTGTGGATGGCCTGCTCGAGCGGGAGAGCCTTGGCCCAACAGGCGTTGGTCATGGAGTTGCCCTGCCACATGCGCGGCTGGGTGATCTGGCCGAAGTGGCTGGCGTTTTCGTAATGCTGGAAAAGCCGATTGATTTCGGTGCGGTAGACCGCCAGCCGGTTGATGTCGCTTTTGCGTTGTTTGCCCCAGAAGAGGCGGGCGTGGACCACCTAAAGGCGCTTGCGCTGGTGTCCAGAACGCTGCGCAATACGTCGGTTTGCGCAAAGCTGCGCGCCAATCCTGATCCGGTCAAGCTCTATGCAATTTTGACCGAGGCGCAGTCGGTCCAGGCGGCTTAACTGCCCCAAAGGCAAAAATAGCCCCCGGTTTTCGGGGGCTTTTGCGTTTTAACCACCGGTTCCCATTTCCAGGGTCCACCAGATCTTCCCGCCGTTCTCCTGGTGCCAGGCAAAGCCCATCTGGGTGGCTTTGGCATCCATGATGACATTTCGCGGTCCGGGTTCCTGCATCCAGGCGGCCAGCGTTTCGGTCTCGGTCTCATAGGTTTCCGAGATCGCCTCGCCGAGGAAGGTGCCGTAATAGCCGACGCGCGTCGCCCGATCCAACGGCGAAGATCCGTCCGAGCCAAAGTGCCAGGGCCGATTCTGTCGCGCCATATCCTTGGAATGGGTGGCGGCCGCGGCATTGAGCTGAGCATTCAGTTGTACCGGCTGAAGGCCCGATGCCTGGCGGAGGGCGTTAACCGAATCCAACATCCGGAATTGCAGCTTTTCTGGATTGCCACGGATCTTGTACACCGTTGGCAGGGGGCGCCCATCTGCCCCATAGGTTGGGGATCCACCCGGCGTACAGGCGGCCAGTGCAATAAAGCTAGCAAACAGTAATGAAATGATGCGCGTCATGATCGACCTGATTATTGTGTTGCCATACGGCATAGCGTGACAGAAGGCTGTGGGCAAACGCACAATGGCTTTGTTCTGCGTGATTCTGCCGGTTTCAATTGCGACTGAAGCATTCTGGCAATAAAATGCACAGGATTTTTAGATTTTCTGTGAAAAGGACCTGCGATCATGGTCAAGAAAAGCATTACTCATACAACCCGACGCGGATTCGTCGCGGGTGTCTCGGCTCTGGTCGCCTCGCCTGCGATTGCCCAATACACCCCCGGAGACCCGCTGCGCCCCGCACCCGAGGACGAACCCGCGGTGCGCCGTAACATCTCTGGCTTCAGGGCGCTGGACTGGCAGCCCTATTTTTCCAACACGAAAAACGGCGCTATCCTTGTCGATACAGTGTCGCGGGCGCTGCATTACTGGTCTGACGATCAATCGGTGTACAAACTATACCCGTCGTCGGTTCCCCTGACCGAAGAGCTGACGCGCCGCGGCCGGACCAGTGTGATCCGCAAGGTCGAGGGCCCAAGCTGGTCGCCAACACCTTCGATGAAGAAAAGAAATCCGGAATGGCCAGACTATATCCCGCCGGGTCCGGATAACCCTCTGGGAACACATGCTTTATATCTAAGCTGGAAATATTACCGAATTCACGGAACCCATGATACGCGCAAAATTGGGCGCCGATCTTCGAATGGGTGCATCGGTCTTTTCAACAACGATATTGCCGAACTGTTCTCAATGGCCAGGGTTGGCACGCAAGTGTTGCTAATTTGACGACATTTCCGCGCAGGTACCCGCTTGTGGCGCAACTTCCATTTGCATTCCAGTTGGATAGCTGATTAGAAAAAAACACGAGGTAAGTCTTGAGTGCATGGTTTCACTATACGGAACCGTGCGTATCCTGGAGGTTAATATGAAGAAACTCGTTCTCGCCGCTGCACTGACTGCTGCTGCTTCGACCGCTTATGCAGGCAACCTGGAAGAGCCGGTTGTTGAAGCACCTGTTGTTGTTGAAGAAACTCAGGGTTCGTCAAACGGCATCATCCTGCCGCTGATCCTGTTGGTTGTTGTTGCCGCAGCTGTTGCAGCAAGCTAATTCGACAAGCGATATCTAAAGAAAAGGCGGTGGAGCTTTCCACCGCCTTTTTTTGTGCCTAGTCGACTGGGTGGCTTAGTCCAGCCAACCCTTCAAATTATCCTCGATCACCTTGCCCAGGGCCGCTATGTGCGATTCGTCATCGTTCAGGCATGGGATATAGGTAAAGCTTTCGCCGCCCGCGTCCTCAAAACTCTCTTTGATCTCTTCGTTGATCTCTTCCAGCGTTTCGATGCAATCGGAGGAAAACGCTGGTGCGATAACGGCGATCTTCTTCTTACCCTGTTTTGCCAACTCGGCCACATGGTCGACCGTATATGGCTTGAGCCATTCTTCCGGGCCGAATCGTGACTGGAAGGTCGATACAAGCTGGTCGTCAGACCAGCCCAACCTTTCTTTCAGCAACCGAGTCGTTTTTGCGCATTGGCAGTGATAGGGGTCGCCTTGTTGCAGGTAGCGTTCCGGCATGCCGTGGTAGGAACAGACCAGTATGTCCGGTTTGTCCACCATCGCGGCATAGGCCTTTTCAACCGAGCCCGCCAATGCGTCGATATAGGCGGGTTCGTCAAAATAGGCGGGCACGGTACGGCTGGCGGGTTGCCACGTCTCATCCATCAGAGCGCGGAAAAACTGGTCATTGGCCGTGGCGGTCGTGGCGCCTGCGTATTGTGGGTACAGTGGAAAGAACAGAACCCGGTCGCAGCCTGCCGCGACCATTTCCCGGACCTTTGATTTTGTCGATGGGTTGCCGTAGCGCATGCAGAATTCCACCATGACCTTGTCGCCATAGCGTGCCTGCATCGCGTCACGCAATTTGGCGGTCTGGTCCTTGGTAATCGTCATCAGCGGGCTTTCGCCCTTGTCGTGGTTCCAGATCGACTTGTACGCCTCACCCGAGCTGAAGGGCCGTTTGGTCAGGATGATCCCCTGCAGGATTGGCTGCCATTTCCACTTGGGATAGTCGATCACGCGCTGGTCCGACAGAAACTCGTTCAAATAACGGCGCATGGGCCAATAGCTGTAATCGTCGGGGGTGCCGAGATTGGCCAGCAGGATGCCGACGCGGCCCGTTTTGACTTTGGGGTGATCCGCCGGGGCATGATCGGGGCGTGTGGCGTCAAACATGTTTCACTTCCTGAGATGTCTTTGCTTCGGGCTGAGATAACCGGAATTCCGCATTCGTCAATCGGACAGTTTGCCTTCGCTTGCGCCCAGAGCATCCGCAAGCCGCATCTGGGCCGAGCCCGGACGCAGCGGTTTTGGCTGGCTTTCATCGGGAGACCAGCCGGTTAGGCAGACCAGTTCGAATGTCGCCTTGAGGCGTTTTTGATCAGTGCTGAAATGGTTGGCATAGATGTGTTGCGCCCGGGCAAAGACCTGCCGGTTTGTGGGGTGTTTCATGCGGTTTTGCAGGCTGTTGGTTTCACCCATTGCCCGAAGGTCATGCATCAGGTGGGTCAGATCGCGATATTCCGCCGTCAATCGCGCGGTATCAGCAACCGGCAGGGCCAGTCCGGCGCGTTGCAGTAACCCGCCCAGATCGCGCAGCTCGGCCATCGGCGCGATGCGGGGGCTGAGGCCGCCCGTGACCTCAACCTCGGCCTGCCCAAGTGCGGCGCGCAGTTCCCGCAGGGTTTCACCGCCCAGACAGATCACCAGCAACAGCCCATCAGGTTGCAGCGCGCGGTGACACTGGATCAACTGCCCAACCGGATCATTGGCCCAGTGCAAAGCCATGGCATGGATCACCAGATCATGGGCACCGGGAGTCAGGTCCAGCACCTCGTTATCCGGGATGATCCGCGCCATTGGCAACACATCCTGCCAGACTTGCGCAAAAGGGGTCACGATCGCCGGGTCCGTAAAGCTTTTATTAACCAAGGCGAGCCGATCCTGAACCTCGTCAACTGCGGCGCGGTGCAAGAACAAGGCATCTTCCCGTGCGCGGGACCGACGCCGTGCAAGGATTGCGCGGTCGAACAGTGAGGGTGCGTTGGAATCAGGCAGTTTCATAGGGCGCAACTATCGCATGTGGCAGCGGATTCAAACCGCTGTCCAGATGATCTATCCCCCGCGCTGTCTGGGATGCGGTGATTTGACCGAGTCGGATTTCGGCCTCTGTGGCTCCTGTTGGCGTGAAACGCCCTTTATCGGTGGCGCTGTATGTGAAAGCTGCGGCGTGCCCTTGCCGGGTGAGGCCGATGGCCACCGAATCGAATGTGATGACTGTATGAAAACGCCGCGCCCCTGGCGCGATGGGCGGTCTGCGCTTTTGTATGATGGCAAGGCGCGATCCCTGATTCTGGCTCTGAAACATGGGGACCGGCCCGAGCTTGCACGCCCTGCGGCGCGCTGGATGGCCCTGGCGGGTCGGGATTTGTTTCGCGAGGACATGCTGATCGCGCCGGTACCGCTGCATTGGTCCCGGTTGCTGAAACGCAGGTACAACCAATCCGCCCTGTTGGCGCAGCATCTGGGGCGGCAAACCGGGTTGGAGGCCTGTCCGGACCTTTTGGTCCGACGGACAAGAACGCCGGTTTTGGATGGAAAAACAGCCGCACAGCGCATGGAAACGCTGGAGAATGCGATTGCAGCGCATCCCAGGCGGCTTCGGCAGATGCAGGGGCGCGATATTCTGCTGGTCGATGATGTCATGACATCAGGCGCAACATTGACCTCATGTGCACGTGTCTGTCGTGCATCCGGGGCAAATCATATTTTTGTGTTGACCCTAGCGCGCGTTGCCAAGGATACCTAACTCGCCCAGGATTGTGCGAAACCCAAAGGTACGGAATATGAAATCGGTAGAAATATATACCTCGCCGCTCTGTGGCTTCTGTCACGCTGCAAAACGGCTGTTGAATCAGAAGGGCGTCGAGTTTCAGGAAGTCGATGTGCTGAGGAACCCAAAACGCAAACCTGAAATGATCCAGCGCGCCGGTGGCAAGCGCACCGTACCCCAGATCTTTATCGGATCGCAGCATGTGGGTGGATGCGACGACCTGTATGAGCTGGAACGTCAGGGCAAGCTGGACGGTTTGCTGGCGGCCTGATGAAAAGCGTCCTGCTTCAGATCACCTCGTCGGATGATCCGGCTGAAAACCTGAAAATGGTGCGCGCCCTGATGTCCGAAGCGGCAGGGCAGGGTGCGCGGTTCGTTCTGACGCCCGAGGTGACGAATTGCGTGTCCACCTCGTCCACACGGCAGCGGGAAATCCTGCAATACGAAGAAGATGACCTGACACTAGCGGGGCTGCGCGAGCAGGCCGCGAGCCTGGGGATCTGGTTATTGATCGGCTCGTTGGCGATCAAAACACATGATGCGGGTGGTCGGTTTGCCAATCGGTCTTTCATGATTGATCCTCAGGGGCAGATCGTGGCGCGGTATGACAAGATCCACATGTTCGACGTGCAGGTGTCCGAGGCCGAGACGTTTCGCGAGTCCAAAAACTACCGTCCCGGCACACGAGCGGTCATAGCCGAGACAGATTTCGGCAAGGTGGGTCTGAGTATATGTTATGATATCCGCTTCCCCCAACTGTACGCATCTCTGGCGCAGGCTGGAGCGCGCATTCTGACGGTTCCAGCCGCTTTTTCACCGGTCACGGGTGAGGCCCATTGGAAGTCGCTGTTGCGGGCGCGGGCGATTGAAAACGGATGCTGGGTGTTGGCCCCGGCGCAGACCGGTGAACACCCTAAAACCAGGGGAAAGACCCGCAAAACCTACGGTCACAGCATGGTCGTTGCCCCATGGGGAGAGGTCGTCATCGACGCAGGGACCGATCAGGGCATTCACTTTTTCAATTTGGATGATAGTTCTGTTACAGAAGCACGAAGCCGCGTGCCTTCGCTGACACATGTCCGTCCCTTTGACGGCCCCTGATCCAGAATCTGGACTATGACAAACGATACCAATGCCCTCGCGGTCACGCTGTTCAGCGAGATCCTGACCGCAGACCAGTTATTGCGTAACCGGCTCAGCCGGGTGCTGCCCAGGGGCATGGAAATTTCGCATTTCTCGGTTTTGAACCATCTTGTCTTTGTCGGCAACGAACGCAGCCCGGCACAGCTAGCCGATACGTTTCACGTGACCCGAGGTGCCATGACCAATACCTTGGCCAAGCTGGAATGGGCCGGATATATCCACATCCGCCCCGACTGGGACGACGCCCGCCGCAAGATGGTCGCCATCAGCCCCGCTGGGCGGAGTGCTCGGGATCAGGCGATCTCCTCCATTGCGCCGCTGATCAACCGCGTGGTCGGAGAGCTGGGGCTGGAGCGGGTCCGCAGCACGCTGCCCGTGCTGCGGGATTTGCGATTGCAGTTGGAGGGGGAGTAGGTTCACCCCGGCTTCACGCTCGCCGTCACATAATTCACGCTTAAATCCCGGTCCGAGATCGACCAGCTCCACAGGATCGGGTTGAATACGAAACCCTTGCGGTCCACCGGGTCCAACCCGGCTTGACGCAACAGGTCGAACAACTCGTCAGGGGTGATGAACTTGTTCCACTCATGCGTGCCGCGCGGCAGCCAACGCATGATCACCTCGGCACCAAAGATGGCCATCGCATAGGATTTCGGGTTGCGGTTGATGGTCGAACAAATCTCAAGCCCACCTGGTTTCAGCAAATCCCGCGTGGCTGTCAGAAAGCTGAGCGGGTCGGCCACATGTTCGACCACCTCCATGTTCAGAATCACATCAAACTGCTCACCTGCGGCGGCCATCGCCTCGGCAGTGGTGTGGCGATAGTCGATCCCAAGCCCTGATTGCTCGGCATGGATGCGGGCGACGGGCAGGTTGCCCTCGGCGGCATCGGCGCCCACGACCTCGGCGCCAAGGCGAGCCATGGGTTCGCTCAGCAAGCCTCCTCCACATCCGATATCCAGCAGGCGCAGGCCCTCGAACGGGCGCGGGGCTTTCAGATCACGGTCAAATTCGCCTGCGATTTGCTGTGTGATATAATCCAGACGACAGGGGTTCAGCATATGCAGGGGCTTGAATTTCCCATGCGGGTCCCACCATTCGGCGGCCATCGCCTCGAATTTTGCGATCTCGGACGGGTCTACCGTGTTCGGATGCGCTTGCATTCCTGTCTCCGTATGCTCTTTTACGTTTAAGGACTATATAGGGCCATAATGGACAAGTACCCGGACCAAAAGCGCGCAGTGCAATATCTTTACCCGCCGATCGACCCGTTCGATCAGCGCATGGTCGATGTGGGCGATGGTCACCTTATCTATATGGAACAATGCGGCAATCCGGATGGCCTGCCGGTGGTCGTGTTGCACGGAGGCCCAGGTGGCGGATGCAGCCCCGCAATGCGGCGCTATTTCGATCCGGACGTCTTTCGGGTGATTCTGTTTGATCAGAGAGGCTGTGGACGCTCGCGCCCGCACGCGTCGGTCACAGACAACACAACCTGGCATCTGGTGGCCGATATCGAACGGCTGCGCACCCTGTTGAACATCAGTGACTGGGCCGTTTTCGGTGGAAGCTGGGGCGCAACCCTGGCGTTGATCTATGCGCAG
Organism: Ruegeria sp. YTSA108; assembly: GCF_059610185.1. Classification (NCBI taxonomy): domain Bacteria; kingdom Pseudomonadati; phylum Pseudomonadota; class Alphaproteobacteria; order Rhodobacterales; family Roseobacteraceae; genus Ruegeria; species Ruegeria sp. YTSA108. The sequence goes on along the minus strand of NZ_JBXWND010000011.1, from coordinate 50,090 downwards.
GCGCATCCCGACCGGGTGAATAGGCTGATATTGCGCGGCGTGTTTCTGGCAACGCAGGCCGAGCTGGACTGGTTCTATGGTGGTGGCGCGGGCAAGTTCTGGCCCGAGCAATGGTCCAAGTTCACCGCTCTGCTCTCCGAGACTGAGCTTTCCGACACGATTGGGGCCTATAACAAACGTCTGTTCTCAGGGGATCGGGCGACTGAGGTTCTGTACGGACGGGCCTGGTCCGCCTGGGAAAATGCGCTGGCGTCAATCCATTCGAACGGATCCACCGGAGAAAGCCCGGGTGAGTATGCGCGCGCCTTTGCCCGGCTTGAGAATCACTATTTCATCAATCGGGCTTTCCTTGATCAGGACGGGCAGATTCTGGAGCAGATGGATCGGATCGCTCATATTCCCGGCCATATCGTTCAGGGCCGCTATGACATGATCTGCCCACCGCATTCTGCCTGGAACCTGGCCGAGCGCTGGCCGAATGTCGAATTGAAGATGGTCCGTCAGGCAGGCCATGCCCTGTCTGAACCCGGCATCAGTGCCGAACTGGTCCGCATTATGAACCGCGTGGCCGAGGGGGTAGCATGACCCGCATTGACCGCCGCGCGTTGTTTGCATCAGGTGCCGCTGCGGCGCTGTTGGCGGCAACAGGCGCCTCACTGGCGAATACGCCCAAGCCGGGCGGAACCCTGCGGCTTGCGGTGCCGCGTGACGACAGTCTTGAACAGGTTGCACGGGGGGCGGTGTTTGACACGCTGACCGAAATCGCACCGGACGGTACCTTGCGAGGTGAGCTGGCAACAGCATGGCAGACCGATACGGATGCCCGGATCTGGACGTTTGATCTGCGCGATGATGCGGTGTTCCACGACGGCGTAGCATTGGATATCGCTGATGTGATGGCGGTTTTGGCCGAAGTCGGGCGCGCCGAAGCGCTGGCCCCTAACCGGCTGCACCTTGAACTGGCCAAACCTAATCCCGGTCTGCCTTTCCTGCTGGCCGAAAGTCAATTTGTCATCCCGCGGGCTGGTCAGAGCGTCAAACCGCTGCAGATCGCCAATGGCACCGGATGCTACCGTGTCGAACGGGCTGAGGATGATCGCCACTTTCTGGGCCGCAAAGTTGTTGACCATTATAAGAGCACTCAGGCCGGCTGGGCGGATGCTTTTGAGATTATCGTCATTCCTGATGCCTGCGTCCGGGCCGAAGCATTGCGGGATGGCTATGTGGATATTGCTGCCCTGCCATCATCCGAAGGCTTGAATGGACTGCGCGGTCTGCGCCTTCACCCCAGCGAATCGGATATTGCGCTGGCTGCTGCTGCTCATGTTGGTATGCCCCAGCAGATCGGCGGCGCGCGCGCGCTGGACGACGGACGCATCGCTGAACGGTGGTGGTTGGCGTAAATTCCGGTCAGGGTTCCTGCCGGGGGTTGCAGACTCGGGAAACCCTGCGTATATGCAGTTGCAACAGCGGCGTGTCAGACTTCTGGTCTGGGGCTCCACCGGGAATTTCGACGGGCCGCGCGCCCGTTTTTTTGTGCCCGACTGACAGGGTAGAGTAGCTGATGACAAACGAACTGATAGCCAAAGCTGCCATTGATCGGAGACTGGCCGAGATCATCACCCCAGTGATCGAAGATCTGGGGTATGAGCTGGTCCGTATCCGCCTGATGAGCGGCAAGCAGACCACCTTGCAGATCATGGCCGACAAGCCCGATGGTGGCATCGAAGTGGATGATTGCGCCGAGATATCGAACGCAGTCAGTGCCACACTGGATGTCGAAGATCCGATCCTTGACGCCTATGCGCTGGAAGTGTCCAGCCCCGGCATCGACCGGCCTCTGACACGTCTCAAGGATTTTGAGATGTTCGAGGGCTATGAGGCAAAGATTGAAACCGCCGAACTGATCGACGGCCGTCGCCGCTTCAAAGGTGAGCTGGCCGGGATCGAAGGCGATGAGGTTTTGATCAATATCTCCGAGGGAGATGAGACAATCACCATCGGCTTGCAGTTTGACTGGCTAAGCGATGCCAAGCTGGTCCTGACCGATGATCTGATCAAAGAGATGCTGCGCCAGCGCAAGGACGCCGGTGCCCTGAACGAAAACGCTTTCGACGAGATTGAGACCGAAGGGTCCGAAGAGGAGACGAACTGATGGCAATCACCTCAGCCAACCAGCTGGAGCTGCTGCAGACCGCCGAGGCCGTGGCCCGCGAAAAGATGATCGACCCCGGTCTGGTTGTCGAAGCGATGGAAGAATCGCTCGCCCGTGCCGCCAAAAGCCGCTACGGCGCCGAGATGGATATCCGCGTCAGCATCGACCGCAAGACCGGCAAGGCGACTTTTACCCGCGTCCGCACTGTGGTTGAAGATGAGGAGCTTGAGAACTATCAGGCCGAGATGACCGTCGAGCAGGCCAAGCAATACATGGAAGCGCCGGAAGTCGGTAGCGTCTATGTCGAAGAAGTGCCTCCGGTCGAAATGGGCCGGATCGCGGCGCAATCCGCCAAGCAAGTGATTCTGCAAAAGGTTCGCGAAGCCGAGCGCGATCGCCAGTACGAAGACTTCAAGGATCGCGCAGGTACCATCATCAACGGTGCGGTCAAGCGCGAAGAGTTTGGCAATGTCATCGTCGATCTGGGCGGTGCCGAGGCTGTTCTGCGCCGCAACGACAAGATTGGCCGCGAAAGCTATCGCCCCAATGACCGTGTGCGCGCCTATATCAAGGAAGTTCGCCGCGAGGTTCGTGGCCACCAGATCTTCCTGTCGCGCACCGCGCCTGAATTCATGGCTGAACTGTTCAAGATGGAAGTGCCGGAAATCTATGACGGCATCATCGAGGTCAAAGCTGTTGCTCGTGATCCCGGATCGCGCGCCAAGATCGCTGTCATTTCCTATGACGGCTCGATCGACCCTGTCGGTGCCTGCGTTGGTATGCGCGGCAGCCGTGTGCAGGCCGTCGTGAATGAGCTGCAGGGCGAAAAGATCGACATCATTCCATGGAATGAAGATCAGCCCACCTTCCTGGTGAACGCGCTGCAGCCCGCCGAGGTGTCCAAGGTGGTTCTGGACGAAGAAGCCGGCAAGATCGAAGTTGTGGTTCCCGAGGAACAGCTGAGCCTCGCCATCGGTCGCCGTGGTCAGAACGTACGTCTGGCCAGCCAGCTGACCAACCTGGACATCGACATCATGACCGAGGCCGAAGAATCGGCGCGTCGTCAGAAAGAGTTCGAAGCCCGCACCGGCCTGTTTATGGAAAGCCTGGATCTAGACGAATTCTTTGCTCAGTTGCTGGTATCGGAAGGCTTCACCAACCTGGAAGAAGTCGCCTATGTCGAGCTTGACGAGCTGTTGGTCATTGACGGCGTCGACGAAGGCACCGCGCAGGAACTGCAGACTCGTGCGCGTGAGCACCTGGAAGCACAGGCCAAAGCGGCGCTGGATGCAGCGCGTGAGCTGGGTGTCGAGGACAGCCTTATTGAATTCGAAGGTCTGACACCCCAGATGGTAGAAGCGCTGGCCAAGGACGACGTGAAAACGTTGGAAGACTTTGCCACCTGCGCTGACTGGGAACTGGCTGGTGGTTGGACCACAGTTGATGGTGAGCGTATCAAGGATGACGGTGTTCTGGAGCCTTTTGGCATAACGCTGGAAGAGGCGCAGGATCTGGTCATGACCGCACGCATCATGCTGGGCTGGGTTGATCCTGCCGAATTGGAGCAAGCTGAAGAAGACGGCGTAGCGGCCGACGAGGAAGCCGAGGCCTGATCGCAGGCTTCGGGTGGCGCACATGGGTCGCGGTGGCGTCCATAAGGATCGGTCTGACGGACCCGAACGCAAGTGCATTGCCACTGGCGAGGTTCAGCCTAGATATGGGCTGATCCGCTTTGTGGTCGGGCCAGACGGTCAGGTCTTTCCTGATGTCGCGGCAAAACTGCCGGGGCGCGGTGTTTATGTCTCGGCCGACCGTAGCGCGTTGGATAAAGCCATCGGCAAGAAATTGTTCGCGCGGGGGTTCAAGGCGCAGGTCACTGTGTCAAAGGATCTGGCCGATGAGGTTGAAAAGCAGATTGCGCGGCGCGTGATCGAGCTTTTGAGCCTCGCGCGCAAGTCCGGTGATGCGGTTGCTGGCTATGAAAAGGTCAAGGCAATGCTGGACCGGGAAGAGGCCCAGATATTGCTTCAGGCGTCCGATGGATCGGGGCGCGGCAAGTCGAAACTCAGCACGCCGCACTTTGGGAAATACATCGGCTGGTTGACCGCAGACGAACTTGGGGCGGCATTTGGGCGCCAAACCGTGATTCATGCGGCCTTGGCCTCTGGCGGACTCGCCAAACGTGTTGTAGAGGAAGCGCAGCGCCTGCATGGCTTGCGCGAAACGGATGACGGCGGCAAGGGCCGCGCGGAAGGGTAAGAAGCTTTATGAGCGATAGTGACGGCAAAAAGACATTGGGTCTTCGTGGCGGGGCGCGCCCCGGAAATGTGAAACAAAGTTTCAGCCACGGACGTACCAAGAATGTCGTGGTGGAAACCAAACGCAAGCGCGTGGTGGTCCCCAAGCCGGGTGCGGCCAAAACCGGTGGTGGAGCTACGCCATCAGGTGATCCGTCGCGTCGTCCAGCCGGGATTTCCGACGTGGAAATGGCGCGCCGGATGAAGGCGCTGCAGGCTGCCAAGGCGCGTGAGGTCGAAGAGGCCGCCGAGCGTCAGGCCGCTGAAAAAGCGCGCGAGGAAGAGCGTGCCCGTCGCCGTGCGGAACTAGAGGCCAAAGAGCGCGAACAGCGCGAGGCCGAAGAACGCGCGCGCGCCAAGGCCGAAGAGGAAGAACGCAAGCGCAAAGAGGCTGAAGATGCCGCTAAGCGTGTCGTGGCGACCCCGACTCCAGAAGAGCCAAAAGCCGCCCGCAGCCCGGCCAGCAAGCCTGCGCCTGCAGCAACGCCACGCAAGCAGGATCGCGAGCGTGAACAGCGCGGCGCGCGCACCAAGGGCCGTGACGATAACCGCCGTTCAGGCAAGCTGACTCTGGGTCAGGCGACGGGTGGCGAAGGCAACCGTCAGCGTTCGATGGCAGCCATGAAGCGTAAGCAAGAGCGCGCGCGTCAGAAAGCCATGGGCGGCGCGGTCGAGCGGGAAAAGGTTATCCGTGACGTACAGCTGCCCGAGGCGATTGTCGTGTCCGAGCTGGCCAACCGTATGGCCGAGCGTGTCGCGGACGTTGTCAAATCGCTGATGAACATGGGCATGATGGTCACGCAGAACCAGACCATTGACGCTGATACTGCGGAACTGATCATCGAAGAATTTGGCCACAAGGTCACGCGCGTCTCGGCCTCTGACGTCGAGGACGTCATCAAAGAGATCGAAGACAGCGAAGGCGATCTGCAGTCGCGTCCGCCGGTCATTACCATCATGGGTCACGTTGACCACGGTAAGACCTCGTTGCTGGACGCGATCCGCGACGCTCGCGTTGTGGCGGGTGAGGCCGGGGGTATTACCCAGCATATTGGCGCTTATCAGGTGAAAACCGATGGCGGCACAACGCTGTCTTTCCTGGATACACCGGGCCACGCGGCCTTTACCTCGATGCGTTCGCGCGGGGCACAGGTCACGGATATCGTGGTTCTGGTTGTTGCTGCGGATGACGCGGTGATGCCGCAGACGATCGAGGCGATCAACCACGCCAAAGCGGCGGGTGTCCCGATGATCGTTGCGATCAACAAGGTCGACAAGCCGGACGCAAACCCGGACAAGGTGCGCACCGATCTGCTGCAGCACGAAGTCATCGTTGAGAAAATGTCGGGTGAGGTTCAGGACGTCGAAGTGTCCGCCATCACCGGTCAGGGTCTGGACGAGCTTCTGGAAGCCATCGCGTTGCAATCCGAAATTCTTGAGCTGAAAGCCAACCCGAATCGCGCCGCCCAGGGTGCCGTGATCGAGGCGCAGCTGGATGTGGGCCGTGGACCTGTTGCTACCGTTCTGGTTCAAACCGGTACATTGCGTCAGGGCGATATCTTTGTTGTGGGTGAGCAATACGGTAAAGTCCGTGCGCTGATCAACGACAAGGGCGAACGCGTCAAAGAGGCAGGACCCTCGGTTCCGGTTGAGGTTCTGGGTCTGAATGGCACGCCCGAGGCCGGGGACGTTCTGAACGTGACCGAGACTGAAGCGCAGGCGCGTGAAATCGCCGCCTACCGTGAACAGGCCGCCAAGGACAAACGCGCCGCCGCCGGTGCCGCAACCACCCTTGAACAGCTGATGCAGAAGGCCAAGGAAGACGAAAACGTCACCGAACTGCCAATTCTGATGAAAGCGGACGTGCAGGGTTCTGCCGAAGCCATCGTTCAGGCGATGGAGAAGATCGGCAACGACGAAGTACGTGTACGCGTGCTGCACTCGGGCGTTGGTGCAATCACCGAAACCGATGTCGGCCTGGCCGAAGCATCCGGCGCCCCGATCCTGGGCTTCAACGTGCGTGCCAATGCTTCAGCCCGGAACACCGCGAACCAAAAGGGCGTGGAAATCCGCTACTACTCGGTGATCTACGATCTGGTCGACGACGTGAAAGCCGCCGCATCAGGCCTGTTGAGCGCCGAGATCCGCGAAAAGTTCATCGGTTATGCCGAGATCCGCGAAGTCTTCAAGGTTACGGGCGTTGGCAAGGTTGCTGGCTGTCTGGTTACAGAAGGCGTGGCGCGTCGTTCCGCAGGTGTCCGCCTGCTGCGCGACAACGTCGTGATCCACGAAGGCACGCTGAAAACGCTGAAGCGCTTCAAGGACGAAGTGGCCGAGGTTCAGTCGGGTCAGGAATGCGGTATGGCATTCGAGAACTACGACGATATCCGCGCCGGCGACGTCATCGAAATCTTCGAGCGCGAAGAGGTCACCCGGACACTGGATTGATCCGGACAGAACTGAAATTCGGAAAACAGCGGCTCCAACGGGCCGCTGTTTTTCTTTTGGAGAGCTGACGTGAGCCTTTGACTTTTCGCGCGAGTTTTTCTGAGGTTAATCATCAAGTCGCACCGGGTAGCCTTGGTTCAAGAGGCAAAGTAAATCTAGGTTGCTGTCGGCTATGCGGACTTAGCGGCCAATAGGGTTCACCGACGCAGTGCCCGTAGCCAGGCTCAGGCTCGCGACCACGTGCTGTGTATATCTCTCTGCAAGTGAAGTACTTGTACGCCAAAAATAGGAAAGTGGAGGTTCCGATTTGAACTATTGGAAAAGCAAATAGTGTCCGCGACCGCTTATGCATGTTTCGCGAGATTGGTTTAACGTCAAAATCTGAGCTGGATGCTGCACAGATCGTTGACCAAGAGTCGCCCTCCCAGATCACGGTCAGTCATGAGACAAGAGTTGGCAAAGTGCGAGTTGCGATCAGACATAATCAACAGAACAGCTTGAGCTTGCGCGACTGGCACACCGATCCATCGGTTGCGGGTGTTTTGGGCATTCTGCATCGCACACAGGCAAGATGGAGGGCCTGTCAGGCATCCGCGATTATCAAATCGCTCGCCTTTTCCCCGATCATGATTGCCGGTGCGTTGGTGTTGCCACTGACGATCTCGGGCATGATCGAACAATCGGCCACGCGCAGATTTTCTAGTCCGTGAACCCTTAGTTTAGGATCGACAACAGATGCCTCAGAGCTTCCCATCGCACAGGTGCCGGTTGGGTGGTAGATCGAGGTCGAATTCGACCTGGCCCAATCCAGCGTAGCGTCATAGTCGTTGCAATTCAGATCTTCTGTTGGTCGAAACTCTTCCGAAATCTTCGAGGCCAAAGGGTTTTTCTTGGCAATTCGCCGCGCGATATTCACGCCATCGACTATGGTCCTGCAATCTGTTTCTGTGGACAAGTAGTTCGGTATGATCTTGACATGTTTGGACGGATCGGGGCCGTTCAGGCGCAACTCCCCCCTGCTTTCCGGGCGCAGCTGGCAGACCGACATTGTAAAGGCCGAGAACGGGTGTACGCCCTCGCCCGGGCTGTCAGCGGACCAGGGTTGGACATGAAACTGTATATCGGGTGTCTCTACATCCGGGCGCGTTTTCATAAAGCCGGTGGCAAGGCTGGCCGCCATTGTCATAGGCCCGGCACGGAACAGTGCATATTTCAGAGCGATGCGCGCCTGATTGAAGAGGCTGCGGACTTCATCATTCAGTGTTGGTTCATTGCACTTGAACACCAGGCGCGCCTGTAAATGATCCTGCAAGCCCTTACCAACGCCAGACAGGGCGTGAAGCGGTTCGATTCCGTTTTCTTTGAGGTGGTCCGGGTCTCCAATCCCCGACAACATCAGGATCTGGGGCGAATTGATCGCGCCACCAGACAGGATAATCTCGCGTCGAACCTTCAGAGTTTGCTCGACCCCTGACCTGTCACGGTAAACCAGCCCGGTCGCCTTTTTCCCGTCCAAAACCACGCGCGTCACAAATGCGTTGGTGATGATGTTAAGATTCTGACGACTTCGAATGGGTTTGAGATAAGCCACAGCCGCGCTGCAGCGACGACCGTTGCGTGTGGTCAATTGGAAATAACCTACGCCTTCTTGTTCGGCGCCATTGTAGTCGGGATTGAACGCGTAGCCTGCAACCTGTGCTGCGGCAACCCAGGCGTCGCAGATGGGGCGTTGAATGCGCATGTTCGAAACAGACAAAGGCCCGCCAATGCCGTGAAACTCATCTTCACCGCGTTCTTGATCTTCGCAACGTTTAAACAGGGGCAAGACATCGTCCCACCCCCATCCCTCATTGCCCATTTGCCGCCAGCGATCGTAGTCTTCTTTCTGGCCGCGGACATAAAGCAGCCCGTTCAGCGAGGATGAGCCGCCCAGCACCTTGCCTCGTGGCCAGTCTATGGATCGTCCATTAAGCCCCGGATCGGGTTCAGTGCGATAGCACCAGTCAACCGACGGGTTGTGCATTGTTTTGAAATAACCGACCGGAATGTGAATCCACGGGTTGGTGTCGCGACCGCCAGCCTCCAGCAATGCGACGGTCGTATTGGGATCAGCACTCAAACGGTTGGCAATGACACAGCCCGAAGATCCTGCTCCGACTACCGCATAATCGACTTCCATAACTGTCTCCTCCCGACGCGACTGAAAAAAACTCTATGCAAGATGCGAGAAATATACTAGCCTTTTTTGATACAAAACGTCTCATTAATTGCGATCAGGGAGGTAGGCAATGGAGATCGGTAAGAAACTAAGTGGCATTTCCCGGCGAGATTTTTTTCGTGTGGCCGGGCGGTATGGCATGAGTTCGACACTGCTGGCGGCAGGTGGGTTCGGTGGCGCGATGAGCCTGGCGAATCTGGCGCAGGCAGCCGAATCAACCTATGAAAAGCGCTTCTCGAAAGAGCCAAAGCACACGCTTAAATTTGGCGCATCGGGCTTTAACACCCGCAATCTGCTGATCGAACGCGCCGGCGCGATCGAGTTTGCACGCGATCTGGAAGAGCGCACGGACGGTGAAATTCGGATCGAGTTCATTGGCGATAACCAGATCTGCGGCCAGCTGAGCTGTGTTGAAAAAACCCAGCAGGGCATTGTTGATATTTACGCGGCCTCGACCCAGAACTCGGCTGGAGGCGCGCCGTATCTCAACGTGCTGGACTATGCTTACATGTTCCCCAGCCGGGCAGCGCAGTATCACTTCTTCTACAGCCCGGCGAGCCAGCGCATTCTGCGTGATCCGCTTGAGAAACGGCACGGCCTGAAGTTCCTGTTTACCCACTGTGAATTGCGCGGCCTGCAAATGGGTTCGACCTTTGCCGACAAGCCGACCGTCACCAAACTGGAAGAGCTGTTCGGTACAAAGAACCGTGTGACGGGTACGCAGCTGGGACGCATTGCGATGCAGCTGTTGAACCTGAATCCGGTACCGGTTGCATGGGAAGAAACTCTGGATGCGTTGAAGACTGGTCTAATCGACGGGGCTGAAACGTGGGCATCGGCCGTCGCATATGCCAACATGGCTCCAGTGGTGTCGCAGTCAGTCAACCTGAAATTCTTCTGCGGCACTGAACATACCTCAATGTCGGCCAAAGTGTTCGACAGTCTGGGCGGGGAGCTGCAGGATGCTGTGATGGAGTCTTCCTACTTTACGCAGGCTTTGATTCAAGGTGCCAATGAAGCGGCTTTGCTGAACACTGTCGGTTTCTCGGAACCGCAGCTGCCTGATACTATCTTCGCCGAAAATGGAGTACGTCCGGCATTCCTGCCAGATGATCAGATCAAACTGGCCGAAGAGATGTGCGCCCCGAACTACAACCCCGAACCTTGGGCGCAGTGGCGTGAGCGTTTGAACAAATGGGCCGGTGGCATCGATACCTATCAGGAAATCTACGACATCGCGCGTGAGATTCCGGCAGACACCCTGCCGGAAAACGTAGAACCGCGCCGTTGGTGGAAAGGCGAAGCCTGATACAAAAGACGAACCGGCCCCAAGCGGGCCGGTTCTAATACACACCGACTGGGAGGACGGGGTACATGTCGTTTTGGGCAGACACAGGCGCGATCTTCAGTGCCTTTCTCAGCCAGGATTCGTTCGAGATTCAATCAGCGCTGGAATCGGACGCCGCATGGGTGTTGGGCGCGGTTGTTTCAGCCATGGGCGGATTCGTGATCATGCTGATCTATCGGACAGTGCCGTTTATCGAGCGCCATCTGGAGCGGTCGGTGATGGTATATTCTTACCTCGCCATTGCGTTGATCATTTTCTGGGGCGTGATCGACCGATTCGTGTTCAACGATCAAGAACCGTGGTCCACCACTATCCCTCCCTTGTTGTTTATGGTGATGGCGTGGTTCGGGGCCACGTACAATGTTCGCCTGCGGACGCATCTGAGTTTCAATGAGTTCCGCACCGCAATGCCCCGAGGCGGGCAGTTGGCCTGTTTGATCCTTGATGCGGTGTTGTGGTTCATCTTTGCCGTGATCGTCATCGTGACGACCACGCGACTGGTTGCGTTATCGGCGTCAAATTTTCAGATCGTTCTCGGCACGGACAATATCATGCAGTGGTGGTTTTTGCTGGCCGCGCCTCTTTCGTTCTTTTTGATGATCGGGCGTGTGTTTCAGAACCTCGCCGACGATCTGCAAAACTGGAAAACAGGTGAGCCGCTGATCAAGCAGGCCGTGATCGGAGCAGACTGATGACAGACGGAACTTTGGTTACACTGATCTCACTTGGGGTTACCTTTCTGTTCATGCTGGGCGTGCCGGTGTTTTTGGTCATCGGCTATTGGGTGATCGGCTGCTCATTCGTCCTTGGCTTGACGCTGGACAATATGGGGGCCGAACTGTTGAACGTGTTCAACAAAGGCTTTGCCCTGCTCGCGATGCCGCTCTTTATCCTGACCGGAGACCTGATCAACAAGTCTGGTATTGCCCGAAGGCTCAGCGATTTCGCCTATGCCTGTCTGGGCTGGATACGTGGTGGGTTGGCGATGGCATCGCTTGGTGCCTGCGGGTTATTCGCGGCGATTTCGGGATCAAACTCGGCGACGACAGCCACAATTGGTTCGATGCTGCACCCCGAGATGGTCAAAGGTGGCTATGACGAACGGTTCAGCGCGGCGACCGCTGCGGCAGGGGGTACTGTAGGGATCATTATCCCGCCTTCCATTATCTTCATCGTCTATGGCTTCTTGATGAACCTTCCTATTTCCGAGTTGTTCGTGGCGGGCATTCTTCCGGGCGCGCTCATGGTCTTTGGTATGCAATTCGCGTGCTGGATCATTTGCCGCATGAACGGGTGGGGCCATCTGATCCCTTTGCAGCTCAACCGGATACTGAAAACGGCATTTGGCGCCTGGCTTGGATTTTTTGCCATTGGGCTGGTGCTGTGGGGCATCTACACAGGCAAGTTTTCCCCGACAGAAGCCGCGGGCGTGACGGTTGGCTTCTGTGTGATCGCTGGTTTGGTCAGCTATCCGATCAACCGGATTATGGGGGCCAGAAACGACATATCGCCAACCGAGAAGAGTTACGCCGAAATGTTCGTGGTCGAAGGCTTTACGATCCCCGAGATCCCCTCGATCGTCATCCGCTCGGCCCAGATCACCGGCATCCTCGCGCCTCTGATCGCGATATCAGTGGTGATGCAACAGATCTTGTCATTGCTCGGCGCGCAGCAGACAATCGGGGATTTCGTGACTTCAATGGGTGGATACTATGCGGTTCTGTTCACGTCGATGGTGATTGTTTTCTTCTCGGGTATGGTTCTGGAAAGCCTACCTGTAACCATAATTCTCGCCCCAATTCTTGCGCCAATCGCGGCCTCGGTTGGGATTGATCCAATCCATTTCTCGGTGATCTTCCTTGTGGGGGCGTCCATTGGATTCATCACACCACCTTATGGGCTGAACCTCTATGTGGCTTCAGGAGTAACAGGAGTACCTTATTTCCGGTTGCTTCGGTATACGGTACCCTATCTGGTGGCGCTTCTTTCTGTTTGGATTTTAGTGTCGCTTGTGCCCGATCTGGCCTTGATACTGCTGCCAAATAGCTAGACTGTTGCAGGATGGCCGAGACGGAAACACAAGAAAAAGAAACTCAAATACCAACCAACCTCCGCCTCTTGCTGATCCTCGAGGAGGTGGCGCGGCGTGGCGTTTCCGTAAAACCATCGGATCTGATTGAGGCATTAGGTCTGGCCAAGCCAACAATTCACCGTCTGCTGCAAACCGCAGAAGCCGAAGGGTTTCTGCAGCGGGATCTCGATGGCAGATCATATGGCCCGGGACACCGGCTGCGACTGCTATCGGTCAACACCATGTCGTCCGAGCATTTGCGCACTGCGCGACTGGCGATCTTGCGCAGTGTGGCTGAAACTGTTGGCGAGACATGTAATCTCGCCATTCCAGACCGCGAGGGCATGATCTATCTCGACCGGGTGGAAACGAAGTGGCCCCTGCGAATTCAACTGCCGGTCGGGACACAGGTGCCCTTCCATTGCACGGCCAGCGGCAAGATGTACCTGTCCACACTACGGCAAAGAAAGCTGGATGGGTTTCTTTCGGCAGGACATCTACAACCACAAACCGAACGCTCGCTGACCGATCCCAAGGCATTGCGATCTGAGATCCGACGTATCTCTGAGAATAGTTATTCCACCGATGACGAGGAATTCATGACCGGAATGACTGCCCTAGCAGTACCCGTTCAGGATGGACAAGGCCGATTGGTAGGCACGCTTTCGGTTCACGCGCCGACACAACGTCATGACGTCAACAGTCTGATGTCGTTTCTGGGCATACTTCAGAAGGGAGCGAAGCAGCTTTCGGCTCTTTTGAGCCAGTGACTAATGCTTCAGATGACAGTCAAAGCGTGATTTTTTTCACCATCTGCGAATTCGATCATCGACCGGTTTGGAGAATTCTGCACCAGAACGGATGAGAGCGCGATAAAAGTTCCGTGTACTCCGTTCGTTCAACTTTGCAGAGTCGACATTAGCGCACCGCTGCCATTCCTAGCTAGCGCAGCATCTGTCACTCTGGGCTCAAACCGGACACTTGCGGTACCGCCACAAATGCAGGGATATGGCGACTGGCTCAGTGCATGACGCAAAGGTCAGAATATTCTTTCGCCCAACGCCTATGACTACCGAGGAGCCGGCAGGAACCTGCTTGCGTGCATGATGATGTCGAAATGCTGCATCCCTTTCTGCAGATCAAAACTGACAGAATGCCCGCCTTTACGCAGCAATTCCGCATAGTCCCGGCTTTGACGAATGAATTCGGGTGTGTCGCGCTCGGCGACGGTTACATGGTAACGCGGACCGGGGGCGGGCAGGTGCAGGATGGGTGAGAGATCGTGTATCTCGACCGGGGTAAGTTGCAGCGGGTCATTCACCGGCGTCAGGCTGATCGGTTCAAGATCATAGACGCCGCTAATCAGAATCACCTCTCGTACCCGCAAGCCGGCGCGGGCTAGCGCATCGGCTGAAGTCGCCATCACCATGGCCGCCAGATGTGCCCCGGCGCTGTGCCCCGACAAGGTGATCTGCGCCGGATCGAACCCAAGGGCCGTCGCCTGTGATCCCAGCCAAAGCAGGGCATCGCGGCACTCTTTGATCATCTGATCCAGTCGGGCCTCAGGTGCGAGCGTATAGTTCAGCGTTGCAAAGGCTTGCCCGTTTTCCACCAGTGTAGGGGCCATCATCGCCGACTCACGCTGACTGAGCGCCTGCCAGTAACCTCCGTGGATAAAGACATGCAGCGGAGCGTTGGCCGTCGACGCAGGAAAGAAGTCGAGCACCTGTTCAGATGTTTCGCCGAAGGGCAGGTTTTCCCGGCATTCCATCCGGGCGCGGTTCTGCGCACTCAGCGCGGCGTAGCTTTCAAGATAGGGTGTCAGATCGCCGCCAACCATCGAACTGGGAGAATACTCCTGCTCCAGCTCAGTCTGAGTGAAACCACGATACAGCATCGCCTACTCCTGCCCGCTATACATCAATTCGGTGCGCACATCGTAGAGATCGTGAAAGAACCGCAAGTCCAGCGCTTTGCGCAGGAACGACACACCGCTAGACCCGCCTGTACCTGGCTGGTTGCCAATAACTCGCTCGACCGCGGTGACATGGTCAAACCGCCAGCGCTGGAACAGGGATTCCACGTCCATCAGCTTTTCGGCCAGCGCATAGAGGTCCCAATACTGATCGGTATTGTGAAACACCTGAGCCCAGATTTTCACCACGCGCGGGTCGCCGGAATAGGGCTGTGCAAAGTCACGGTTCAGCAGGTCATCAGGCACGTCAAACCCTTGCCGGGCCAGCATGTGCAGCACTTCGTCGTAAAGCGAAGGCTTGGTCAGTGCGGCATCCAATAATTCCATGACTTCGGGATCATGCTGGTGAACCTTCAGGGTCGAGGCATCCTTGTTGCCCAGAATGAATTCAATCTGACGATAGCCATAGCTTTGAAATCCCGAGGAGCTGCCAAGTGCTTGCCGAAAGGTCATGTAATCGGCGGGGGTCATGGTCAGAAGCGTTTCCCACGCGGAAATCAACTGCCGCTGGATTGCTTTGACCCGGTCGAGATTCTTCATTGCCGGGCCAAATTCGTCCTCTTGCAGAAAGCGGCGCACTTCGACCAGCTGGTGATGCATCAGCTTCAGCCACAGCTCGCTGACCTGATGGATGATGATGAACAGCATCTCATCTGGTTGCGCGGGATCCTGAAACGTCTTTTGCAGATTCAGTAGGGTTTTGAGCTGCAGGAAGTCGCCATAGCTCTTGCGGTGGGTTTCGGCGAAATCCGTGACCAGAGTGTCCTCGATCCCGCGTTCAAGATACCGGTTGTCCTTGTCGCTCATCTGCGCCTCCAAACACCTGAGTTCCCTCCTGTTTAGGGGGTGAAGCCGTTTAACGCCAGAGGGTTAGGTCCAATCCAGAACAACCTTGCCGGATCGACCTGATTTCATCTCGCCAAAGCCCTTGGCAAATTCATCAACCTTGAAACGGTGCGTGATCACTCGGCTGACATCCAAACCGTTCTGTAACATGGCAATCATCTTATACCAGGTCTCGAACATCTCGCGCCCATAGACACCTTTGATGGTGATGGCCTTGAATACGATGCGGGACCAGTCCACGGGGGATTTTCCAGGTGGGATGCCCAGCAGAGCGATCTTGCCGCCCATCACCAGTGCCTCGACCATCTGGTCCAGTGCAATTTGTGAACCTGACATCTCTAGCCCGACGTCAAAACCCTGCTGCATGCCCAGTTCGGCGATCACGTCCTGCAAATCTTCCTTGGTCACATCGACAGGGCGCAATGTTGGCACAACATGCGCAGCCAGCGTCAAGCGGTCCGGATTGATATCGGTGATCACCACATGCCGCGCGCCTGCATGGCGGGCCACGGCGGCGGCCATGATGCCGATGGGGCCTGCACCGGTGATCAGCACATCCTCACCCAGCAGATCAAAGCTGAGTGCAGTGTGCACAGCATTCCCCAACGGGTCGAGAATGGCTCCGATTTCGTCGGGAATGTCATCGGGCAGGGGCACCACGTTGAAGGCAGGCAGTTTCAGGTATTGCGCAAAGGCACCCTGTTCGTTGACGCCGATTCCGCGCGTGCCGGGATCCAGATGGAACTTGCCAGCGCGGCTTTGGCGGCTGTCGGTTGTGATCAGGTGCCCCTCGCCGGAGCAGCGCTGGCCGATCTCAAGCCCGGTCACGTTGCGCCCGATCTCAACGATTTCACCGGCAAATTCATGGCCGGTGATCATCGGGGTGGGCACCGTGGCGGCGGCCCAGTCGTCCCAGTTCCAGATGTGGATATCGGTGCCGCAGATGCCGGTCTTGTTGATGCGGATCAGCACTTCATCAGGGTCGATTTCGGGGACCGGGGCCTGCACCATCCACAAGCCCTCCTCGGGCTTGGATTTTTCCAGCGCTTTCATCGTATTGGGTCGCATCAGATGATCCCCAGCTCTTTGCCGACCTTGCTAAAGGCGGCCAGCGCACGGTCCAGCTCATCCTTTGTCAGCGCCGCATTCATCTGCGTTCTGATCCGTGCCTTACCGCGCGGGACGACGGGGAAGAAAAAGCCCGAAACATAAACGCCTTCGTCAAACAGCTTTGCGGCCACGTCCTGCGCCAGTTGTGCTTCGCCCAGCATAACCGGGATGATCGGGTGTTCGCCGGGTAGAAGGTCAAAACCCAACTTTTCCAACCCCGCGCGCCAATATTTGGCGTTGCTGAACAGTTGCGCGCGCAGCATGTCGCCCTCTTCGACCAGACGGATGGCTTCGATCCCGGCAGCAACGATTGAAGGCGGCAGCGAATTTGAGAACAGATAGGGCCGCGCCCGCTGCCGCAGCAGGTCGATCACCGGCTGCGGCCCGGCGATATAACCGCCGATTGCCCCCCCAAGTGCCTTGCCCAAGGTTCCCGTCAGAATATCCACAGCGACACCGAAATGATCCGGTGTACCGGCCCCGTTCGGACCCATGAATCCGGTGGCATGGCAGTCATCGACCATGACAATGGCGTCATATTTGTCCGCCAGTTCGCGGATTTTCGGCAAGTTAGCCAGATAGCCATCCATCGAAAACACACCGTCTGTCGCGATCATGATGTGACGCGCGCCGTCCTCGCGTGCCTGCTTCAGCCAGGCCTCCAGATCGTTCATGTCGTTGTTCAGATAACGATAACGTTTGGCCTTGCACAACCGTACCCCGTCGATGATTGAGGCATGGTTCAGACCGTCCGAGATTATGGCATCTTCAGGCCCTAACAAAGGCTCAAACAGCCCTCCATTGGCATCAAAACAGGCTGCAAACAGGATCGCATCGTCCTTATTCAGGAATTGTGCCAGCTTCTGTTCCAGCTCACGGTGAATGTCCTGTGTGCCACAAATAAACCGGACCGAGGCCATGCCGAACCCTTTGGGTTCCATCGCGTCTTTGGCGGCGGCGATCAGTGCCGGATGATCGGCCAGACCCAGATAATTGTTGGCGCACAGATTGATGACCTGCCTGTCGCCCACAGTAATCTCGCCGCCCTGGGGCGAGGTGATCATTCGTTCACGCTTGTACAGACCCTCCGCTTCGATCTGCACGAGGGTGTCGGTGACATGGGACAGGAATGCATCTGACATGGCGATCTCCGTTCAACTGAGTCGCATGTCTAACATAACGGATGAAATTCCCAAATAGGGGAATTACAGTATGAAGGAAAAATTTCCGTAAAGGCGGAAATGCGCCGGTGTCAGGCGTTTTTGACGATCAGGAACACCCTTGCTGGCTTCTTGGCAGTAATTGAGTGCAGAACGTCGGCCGCGTATCGCGCGGTGTCGCCCTGGTTCAGTTCGCTGACGGCACTGCCCGAGGTGACGCGCACCGCACCTTCAAGTACCGTCAACTGTTCATGCGCGCCTCGGGCGTGTGGTTGGCTGTTCAGCGCGCCATCACTGTCAAAGCGGATATCGTAGACCTCGTGGCCACCGGCCTCTTCGGGCGGGGAGAGGATACGGATGCGGCAATTCTGGCCCATATTGTCGATGCTGGGCACTTCGTCGCTGCGCAGGGTTTCAATCTGATCGGCGTTATTGGCCTCTTCCAGCAGGCCAGCGAAATCCACCTGCAGGGCGCGGGTCAGGTTCCACAGGGTCGAGATCGTCGGGCTGCTTTCACCGCGTTCGATCTGGCTGACCATGGATCGGGACACGCCGCTGAGATTGGCCACAGCTTCCAGCGACAGGCCTTTGGCGCGGCGGGCCTCTTTCAGGCGGGCGGGCAGGCGCGTCAGGATATCGTCTGAATTTTCCGTCATGACGGAATCTCATGCGCGTTTGGTGGCCTCATGTCAATTCTGCTTGTGACGGTACGTCCTATAGGACAGTTCCAATGGCTGTATGCATAGTGCCCGCAAATCCACGAGGAGAAGAGACATGAAAGATATCGTCATTCTTGATGGTGCGCGCACCGCGATTGGCACATTTGGTGGCGCCTTGGCTTCAACTGCGCCGATTGATCTGGCGACCGTTGTGACTGAAGCGGCGATGGAGCGATCTGGAGTTGCGCCCGAGCAAATCGGCAATGTGGTGTTCGGTCATGTCATTAATACCGAACCACGCGACATGTACCTGTCACGCGCCGCGGCCAAGCAGGCCGGTATCCCCGTTGAAACGCCCGCGATGAACGTAAACCGTCTGTGCGGGTCCGGTGCGCAGGCGATTGTGTCGGCGGTACAGTCCCTGATGCTGGGCGACGCCGAATTCGCTGTAGCTGGTGGCGCCGAAAGCATGTCGCGGAGTCCGTATATCGTGCCACAGGCGCGCTGGGGCGCGAAGATGGGCGATGTCACCTCAATGGATATGATGCTGGGCGCGTTGAACTGCCCGTTTGGCACTGGCCATATGGGTATTACGGCCGAAAACGTTGCTGATGAGCACCAGATCACCCGTGAGCAGATGGATGAATTCGCGATGGCCAGCCAAACCCGTGCGGCGGCTGCGCTGGAGGCGGGGTATTTCCAAAGCCAGATCACGCCGGTTCAGGTCAAGGTCAAGCGCGACATGGTCGATTTCATGGTCGACGAGCATCCCAAACAGACATCCGCCGAGGCGCTGGCCGGGCTGCGTCCTGCCTTCCGCAAGGATGGCCGGGTGACGGCAGGCAACGCGTCGGGCATCAACGATGGTGCGGCGGCGATGGTACTGGCCACGGCGGAGGCGGCCGAGAAGGCCGGCTTGAAACCCAAGGCACGCATTCTGGGCTATGGCCACGCAGGCGTACGCCCCGAGGTGATGGGCATTGGTCCGGTTCCTGCGGTGCAAAACCTGATGGCGCGGACGGGCCTGACGCTGGGTGATTTCGATGTGATCGAAAGCAACGAAGCCTTTGCCGCGCAAGCGTTGGCCGTGAACAAAGAGCTGGGCTTGGATGCCGCCAAGGTAAACCCGAATGGCGGGGCGATTGCGCTGGGCCATCCGGTGGGTGCAACCGGTGCGATTATAACGCTGAAAGCCCTGTATGAGCTGGAGCGCACGGGCGGGTCCAAGGGTTTGGTCACCATGTGCATCGGTGGCGGTCAGGGCATTGCCATTGCCTTTGAGCTGCTCTGAAACCGAACCAAGCAGGGGGGCTGTCTGGCCCCCATCGCGCCTGTGGCGCAATTCCCCCGAAGGTATTTTTGGTCGGATGAAGCGGGCGGGATTGGGTTTAGCTGAAGCTTGTCAGCAATAGGACGACGGCCGCGCCGGTAGCGGCACCAATGGTGGCGGGCAAGGCAACGGACCATAGGCGCGACCGGGTCGGCTCATCCTTTTGGGTTTGGGAAATCAATGCGTTTTCTACCAGTGCTGGAAGCCGCGGACCAAACCGGGCCAGAACCATTGCTGTTTTGCCAAGATCGCGAAGTGCGGCGCGGGGGCCGATGGATTGTTTGATATAGTCTTCGACCACGGGCCGGGCGACTTCCCAGATGTTCATTTGCGGGTCGAGTGAGCGCGCGACGCCTTCGACCACAACCATTGTACGCTGAAGCAGGATCAGCTCGGTACGGGTTTCCATGCCGAAGCGTTCAGTGACTTCGAACAGATAGCTGAGCAACCGTCCCATTGAGATATGGGTGGCGTTCATACCAAAGATCGGCTCTCCAACCGCGCGCAGGGCACGGGCAAATTCGTCGACATCCTGGTTGGCGGGGACATATCCGGCCTCGAAATGAACCTCGGCCACGCGTTTGTAGTCGCGGCGGATAAAGCCAAAGAGAATCTCGGCATAGACCCGGCGCGTGTATTCGTCGATATGGCCCATGATGCCATAGTCATAGGCAATGATATCGCTATTTGCCGCGACCTTCAGGTTACCCTGGTGCATGTCAGCGTGGAAATAGCCGTCGCGCAGAGCATGCAGCAGGAACAGGCGCAGCACGCGTTCGGCCAGATCGCGGCGGTCATGACCGGCTGCATCCAGTGCGCCATTGTCGCCCAGCGGGATGCCATCTGCCCAGCTGAGAGTCATTACCCGACGCGCCGACAGGGACCAGACCACGGGGGGCAACCAGAATCCGGCATCGTCCTTGGTGTTAGCGGCATATTCCGAGGCGGCTGAGCTTTCCAGACGCAGGTCCAGCTCACCCCGGACAACGCCGTCGAAATGTTCGATCACTTCCATCGGGCGCAGGCGGCGCGCGCTGGGGGCGAAGAGTTGCACGATGCGGGCGGCGAAATAGAATGCGTCGACATCTTTGCGGAAGGCGCGTTCGATGCCGGGGCGCAGAACTTTGACGGCCACATCCTCGCCAGTGCTGCGCAGCTTGGCCTTGTGGACCTGAGCGATTGAGGCGGCCGCAATCGGCTCGCTGAACTCATCGAATATCTCGACGACGGGTTGACCAAGCTCTTTCTCGACCTCGGCCATGGCCTCGGCCTTGGAGAACGGGGGCAGTTTGTCCTGCAGCACGCGTAGCTGTTCTGCCAGTTCGTCTCCAACCACGTCGGGCCGCGTGGACAGAACCTGACCGAATTTTATATAGGCAGGTCCCAGGGCGGTGAGGGCACGGGTGGCTGGGGGCATCGACGGATCGCCTTTGTAACCCAGCCATTGAAAGGGTTTGCCCAGGGTGTGGGCCAGAACGCGCAAGGCACGTGGTGCTTCGAACGCGTCCAGGACGACATTCATGGCACCTGTCCGTTCCAGCGTCGCGCCGGTCCGGATCAAGCGGATGATATTGTGAGGGCCGCGCATCAGATTTTCCAGCCGGAATGCAGCGCGGCAATGCCCATGGTCAGGTTACGGTATTTCGCGTTGTCGAACCCGGCGGTGCGGACCATGTTCAGGAAAGTATCCTGATCCGGGAAATTACGGATCGATTCGACCAGATACTGATAGCTGTCATAATCATTGGCGATCAGCTTCCCCATGCGCGGGATGACATTGAAACTGTAGAGGTCATAGAGTTTCTGCAGCCCGTCATTGGGCAACTGACTGAACTCCAAAACCATCAAGCGGCCACCGGGTTTCAAAACGCGGTAGGCCTCGTTCAATGCCTCTTGCGGACGGGTCACGTTTCGGATGCCGAAGGAGATCGTGTAGACGTCAAAGGTGTTATCCTCGAACGGCAGGGCCATCGCATCGCCCACCACCCAATTCAGACTGTCCGACATCTGATCCGCCTCGGCCCGCTGTCGGCCTTCGATCAGCATCGGCTCGGTCAGGTCCAAAACGGTGGCATGGCCACGGCCTGCGCGTTTCAGGAACCGGAACGAGATATCGCCGGTACCGCCCGCCACATCCAGCAGGCGCTGACCTGGGCGCGGGGCCAACCAGTCCATCATTGCGTCTTTCCAGATCCGGTGAATGCCCATCGACATGACATCGTTCATCACATCGTATTTTGAGGCGACCGAGTTGAACACGCCCTGCACGCGCCCGGCCTTGTCGGCCTCGCGCACGGTTTCGAACCCGAAATGAGTGGTCTTGTCGCTGTTGTCGGACATTTGCCTTGCCGTTTGTCGAATTTCGCCTCTGTTATAGGGCGATAAGAACCGGGCACAATGCGGCCCTTTGGAATAGGAGCCAGGAAATGCCCGAATTGCCCGAGGTCGAGACAGTAAGACGCGGCCTGTCCCCGGCGATGGAAGGTATCGTGATCGAACAGGCGGATGTAAATCGCCCCGATTTGCGCTGGCCGTTTCCTGACCGGATGGCCGAACGGCTGACCGGCCAGCGGGTCGATCGGTTGCGGCGGCGGTCCAAGTACATTCTAGCTGATCTTAGCAGTGGCGAAACGTTACTGATTCATCTGGGCATGTCCGGGCGGATAACGGTCTCGGGTGATCCGCTGGGCCAATTTGCGCATACCCATCCCATGCCCGAGAAACATGACCATGTAGTGTTCCACATGGCCAATGGTGCTCGGATCACCTTCAATGACCCACGTCGGTTTGGTGCGATGGACCTGCTACCTACGGCAACCGCCGAGCATCATAAGCTGTTATCGGTCCTGGGACCGGAGCCTTTGGGCAATGATTTTCATGAACAGCATCTGATCGAAGCGTTCAAAGGCAAGAACACACCGGTCAAATCAGCGCTGTTGGATCAGGGAATCGTTGCAGGACTGGGCAATATCTACGTCTGCGAAGCGCTGTATCGGGGTCGAGTGTCGCCACGTCGCAAAGCGGGACAGATTTCTTCTACCCGCATTGCCGCGTTGGTTCCGATCATCCGTCAAGTGCTGCAGGAGGCGATCGAGGCAGGTGGATCGTCGCTGCGGGATTTCCGGCAAGCCGATGGAGAACTTGGATATTTTCAGCACAGCTTTGATGTCTACGGGCGCGAGGGTGCGCCCTGCCGGACAGGGGGTTGCGGGGCAGAAATCAAGAGAATCACCCAGTCCGGTCGCTCATCCTTCTATTGTGTGCAATGCCAAAGATAGCTTGATCCAAGTTTTTCGCGTGGTAAGGAATCGTACCTGAACGGAACAACCGGAAGCTCTAACTCATGGCTTTTGAGACGATCATCGTCGAAATCGAAGACCACGTCGCCCTCATCAAACTCAACCGCCCCGATGCGATGAATGCGCTGAACACTCAGTTGCTGGGTGAATTGTGCACCGCGTTGGAAGAGGCGGATGGAAACGACAAGGTACGCTGCGTCGTCATCACAGGCTCGGACAAGGCCTTTGCCGCAGGTGCGGACATCAAGGAAATGTCCGAGATGAGCTTTGTTGACGTCTTCACTGTCAACCTGTTTGCCGAGGCCAACGATCGTATCTCGGCCATCCGCAAACCTATCATTGCAGCAGTTGCGGGTTATGCGCTGGGCGGTGGCTGTGAATTGGCGATGCTGTGCGATTTCATCATTGCCGCCGATACTGCCAAATTTGGCCAGCCTGAAATCAATCTGGGCGTTATTGCTGGGCTGGGCGGCAGCCAACGTCTGACCCGGTTCGTCGGCAAGTCAAAATCGATGGACATGAATCTGACCGGTCGCTTCATGGACGCGGAAGAGGCTGAACGTTCTGGTCTTGTCAGCCGGATTGTACCGGCCAAGAAGTTGATCGAAGAAGCCATTGGCGTGGCCCAGAAAATTGCCGAGAAATCGCAACTGTCGACCATGGCGGCAAAAGAGGCGGTCAACCGCAGCTATGAAGTGCCGTTGAGCGAAGGTATGTTGTTCGAGCGCCGGGTGTTCCATTCGATGTTCGCCACCGAGGACCAGAAAGAAGGCATGGCAGCCTTTCTGGAAAAACGCTCGGCTCAGTTCCGGGACAAGTAAACCGGCCACGAAATATGTATCGAACAGGCGGGCTGAGCCCGCCTTTTTCTTGCCCGCGGTTCAGCAGTACAGAATCGGCTTGGCAAAGCCTCAAAACTTGTCTATGCACCGCCGCTATACATGCGCGTGCGGCCCGCTTGGCCCGACTCACACTCGTGATTCTGATCCGGTGCGGATATCCGCGGCGCGCATTCTACATAACCGTACCGAACAAAGGTCAGAGACACATGGCAAATTCGCCCCAGGCAAAAAAACGCGCTCGTCAGAACGAAAAGCGTTTCGCCGTTAACAAAGCGCGTCGTTCGCGTATCCGCACCTATCTGCGCAAAGTAGAAGAAGCAATCGCATCCGGTGACAAGGACGCAGCAACTGCCGCTCTGCGCGCAGCTCAGCCCGAACTGATGCGCGGCGTCACCAAAGGCGTCTTCCACAAGAACACAGCCTCCCGCAAAATGTCCCGTCTGTCGGCCCGCGTCAAAGCGCTGGGCTGAGTCTTTATGTGACCTAGGGTCACGTAAGCATGGCTGAACTATTCCGAAGGGCGTCGCATATCGCGGCGCCCTTTTGCTGTTGCCAGAATACCGCGTCTTCACGTTGCCGAGAGATTCTTTCGCACAAAGACCCGAGTCAATATCAGAGTTTCGTTGCCGCAGACGTCGGCCTCTTGTTACCACTGATACAGCGATTCACTCGCTTGGGGGGACAGGCTGTTCCTGCGATTGTACTGACGGGCATCAGAGCGGTCGAGGAACGAATGTTGGCATCCGGATAAACCGGTTTGCTGATCTGCTGAGGGTCTTGGGGTAACCGAGGATCCGAGCCCTGTCTAAAGATAAGATTGCGAAGCGCAGGCCGCTTTTCGGGATATTCAGGTGCTGGATGTCACGAGTTTGGATTGTGCTGGCTTTCAGGGACAAACCCGCCAAACTTCTGCGGTTTGGCACAGGGTATCCTTTTGCGAGTGACATCGTGATCCGGGCGACCGGGGCTTAGTAATAAGGCCGACAGGCCAATAAAGAATGGGATGCGTGAGGCGCTTAATGACACAAGAGAAATGGGGACTACTGCGTAACAAACTGCTCAAGGCGATCGGAAAGAACAACTATACCACCTGGATCGAGCCTCTTGAATTCCAAGAGCTGCAGGACGGTGTAGCGGTGTTCTCGGTTCCGACGAACTTTATGGGCAATTATGTGAGCCAGAATTTTGCGGATCTTATCCTGTATGAGATGAACACCGCCGGAGAATCTGTACAGCGCCTTGCGTTCCGAGTGGCAGCGAACTCTCCGGTACGTCCTTCGAACGACGTGGCAACTGCGCCTGCCCGCGTTCAGGAGGCGCAAACGCAGACTTTATCCGCGACCGCGAATGATGCGTTGGAATCCCTGCAGGCGGCGCCGTTGGATTCTCGTTTCACGTTTGACAGCTTTGTGGTCGGCAAGCCCAACGAGCTGGCCCATGCCGCCGCGCGTCGTGTGTCCGAAGGTGGCCCCGTGACTTTTAACCCGCTGGTTCTGTATGGCGGTGTCGGCTTGGGTAAAACCCACCTGATGCATGCCATCGCCTGGGAACTAAAGACTAAACATCCCGAATTGAATGTTCTGTACCTGTCGGCGGAACAGTTCATGTACCGCTTTGTGCAGGCGCTGCGGGAACGCCGGATGATGGACTTCAAACACCTGTTCCGTTCGGTCGATGTGCTGATGGTTGATGACGTCCAGTTTATCGCTGGAAAGGATTCGACTCAGGAAGAGTTCTTTCACACGTTCAACGCGCTGGTAGACCAGAACAAACAGATCATCATCTCAGCCGACCGCGCCCCGGGCGAGATCAAGGACCTGGAGGACCGTGTGAAATCACGCCTGCAATGTGGTCTGGTCGTCGATCTGCATCCCACTGATTACGAACTGCGTCTGGGCATCTTGCAAACCAAGGTTCAGCAATACAGCCGCACCTATCCTGACGTGACTATCGTAGATGGGGTGCTGGAATTCCTGGCCCATCGCATCTCGACCAATGTGCGTGTTTTGGAAGGGGCCTTGACCCGGCTGTTTGCCTTTGCCTCGCTTGTCGGGCGCGAGATCGACATGGAGCTGACGCAGGATTGCCTGGCGGACGTGCTGCGCGCGTCAGAACGCAAGATTACCGTCGAAGAGATTCAGCGCAAAGTGTCAGAATATTACAATATCCGCCTTAGCGACATTATAGGCCCCAAGCGGTTGCGCTCCTATGCGCGCCCGCGTCAGGTGGCGATGTATCTGTGCAAACAGCTGACCAGCCGCTCTTTGCCCGAGATTGGCCGGCGGTTTGGCGGACGCGATCACACCACGGTCATGCATGGCGTCAAACGCATCGAAGAACTGAAGACAACCGATGGCCAAATCGCCGAAGACGTGGAAATGCTGCGTCGCGCGCTGGAAGCCTGAGTATCTTCTAGGCATTAAACAGGCGCCCCGGATCCTGATGGCCGGGGCGTTTTTTTGTGCGCAATAGTCCACGGTTGGCTATGAACTGTGACCGCAGGGTCACGCGCCTCTTGACCCTGCGGGCAAACCGACTCAGAAATCCATAAAAAATCCTTGTGCCTCAGGGCGGAGGCGCTAACGTGCCAGTCCCGCCCATTTTCGGCACGCAAGTCAGAGGAATTAAGGGTATGAAGATCAGCATCGAACGCGGCACCCTTCTCAAGGCCGTTTCCCAGGCCCAATCCGTCGTCGAACGACGCAACACGATCCCTATACTTGCTAATGTTCTGATCGAGGCCGAAGGCGATCAGGCCATGTTCCGCGCCACCGATCTGGATATCGAAGTGGTCGACAAGGCCCCTGCGCAGGTGGAAAAGGCCGGCGCCACCACGGTTGCCGCCACAACCCTGCACGAGATTGTGCGCAAACTGCCCGATGGCGCGTTGGTCACCCTGACCGCCGACAGTGCGGCGGGTCGCCTGACGGTTGAAGCCGGGCGATCGAACTTCTCTCTGGCGACTCTGCCGAAAGAAGATTTCCCGGTTATGGCCTCATCGGAATACCAGTCGAACTTTACGGCTTCGGCAGCATTGCTGCGCCGTTTGTTCGACAAATCGAAATTCGCCATCTCAACCGAAGAGACGCGGTACTATCTGAATGGCGTCTATATGCATGTTTCAGATGGCTCCGAAGGCGGCAAGGTGCTGCGCTGTGTGGCCACCGATGGTCACCGTCTGGCGCGCATTGACGCAGACCTTCCGGATGGGGCTGCGGATATGCCCGGCGTGATCGTGCCACGCAAAACCGTGGGTGAGATGCGCAAGCTGTTGGACGATGACGAGATGGATATCGCCGTTTCCGTCAGCGAAACCAAGGTGCGTTTCGCAACGCCGGATATCACGCTGACCTCGAAGGTGATCGACGGCACATTCCCCGACTACACACGGGTCATCCCGCAGGGCAACACACGGCAACTGGAAGTGGATGCGGCTGAGTTTGCGCAGGCCGTCGACCGGGTTGCGACGGTCTCGTCTGAACGTTCGCGCGCGGTCAAGCTGCAGCTGGATACGGATAAACTGGTTCTTTCGGTCAATGCCCCGGACAGCGGTGCCGCCGAAGAAGAGCTGGCCGTCGCTTATTCAGATGAACGGCTCGAGATCGGTTTCAACGCAAAATACCTGCTGGAGATTGCCTCTCAGGTGGATCGCGAAAACGCGGTGTTCCTGTTCAACTCCGCTGGTGATCCGACCTTGATGCGCGAAGGCAATGACCTGAGCGCGGTCTATGTGGTCATGCCGATGCGTGTCTGATCGGCTTTGGGGGCTGATCGCTGAGGAAAGAGAGGGGTCATGACCTTGGCCCTGACCGAACTGACGGTCTCGCATTTTCGCTCTCACAAACTGGCGCGCCTGTCGCTGGATGGCCGCCCGGTTGCCATTCACGGACCCAACGGCGCGGGTAAGACCAATATCCTTGAAGCTGTTTCGATGTTTTCACCCGGCCGTGGCATGCGGCGGGCCAGTGCTGCCGAGATGACGCGTCGCCCCGAGGCGCTGGGCTGGAAGCTATCCGGTCTGCTGCAAGCGCAGGGACAGCACTACGAGATCGAGACATGGTCCGAAGGCGGCGCAGCGCGGCAGGTTCGGATAGATGGCAAATCCGCCAGTCAGATCGATCTGGGCAAACTGGCGCGGGTCGTCTGGCTGATCCCGTCGATGGACCGGCTGTGGATTGAAGGCGCCGAGGGGCGGCGGCGGTTTCTGGATCGCATCGCGCTGAGCTTTGATCCCTCCCATGCCGAAGCATCGCTGATTTATGAAAAATCCATGCGCGAACGAAACCGGCTGCTGAAAGAGCAGGTGCGCGATGCCCATTGGTACGCGGCGCTGGAAGGGCAGATGGCCGAGACCGGACACCGCATTCATTTGGCACGAGTAGCCGCGCTGGATCATCTGCGTGCAGCACAGGACCAGGCCGAAACGGGTTTTCCATCGGCTGTTCTTGAACTGGTTCAAACCGAAGGCGCCATGCCGGAAACGGCGGATGATCTGCGTGAGGCGCTGAATGAAAGCCGCTTTCGCGATCTGGCGGCGGGGCGCACACTGGTCGGGCCACACCGGTCTGACCTGTACGGCGTCTTTGCCGCCAAGGGCGTTCCGGCCAAGGATTGCTCGACCGGTGAGCAAAAGGCGCTGCTGGTCTCGCTGATCCTGTCCAACGCGCGCGCTTTGGCCGGGATGATCGGGGCACCGCCGATTGTGTTGCTGGATGAGGTCGCGGCCCATCTGGATGCCGGGCGCCGCGCCGCGCTCTATGATGAGATTTGCGCGCTGGGCGCTCAGGCCTGGATGACGGGCACAGGGCCTGAGCTGTTTTCGGAATTAGGGGACCGGGCCCAGACCCTGGTTGTCACCGAAGGCGATGAGGGATCGGTCGTCGATTAGGCCGGTTCGCTGACCTTACGTTCCCACAAGAAGCCGCGCATTACTTCGTCAACTGGGGTCTGTGCCATGTGGTTGACGTAGTTCGACATGGTTTTCTGCGCCAGGCCCAGCACCACGTCCAACACGGCGCGGTGCGAATAGCCAGCGTCAAAGAAGGCTTGCAGCTGCGCCTCGGTGGGATTGCCACGGGTCTGCATCATCTGCAGCGTAAATGTCCGCAGCGCCTCGAGCTTGGCATTGGGCAGCGCGGTTTCGTTGCGCAGCGCTTCGGTGATGTCATCCGATACCTTCATCATCTTGGCGATGCCGGTATGGGCCGGCACGCAATAGTGGCACTCGTTCTCGACATTGATGGTCTGCCAGACGACGGTTTTTTCGTCATTGTCGAAATCGGTCTGCATGAAGAGACCGTGAAGAACCTGATAGCCTTCCAGATGCTGCGGGCTTTCGGCCATCACCTTATGCAGGCCGGGCAGGCGGCCAAACGCGGCCTGAGATTTTTCCAGCAAAGGTTTGGATGCTTCGGGCGCGGTGGTCAGGTCGTGGGATGGGAAATCGGCCATGTGGATGCTCCATTTTTTGATGTCTGAGTGGGAAATAGTCTTTCTTGAGTGATCACTCAAGTATATATTTGAGTGACCGTTCAAGAATTGGTGATGTCGATGCCCCGCAAACCTACCTATGACCGAGACGCGCTGATCGCCCGGGCCCGCGACATATTCTGGCGCCACGGCTGGGCCGGGACGTCGTTGAAGGATCTGGAGCGCGAGCTGAAGTTGAAACCGGGCAGCTTCTATGCGGCCTTTGGGTCGAAAGACGCGCTTTATGCGCTGGCGCTGGAACGCTACACGCAGGACGGAGTAGCGCGGCTGACAGCGCTGGCAGAAGACATCGGGCCGCTGGCCGCTTTAAAGACGCAGCCGCAGATTGTGATCGATTCCAGCCAAACGCCGGTGCAGGCCTGTATGCTCGCCAAGACCTTTGCCGAATTGCAGGCAAGGGATCACCAGCTAGCGCAGAAAGCCAGCCGGCATATGGCTGAGATGAAGCAATGTTTTGCAACGCTGTTTAGACAGGCGCAACAGGCCCGAGAGATCGGTCCTGACCACGATCCAGAGCGGCTTGCTGCGCGCTATCAATCCGACCTATTGGGCCTGCGATTGTCCGCTGAACGCAGAGACGTCGACGCCAAGGAAATCGCCGCAGATATCGCCGCAGACCTCGATCAGCTTTGATCGGCTGAAAATCCAAACTCTGGCACAAAATATTGGGGGATCGCGTGACATTCCCCACCAGAGAACGTATAAGTTACCAAAATAATATAGGTACTAACGGCATGTCCGAAGACGCACAGGCACCGCAAGAATACGGCGCGGATTCAATCAAGGTTCTCAAAGGCTTAGAGGCAGTTCGAAAGCGCCCAGGCATGTATATCGGCGACACCGATGATGGCTCGGGTCTGCACCATATGGTGTATGAGGTTGTCGACAACGGAATTGACGAAGCTCTGGCCGGTCATGCCGACCATGTGACAGTGAAAATTCACGCCGATTCCAGCGTCTCAGTCAGCGACAACGGTCGTGGAATTCCGGTGGATATCCATCACGAAGAAGGCGTGTCCGCCGCCGAGGTCATCATGACCCAGCTGCATGCGGGCGGTAAGTTCGACAGCAACTCGTACAAAGTGTCTGGTGGTCTGCACGGCGTGGGCGTTTCGGTTGTGAATGCGCTGTCCAACTGGTTGGAACTGCGCGTCTGGCGCAACGGAAAAGAACATGTCGCCCGGTTCGAAGGGGGCGAAACCGTCGAGCATCTGAAAGTGGTCGGCGAATGTGGCGACCGTACGGGGACCGAGGTGCGCTTTCTGGCCTCGACCGATACGTTCTCGAACCTCGAATACTCGTTCGAGACGCTGGAAAAGCGCCTGCGCGAGCTTGCCTTCCTGAATTCGGGTGTGCGGATCATCCTGGTCGACGAACGCCCCGCAGAACGGCTGGAAACTGAGCTGTTTTATGAGGGCGGCGTGAAGGAATTCGTCAAATACCTCGATCGATCAAAGTCGTCTGCCATGCCCGAGCCGATCTATATCAAGGGTGAGCGGGACGATATCGGTGTCGAAATCGCGATGTGGTGGAATGACAGCTATCACGAGTCAGTTCTTCCCTTTACCAACAACATCCCTCAGCGCGATGGCGGTACTCATATTGCGGGTTTCCGGGGTGCGCTGACCCGCACGATCAACAACTATGCCCAATCTAGCGGCATTGCGAAAAGGGAAAAGGTCAGCTTTACGGGCGATGACGCGCGCGAGGGCCTGACCTGCGTGTTGTCGGTCAAAGTACCGGATCCAAAGTTTTCCTCACAGACCAAAGACAAGCTGGTCAGTTCCGAGGTCCGCCCGGCGGTCGAAGGGATGGTGAACGAGAAGCTGGCTGAATGGTTTGAGGAAAACCCAAATGAAGCCAAAATCATCGTGGGCAAAATCATCGAGGCTGCTCTGGCCCGTGAAGCCGCACGAAAAGCCCGTGAACTGACCCGCCGCAAAACGGCGATGGATGTGAACTATCTGGCTGGCAAGCTGAAGGATTGTTCCGAGAAGGACCCGTCAAAGACCGAAGTTTTCCTGGTCGAGGGGGACTCGGCTGGTGGCTCGGCTCAGACGGGGCGGGATCGTTTGACACAGGCCGTGTTGCCGCTGCGTGGGAAAATCCTGAACGTGGAGCGTGCACGGTTCGACCGGATGCTGTCGAGCCAGGAAATCGGCAATCTGGTAATGGCGCTGGGCACGGGCATTGGCCGCGATGAGTTCAATATCGAAAAGCTGCGCTACCACAAGATCGTTATCATGACGGATGCGGATGTGGATGGTGCACATATCCGGACGCTGTTGTTGACCTTCTTCTTCCGGCAGATGCCAGAGCTGATCGAGGGCGGATACCTGTATATCGCGCAGCCGCCGCTTTATAAGGTCGCGCGCGGTAAGTCCGAGGTGTATCTGAAAGATCAGGCGGCATTGGATGACTACCTGATCAATCAGGGCGTCGAGGGTGCGGTGCTGAAACTGGGTTCGGGCGAGGAATTGTCCGGCCAGGACTTGGCGCGCGTGGTTGACGAAGCGCGCCAGCTGAAACGCGTTCTGGATGCATTCCCGACGCACTATCCGCGCCACATTTTGGAACAGGCCGCCGTGGCCGGTGCCTTTGTCCCCGGTGCGGTTGATGCCGATCTGCAAGGCGTGGCCGACAAGGTCGCAGCCCGTCTTGACCTGATCGCATTGGAATACGAACGTGGCTGGCAGGGTCGGATCACGCAGGATCACGGCATCCGCCTGGCTCGTATTCTGCGCGGCGTTGAAGAGGTGCGTACGCTGGACGGCCCGATGCTGCGCTCGGGCGAAGCGCGCAAGACCGGCAGCTTTACCCAAAGCCTGCAGGAGATCTATAACACATCCGCAACCCTGATCCGCCGCGACCGGTCGCAGGCCATCCACGGTCCGCTGGATCTGTTGCGTGCCATTCTGGAAGAGGGTGAAAAGGGCCTGTCCCTGCAGCGCTATAAGGGACTGGGCGAGATGAACCCAGATCAGCTGTGGGAAACCACGTTGGACCCGGATGCACGGACGCTGTTGCAGGTGCGGGTGAATGATATGCTCGAAGCTGATGACCTGTTTACTAAATTGATGGGTGATGTCGTGGAACCGCGCCGTGAATTCATACAGAAAAATGCTCTGAGCGTCGAAAATCTGGACTTCTGAATTTTTGTAGGGACGCGCACAAACCTGCACGAACCCCATAAGTTTGCATGATTTGCGCATTAGTTTGCGCGATTTCAACTCAGAAGTGCATAATGCCGACGCCATTTCTTCTATTGGGTGAGCCTTGAGTTCTAAACTTAAAGCAAGGATAGAGTTGCAGGTGTGTGCTTCCGGTGGGCTTTGCGCATTGGTGAGCGCAACAGACCACTAGGTTTATCCTACAGGTCTGTGGTCTCCTGACTTTAGAACCTGTTCCATCATGCGCATGAGAGCTTCGTGAAGACCTGATTTGAAATCGTCATCTGAGGCGTACTTCTTGTAAAGGTCGATTTCTCGCCGACGTTCGTTGCGCATTGCTTTTTCAAATAGTGCTTCACTGGCGATGCGTCGGTTTTGTTCGTCAGGGTTGGATACAACCTTGTTCTGAAATGCAGGGTCGCTCATTGCGTGGTTGAGGATGTTGATCAGCTTGATTCTTTGCTCCTCCGGTGTCGCATCCCAACCATTGAAATAGCGTTCGTTGAAGGCGGCTACGATCATGTCTAAAGGGTCTTTTTCTGGGTCATCGTGACCACCTCGGGGATTTGGATTTGGCGGAACAATCTCACTGCCAGAGTCATCCAGGCCGATAGTATGACCAATCTTCACCCGTTCCAGACCGTAGGTAGTTAGATCGACACTCTCCATGAGACCATCAATTTCATCCTGATCTTTGTCTTTGACCTTCATTTCAGGGATGAGGAACTTCAGGAACCAGTGCAACATCTCCCAGTCCGCATTTTCAAACGGGATGATGCAGGCCACCTGGGCGTAGATTTTCACGAACTGTTTGGCCTTGATCTTGATGTCGATCTTCTCGTCATCTTCAAGTTCATCAAACCGGCCAGCCGCAGTATCAAGGATCGGCGATAACTGATCCGCCTCGACACCCTCAAAGAATAATTCATTGAACTGAACGACTTCGTCCCACTCATAGATGCCCGTGTCATCAAGGTGATCCTTCAGATCATGCAGGACGTTCACGTCGGTCGGCTGGCTCAAGGCCGTTGAGGTGTAGAACGGATCGAACGCATCCTTGATGTCCTCAACCGTGTTGTGGAAATCGAGGATGAAGGTCTCTTCCTTACCCAGCTTTTTGTTGGACCGGTTGAGCCGTGACAGGGCCTGTACCGCCAATACGCCCTGCAATTTCTTGTCCACATACATGGTGGTGAGCATCGGCTCATCAAAGCCCGTCAGGAACTTGTTGGCCACGACAAGGATGCGGTACTCGTCGTCTTTGAACTTTTTGGCGATATCGTTGCCTGGGAAGCCGTTCAGGCTGTCCTCAGTGTGCTCCACGCCATCCACCAGCTTCTTGCCGGTAAAGGCCACCACGGCCTTGTAGGGGCTCCCTGCGGCATTCAGGGCCTCTCTGATCGCCAGGAAGTACCGAATGGCAGACTCGATGTTGCGGGTGACCACCATGGCCCGTGCCTTGCCCTTCAGCTTCTTGGGCCGAACCACGTTGTCGCGGAAATGGTCGAGCATAATCGCAGCTTTGGTCTTGATCGTGTCAGGATGTGCCTCGACATAGGCCCGCAGCTTCCCTTGGGCTTTCTTGGTGTTGAACTCCGGGTTGTCCTCGATGGATTTCTGAAGCTCATAGTAGCTCTTGTAGGTTGTGTAGTTCTTCAGCACATCGAGGATGAACTGTTCCTCAATTGCCTGCTTCATCGAATACAGATGGAACGGTACGAACTTTCCCTCGGCGTTCTGCCGACCAAATCGTTCCAGGGTGGTGTTCTTAGGTGTAGCCGTGAAGGCAAAAAACGAGGCATTGTTGCCCATCTTCCGGCGGGCCATGGCCACCAGGATTTTGTCTTGCAGGTCTTCTGGCTCTTCCTCGTCACCACCACCGCTGATTGCTTCGTTCATCTTGTCAGCGGCACTCCCGGATTGGGAGGAATGGGCCTCGTCGATGATCACCGCGAACTTACGGTCGGAGAGATCGGCGATGCCATCTAAAATCCAAGGGAATTTCTGGATCGTGGTGATGATCAGCTTCTTGCCGTTCTCTAGCGCTTTTTTCAACTCAGCCGAGTCGTAGGCGTGGGCGACGACGTTCTTCACCTCTGAGAACGCCCGGATGTTGTCCTTCAACTGCTTGTCCAGTACCCGCCGGTCTGTGACGACAATCACGCTATCGAAGATGTTGGCAGTGCCATCGGCATTATAGGTCTCGATCAACTGATACCCGAGCCAGGTGATGGAGTTCGACTTACCCGATCCCGCAGAGTGCTGGATCAGATACCGCTGACCAACGCCATTGGATTTCACATCGTTCAGCACCTGCCGCACCACGTCCAACTGGTGGTAACGAGGGAAGAAGAGGGTCTTGGTCTTCTTGCCGGTCTCCTTGTTCTCTTCTTCCACCATCTTAGCAAAGTGCTCGATGATGTTGGTGAGGGATCGCTTCTCCAGCACCTCTTCCCAAAGGTATGCGGTCTTGTGGCCCGTTGGGTTGATCGGGTTGCCCTTGCCGTGGCCATCACCTTTGTTGAACGGCAGGAAGAATGTGCTCTTACCTGCCAGCTTGGTGGCCATCGACACATCATGGGTATCCACGGCGAAATGCACCAGACAGCGACCAAATTCGAACAGCGGCTCACGGTGGTGATCCTCCCCTCTGAAGTGGCCCGCCGTTATGGTTAAGAAAATGGAGGAACGACATGGCGAACAAGCGACCGAAGCCGGAAGAGATTGTCTCGAAGTTGCGGCAGGTTGAGATATTGATGGGGCAAGGCATGTCCCGTCTGGATGCGATCCGGCAGATTGGTGTTGTTGAACAGACCTATTATCGCTGGAAGAAGAAGTACGGCGGAATGGGTGCGGATCAATTGAAGGAACTTAAGCGCCTTCAAAAAGAGAATGAGCGTCTTCGAAAGGCCGTCTCGGATCTTACCCTGGACAAACTGATCCTGACGGAGGCGGCCAAGGGAAACTACTGAGCCCCGCCCGTCGCCGTGCCTGCATCAACCATGTGCGCCACAAACTGCGTGTCTCAGAACGCCGGGCGTGTCGCGTCCTGAAACAGCACCGATCCACACAGCGAAAGCTGCCGAAAGGTCGAGCTGACGAGAAGCGCCTGGTGGCGGACATGATAGAATTGGCCCGCCAGTATGGCCGCTACGGTTATCGCCGGATCGCGGCTTTGCTGAGAGATGCGGGCTGGCAGGTGAATGACAAGCGCGTCGAAAGGCTTTGGCGTCGGGAGGGGCTGAAAGTGCCAATGAAACAACCAAAGAAGGGGCGGCTCTGGTTAAATGATGGATCGTGTGTTCGGCTGCGGCCGGAGCATCGAAACCACGTCTGGAGCTATGACTTCGTGCATTGTCGAACGGATGACGGAAAGGCATTCCGCACGCTCAACGTCATTGATGAGTACAGCCGGGAGTGCTTGGCGATCCGTGTGGACCGCAAGCTGAACTCCAGCGATGTCATCGACGTGCTGAGTGACCTGTTCATCATGCGCGGTGTGCCAAGCTACATTCGCTCCGACAATGGCCCTGAGTTCATTGCCGTGGCGGTGCAAGACTGGATCAATGCAGTTGGAGCAAAGACCGCATACATCGAGCCAGGCAGCCCATGGGAGAACGGTTACTGTGAAAGTTTCAATGCGCGGTTCAGAGATGAGTTCCTGAATGGAGAAGTCTTCTACTGTCTAAGAGAAGCGCAGATTTTGATCGAAGAATGGAGGAAACACTACAACACAAAACGCCCGCACAGTGCTCTGGGATATAAACCGCCGGCCCCGGAAACCATCGTTCAAATGGACCAAAGGCCGGTCATGCACTAACAATCAAATTGGACCACACAAGTGGGGCTGATCACACTGGTGATGTCGTTCAATCTCGTGGAGATTTCTTCGGTACTGTGGTCAACAAAGCGTCACGGATAACGACCGTTGGTGCGGCAGGCGAGATACTCGTGTCAGATGCGACTCGCGCCATGGTCGGAGGACGAACCGATTTCTCATTTTCTGAAATAGAGCCGAGACTCCTGAAAGGTCTACGCGGTCACCACGTCTTATATCGGCTGGAGTGGCAAGATTGAGTATTGCGGCTGCTCTAACGCCGACAAACCACACAGATACCCAGCAGAGCAAAGTCGCAAAACGTCTTTTGCTACGCAGCACGCCTCACATCGCCAGCAATTCCCGATGAATTGCGACCATCGCCCAGGTGTCGCGCGTGCAATACGCCACAAGATCAGCATATACCTTCTCGCGCGCTGGATCATCCGGTTCCGTCAGTGTTACGTCCTTCCAAAGGCGAGACGCGCTCGCCCCCTCTTTGATGTCCAGATCATCGTATGAAAGTTCTGGCAAAAACGCTGGAAGAACGGCCTTGATAGAGGCGCTTCCCTTGAACGCGGGATCGTTGATCACTTCATCCGCAAACGGCTTCATAAGATCTACAACGCGGGCGTTTAGGCCTTTCAGGAACTCTGCATGCTCTGGATAAGTTTCCGCCATTTCCGTATTGCGCGATTTCTCGAACGGAGCATACCAAACCACTACAGAGCCAACGTTTCCTATGTCCTCACGAAGCCTTTTCAGCAAGGCTGGCATTGGGTTACTGGCGTCTCGGTGGAGATACTCCCTGTGCTCAATTTCTCCGCCAGGCTCATGCTGGATATGCAAGGAATACTGGAAAGCCACTTGCTGATAGGGACGCGTTCCGTCCCAGGGTGGCAGCAAACTCTGAGATGTCTCGTAGTCAAAATAGTGA
Source organism: Ruegeria sp. YTSA108 (assembly GCF_059610185.1). Taxonomy (NCBI): domain Bacteria; kingdom Pseudomonadati; phylum Pseudomonadota; class Alphaproteobacteria; order Rhodobacterales; family Roseobacteraceae; genus Ruegeria; species Ruegeria sp. YTSA108. Next base: position 12,918 of record NZ_JBXWND010000011.1, on the reverse strand, counting down.
ACCGGATAGACAATCTCGCTCAGAAACCTGCTTAACTCCTGATGATCGATTGTGCGTTCACCGTTCGCCACTGTTCTCAAGTAGCGCTGTGTCGACTTGCCCAACACAGATGGATCACTGATCTCGTCAATCTTTGTGATCCCATTTGCGATGAGTTCCGAGGCTTTTTCCGCATTCATGAACGGAAGGCGGTGGATACTGTCATGCGCGAGAGGTGGGTCGAATTTTTCGCGGATCTCCAGCCATTCACCATAGGATTTAAGGCGCGCACGTTCGGGGGACGGATCAGGCATCGTACCGCTGGCAACGACGCTCAATGCCTGATCGATAAGCGTGCGTGTTTTTTCGAGCTGCTCAGTCACCGCATCCGTGATGTCAGTGATGCCGACAAGCTCTTGCGGATTGATTTCGCCGTTTCTGACGTAATCACGGTTCACATGTGCAACTTCGCAGCGCGTAATGGGGAACCCGGCCGCCTCAAGCACGACACGCTGGAATGCGAGATCAAAAGTGTGCTCGGGTTTTGCAGAAGTCCCGCTCTTGATCTCTGTCAGAACGTACCCATCATCACTGCGGCTCACGATGTCGGAGATGCAAGTTATGGTTCCATCTTCATAGCGTCCCTGCGCCACTGCGTTTGCACCGTTTCTCCAAGCCTCCAAAGTACGCGCGGGCAGAGCCTGGTATTCTGAAAAATCTGAAAAACCGAGGCGAACGAGATCACCAAAAAGCTCCTCTGCATATGGTTCAAAGGCGTGCCCCTCGTCAAAGCGTGCTTGCAACGAAGGGTCAATTGGCGGCAACAGATGCCTGGCATGCTTCTTGATCCAGAGCCAGGCAGGGTGCCTGAGAAACAACATGTAGTCTGATTTGGATAGCATCGTGTAATTTGCATTCCAGAATTTGTGAAACCAGTGGAAGACCATCATGGTCAGCTATTGAGAGTAACTTTTCTTTGGTGCAGTCGGCGTTACCACTCTACCAAAGCCTCATGTAAATCGTACCGATAGCTCGGCGTCCATCACGCCACCAAAACCAGCTGACCATTCTTCACCTGGAGACACTGGCCATGCGTCTGTCAATGTGCCAGTTGTGACTAGCTCGCCTCCCTGAAGCTGGTCGTCTTTGAAAAGCAGAGACACAAGATGAGCCAGGACTTTAATTGGGCCGCCGAGCGCGTTTTCACCCTTGCCGGCCTCGATAGCCTCGGTGCCCTTGAACAACGCTAGTGGCACTTCGGCCAAGCCGGTCAAGATATCATGCGTCGCCTCGATTTTGTCGCCAAGAACAAGGCAGCCGTGCAACCCTTGTGCTGCGATTGAGTCTTCGACCGAGAATTTCCAGTTTGGATAAATCGATTGGACGATTTCAAATCCTGGAGCGACCCACTCCACGCAACCTGCCAACTGCTCATCGTTCATTTCAGCCGTCGGTGTATGTCTAAGGCCGAGTACGATTTCTGGTTCAATCCTCGGTTCTGAATACCTTGCCAAGTTTACCGGCTGATCAGTCGAAAACAGCCCATCTGCGTGGACCTCTCCCCAAATGGGTTGATCCACACCGTAAACAGGCCAAATCGTGCGGTTCGTGAAGCCGACTTTTCTGCCAACTCTTTCTTTGTCCAGAATCTCGCGGACACGACTAGCAATCGAATAAGCGTCATCCAGCGATAGCTGTCCTGCCTCTGAAGACAGTTTAGGTATCTGCTGGGCAGAGGTCAGGGCATCAGCAATTGTCTGAGCGTTAGATTCAATATCTCTTGTCATATTCGCATTATACGCTCCGACGGCTGGATTGCGATGCAAGCGAGGTTTTGAAGGGCCATCGTCGGAAACTCAAAGGCTTGCAATGAAAGTGTGGATATGCCTCATTAACCTTCTGAGAGATGACAACCTTCGGTTGATGTCTATTCTTCAACTTAACCTTGGTTGGAAACCAGCTTCCCACTCGGAAGAATTCCTCTAAGGCTTCAAGATGTGCCTGGCGCTACTGCCGCTTTCGTTTGACCGAGATAATGCATCCGGAATGCTTCGGGTGCCGTGCTGGTACATCACGAGCCATCGCATCCACATTTCCAAGGTGTCGTAGTGCCCCGCTGTTCAGCAACACGCCGCGCCCGGCATCATACCGACGTTGCCCAAATCCGCTGGCAACGCATTCCCAGTCTTCCTTGGCCGCCGCGTTGCGGAATCTCGGTAGGTCGTGCGGATCATGCCGCCCAGGTGTTGCTGCGACGTGATCGTGTTTCTTCGCATTGCTTTGGTGGGTTATATGGTGGGTCACTTGAGTTGTTCCAGGTCGCTGGACAGTACCGGTCGTCGGCCTCGGCTTGGGGCGCATGATTGTCACGACGCCTTGTGGTTTCGGATGCCCTGGGACGGCCACGTGAGTTGCCGTAGGTTTTGGTGTCAACTGTGGAACCTGGCCAGGAACCGCCGTGGGAACCTGATTGGGGGTTGCTGTTGGGACAAGCGGTGGCGTCGCTGTTGTACCGCTGGGTTGCGGAACACGGCCGGGCACTGCGACCGGAATTTGGTTTGGTGTTGCAGTCGGGACGAGCGGTGGCACAGCAGTTTGACCGGTGGGCTGAGGCGGGACCTGACCAGGAACTGCGACTGGTATTTGGTTTGGTGTCGCGGTGGGCACAAGTGGCGGCACCGCTGTTGGGCCGGTAGGTTGAGGCGGAACCTGGCCAGGGATAGCTATCGGAACTTGATTGGGAGTTGCAGTCGGAACTTGCGGCGGCACCGCGGTAGGCCCGGTAGCCAATGGCGGAACCTGATTTGGAACGGCTGTCGGAACCCGGTTTGGAGTCGCATTTGGAGTCAAAGGCGGAGCTAGGGTCGGCGCTACTACCGGCGTGGGAACCTGACCGGGAACCGCTATTGGTGTCGCGATAGGAACCTGACCGGGAATTGCGTTCGGAACCGCGCCCGGCGCAAGGACTGGAACAGTAACGGATGTGGGCGTTTGCTGGGTTCCCTTAGGCGGCAACTGATTTGCTACCGGCTGAGTTGGGCCGGTAATTTGATTACCTGTTCCTTGCCCACCGGCCTGCCCGCATCCTTGGCTTGACTGGTGAGGATTCCCCACGCCACGGCACCACCCGTACTGATTTCCGCCGGCAACGACCTGTGTAGCGGCCAGTTCTGCAATCAAACAAGCTGTTGTAAGTAACGCAATTCTGTTCAGTTTCATAACATCCTCACCAACTTGTTGTCAGAGCAAGATACGCGCCTGGGTCGCCCGAGTCGGTCAGAGGACCGTCTCTCAAAGGGACGCCAACGTATCCGGATAGGAATAAGTTTCGCTTAAACTCGATGTCCAGCCCCAACCCGGTCGATGCCAGTGTTGCACTTCCCACTTCGAAACTGGCGGGATCATTATTCGAGATGTAACCAACGTCGAAAAAAGCGAAGGGCGTCAGACGATTTACGCTCTGCGAGCTTGGGAAATAGGAGTGAGATACTTCGAAGATTGCTGAGATCCCTGAATCACCATCCACTTCGTCAAAGCGGTATCCACGCAACGCATAACGATCACCAAGGAAGTACTCTTCGACAGAGGGTAACCGGTCTGTTGTGTACTGACCCCAGATCTCTGTCCGCCAAGCTGTGTTGGGCGATAAGCCCGGTAGGGGGCTTTCATATCCGATGCCGCCCCTCAAATGCCAGAACGAAGAGTCCCCGTCATCAAAATTCGCGTCTGTCGTGTCGTTGTCATTGTCACCAAAAGATAAGGTTAGCCCCGCTTCCAGAGCTTGTCCCTTTGGATAGTTTTGCCCGTAAAGATATGTAAGGCCAACGACACTCGCGTCACTGGATAGTGGAACGCCACCACTGACTGAATCCGCTTTTGAAAGGCGATAGTCCAGCAGAAGATATCCATAACGGGCCACATCGCGGATCACGGGGTAACCCATCGCGACTGTGAAGTTCTCGCCGTCAATATCTGTTCTCGCAAAGTCCCCTGAGAGGTCACGTTTTGCGTTTATGTTCCCGTAGAAGATCTCACCGTACAGACCATTGCTGTTCAGCGGCGTGCGATAGGTAAGAGCGCCCCATAAAGAGTGCTCATCGTCTTTGTCCCAATTGTAATTGCCTGATCCCTCAAATCGCAGCATATCCCCGACGGTCAGCGTTGAATAAAACTCTTGCACGACATAGAAGCTTAGCGCTTCTCCAAGCTCACGCGGAGGGTTGTCGAGTGTCGCACTACCGGCTTGTTTTCGCAGTGGCTCTCCCAATACTCTCAGCCGAGCACCAGCCTGATCCGGGTAATCAAGTTCGGTCGACAACTCCAAGTCAGGTATGTCCTCGGCTAGCATAACCGCCCGCTCAAATCGTTTCAGCGTTATGGGATAGGAGGTGGTGAGGGGCTGAAAAATCTTCTCTAGGGTTTGGAACGTGCGCGTATCTACACCTTCAATTTCGATGGTTTGAATACGCCCTTCATCAACAATTATGCTCTGCCCATCGGGGCCGGGCCAGGCCTCAGCCAAGAAGTAACCGTCTTCTCGGTAGATCTGCGTGATCGTTGATGCGACATCCACTGCTGTGATGCGCCCTGACCGATCAAAAGCCAACTGACCGGCAAACGTTAACAGCTCATCCGTATCATATACCGTTACGCCGCTGACAGAGTGCTGTGATGCGATGTCCCAGGTTTGGGCAATGCTGTATTTTGGAACTGCAACAAAGGCCACTAAAGTGCAAATGATCGCAATTACAACCGAATTGGATACGGGCATTATCGATAACCTTAAGGTGACTGAGCATGTTGAAGCCCAACGTTATTACATGGTTCGCATGTGTGAACCTGACGCTATTCGAATATATTGATGGGTGATGTTTTTTAGAAACATATCGAACAGAGCGCAGATTTACTTAATATGCTGCACATAAGACGGCACTCATTTACACAACCCCGCTTTTCAACCACGCAGAGTAGAGAACTAGTAGGACGGTCCTCACAACTCCGGTTGCTCAAAAACATAAAGCCGCGATTTCTTGGCATCATCTGTCAGGATATAGAGAAGCCCTCTGATCTCATCGAGAGCGATCCCTTCGGGATGTTTAACTTCTTTTTGTTTTCCATCTTCTGTGAACGTCAAACTGATAGACTTTACGGACTTGGATTCTGGATTGTAGATGAAGATCTGACGGCCTTTGTCACTCACAATCCAAAGAGAACGCGAGGACCGGGACCATGCCAGGCCGCTCAAATCCAGTTCATCATCATCTACACGCTCGGAGATAAAACCTGCATCGCGGGCTAAAGGAATGATCTCAATAATTTCGTCTAGCTCTGGCGATAACACCATTAACAACCTTGGTTGTCCCTCAATGCCAACGAAGACCCGCCCGGATTCCGGGTCAACGGCGATACCTTCGGGTCCCTTATTCAAAGGGTTGCCGACGAGTAATTCAGCGGCGGTCGGGTAACCTTTAAGAGATGCGAGAGGTATTGTCGTCAGTTGAATGGGGTCAGTTGGGTGAACGACTAGGATTGATCGGTCAGTTTCTTGAAGCACCAAAACAGACCCATCTTTTCGAGGTGCAACACCCTCCAAATCTGATCCTGCCAATGCTGGCAACTTGAAAGAGTTTCCTAATACCCCGTCGACTCCGAGTAGGTGTAGTTTAGGTTCGGCATCACTTACAGACCACAAGAAGCCTTCAGTGTTAGACATTGCCAAACCGGAAGGCTCTGAAAATCCCTCTGATTTGTCTGCCACCTTGAATTTATCGACCAGAACCAAACCAGCACTTTCGGCGTAGGCAAAATCGGTCCAAGGCAAGAAGGCTGCCGCAACCAAGCTGGCCGTAAAAGCGAGTCGTCTAAGTTTGCAGAAACACCGTGAAATTGTAGGTTTTGACGGAAACACTTTGTTTTCTGCCATTCAATTTTCTCGCGCTTGGACCATATCCTTGTATCAGCGTTCGTATCACAGTCCGGACGCGATGTCCGAAGAATGCACGGTAATCTCTTTACCTGATCCCGCCTGTTGCGATTGAATTGAATAGGGCACGATGTGCCTTTGGTGAAGCGTAAGCCTTTGGCGTGAGCAGGAAGGAAGACAAGTTGAATACGACCCTCACATTTGTGACCGTGTTGTTGATGCTGCTGTTGCCAGGTGCTGCGGTGTCACAAGTCGACCCTGCGACGATGCTGGCCGGGGCTTCGGAATCGGAAATTCTCATCGAACGCCAGTGGACGCAGTTTCGTGGCAAACAGGAACTGTATTTCTTTACTCTCGATGTGATCGTCACGATCATTCTGGCTGGCTTGATCGTCTATCATCCGGTGAGACGTAAAGCCCGTAGAAGTGTCAGCGATATCGTCATGCCGCGACTGTTCTTCCTTTATGCGCTTGTCGGCATGGCGGTTGGCTTTCTGGTCGTACAGCACGGATCGATGATCGGGTTCGTGATTTTTGGAATAGGAGCTCTGTTAAGGTTCCGATCAAATATGGATGACCCGGTCGACACGGTGGAAATGATTATAGTCACCGTGCTTGGGCTGGCGGTAGGGCTGGGCTTACCCTTGATGGCCACACTGGTGGCGGTTGTATGTTGGTGTTTCATTTGGCTCGGAGGGCGAAACAAGGGCGTGGAAGTTTCGCTCAAGGCTTCGGATGAAGAACACTCATTGAAAGTCAGCCGAGACATTGAAGCCATGGCCGCAGACGCTGGCTGGAAGCTTGTCAGAAAACACCACGTCCCAGGAAAATCTCGCGTTTCGTTGCTTTTCATCACCTCGGGAGGACTTTCAGAAGCCCGGATAGAAGAGATGGTAAACGATCTGGTCCCAGAAAAAGTCGAACTGAAACTCAACCTCTAGTCATTTCACAAGGTCTAATCGTTTCAAAACAGCATTCGGAGATCTGATCTCTTTCGGGAGCGACTTGAAGTTTACCGACCTTTCGAAATCAGGCCCTCGATATACTGCTATCCCAAACTCTCCGTTCGGCTGGAACTTAACATGAGTGAAGCTGTGAGGTGATCTGGCGCTATCGCCAATAAGCCGACGCGGACCACCTCCCAAACAAGCTTGAGAGACGTAGGCCACACCGTCTTTCCAACCGGGATAGAAGGCATGATGGTGGCCTGACAGGTGCAGAACGACACCGCTTTCCAGGTAGATTTTCTCAAGTGTTGAGTCACCGATGATTTCGCGTTCGCGCTGGATCGCGAAGGGCCAAAGCGGAAGATGACTGAAAGTCACAATCGGGTCTCCATTTGCACCCAGTTCCACAAGTCGGTCCTGTTGATCACCGGATAGCGGCCCTAAGGTCGTAGCATCCAAAGATGCAAACGTTACGCCCTGCATCTCAAACGCGTAGAAGAACGGGTAGTCATCCGAAACCAGGAAGTCGACGTCTGGTTTTCTTGGTTCCCATTCTTCTGCGTATATTTTTCTTTCACGCTCGAACCCACGGTACGCAGAGGCATCATGGTTCCCAGGCGTGACCGCAAATGGAATGCCGGCAGCCTCTAAAGGGTCTGATACGGCCTCGTGAAACGCCTTCCACATCTCCCTGACCTGTTTGTCGGATAAGTTGGGGATGCGCTGTCCCGCAACCATATCTCCGGTCGAAATAACCAAATCGGGATCAATCTCGACTATCCGCTCAATCGCTTTGTCGACGCGGGCATCGTATCTTACCGAACCATAGCTTCCGTTCAGATCCGATATGACGATAACATCCAATGCCACCGCTTTGCAGGCGATCAGAGCGGTCCAAATGAACGCCGTAAAAAGGGTGGAAAGCTTACGGGGCATTACAGTCCACTGCCTCTACCTCGGTGTCGTTTCTCAAAAAGAATGCGACAGGATCCAAGTCGAACATTAAATCACCATTAGAACAATTGTCCTGGAGAATGGACGTTGCCAGCTCGGTGTTTTTCACAACTTGGGCAATCTGACTGTCTGACAACCCAAAGCTTTGCGACAACCAGCCGTAGACGGGACCTTGAGATTGAAGATCATTATTCAAAGCAACCAAGCGCCGGTAGGTGCTTGGAGAGAAGTGCCGCATTTTCTCCAGCATTTGAGTAGATTTCGCGAAGTTGGCATACTCGACCCGCCCCCCAGCATCGTTGTCGTTTAGATTGCTTCGACGGATCAAAAGCGCGTGGGCAGGAACATCTCCATCCTTTGGCTGATGGTGCTTCGCTTTCTTATGCTTCAGCTTTCCGTCTTCGACCCAATACCAATAGGGTGTGAAGTCTATGTTTCCTACGCGGTCCTGCTGGCTAAAGATGAAGTCGAGGAGAACAATTTCGGAGAGTTCTTGCATCCAAAATGCCATCTGTTGGTCGCTGACATCGGGACCGAGATCCTTGTTGATCATCCGGTCTTTTCTGCCTTCTCCGACGCCCTCTGCGATTGCCTCTGACAATGGTTTTGAAGACCGCAAAGCCAAGAAAGCGGGGGTTTCCTGAAAATCGCGGTTCTGACCTTTCCCCCAACCAGATTTACGGGTGCCGTTGATTTCCGAGCCGTATCGATGCCCAGGGCTATCAAGCAGCACACCATATATTTGCGTTCGATCTGCGGTGAACAGATCGTCGGTTGGCTGGTATGAGTTCGGGTCAGCATCCGCAGCTGCGAAGACCCGCCAGCCTTCGTGGTTCATGCGCCCGCCATGAGAGCCACCAGAAATCGCAAGGCCAGGCTCGGCGACCTCTGAAAAATGCGCCTGGGCGTCCATGCTACGCCAAACGGCGACTGGAACTTTGACAGTCGCGTCGAAATATCTGGAGAAATGATAGTAAAGCAGTGAAGACGTGGAAAACGTTCCACTGGTGCCTTTTTGGTTCATGGTGGACTTGAATTTAGCCACCCTGTCCATGGCCAGATCTTTTGCTGCCTTCCCCTCTTTGCAAGCGTTTCTCTCGAATTCAGAACGGTTCCCCATGTAAGGTCCTTCCGAAATATTGTAGACGGCCATTCCTGGGCTGGTGCTCCAGGTTTTCGGGCAAATGGCAATTTCGGAGGCATAGAAATCGATCTCGCAATAGGCAGTTTCTTCTTCAAGATCGCTGTTCTTGTACTCGCCCGTTGGAACTTTTTCGATCCGAATACAGCGTTCCATAACACCATTGGGACTATCAAATGTCGTGGCTTCACCTAGAACATCGTCGTTCGCCCACAAGACAGTGGGTGCAATGAGAGCAAGTGACCCCAGAAGATTGAACTTCATTTGGATAGTCCTCCCGGTATCATTTAGGGCAAATCGCTGCCTGTTGTTCGGTGGAGATTTTCAACTTGGGGTCAACACTAAAGTTGGAGAATTTTGAGTCGATCCACTGGTCGCACCCGCCTGAACATGGGGCCCCGTTTCGGGCATCATTCCAATATTCCTTGGCCCTTTCTTCTGTCCAACCGCAAAACTGAACGAGCGCCATCGCCGACAATGCACCTGAGGAATGAACCCCCCACATACAGTGCACCAGAACAGGGCCCTTTCCAGGGTTTTCAATCACCTCGTGTATGGACGCCATGACAGCACCGGGTCGGGAGGATCTGGCGCTTTGATAGTCAAGGGACCCGTTTCCACAACTGGTGCGACCGTATTCGGTGTTTTTGCCAAAGTCGGCATAAAAACCGGTTGAAAACCCTTCATTGCACAGAGTTTCGCGTTGACCTTCACTCAGGCCAGTTCGATCCTTGTCGCCGCCCTTGAAACCGGATCGATACAACACTCCGCTTAAGACTGGGCGAAAGAAAGCGACACCATCAACGCCTCCGTCACCCCCCTTTGAAAGCATTTGACTGTTGGTTGGACCGCCATTTCGACTGGTCACGTCAGAGTTCGCAGCGGTTGCGAGAAAACCAATGAATATGAGGGACGCAAAAAACCGCATGCCAACTCCTTTCTATTCTTGAACCTCTGATGCCCAAACCTTTGCGACCTGATAGTCTCTCGGAAAGGCTAATTCACGACGACCATATCAAGTGGGCAGTTAGCTTTCCGCTGTGGAACTTTAAATAGGCCACACCAGATTGATGATAACGACGACCACGAAGTAGGCTAGAAAAACTTTCCAATTCCATTGGTGCTTGTTTTCTTCGTTGATCACGCCAGCCGATTTCAATGCCAGGTTAGTGATGATCAAGGCGACTACGATGACCGCCGCGTGTGCCAGGTCGAAATGCAAGTTTGAGCTCCTTCTTCAAGATTTGGGATTGATGGAAATTTGTCAGCAGTCACCTGATGGCAGCATAGCTACTTCTGAGTACCTTCCCTCAGACGTCGTAATCCGAGCACATGCACCAGTATCCTTGTTAAACCAGTACGAGGTCAGACCTTCGCTTCGGATGAGTTCAAATCCGAGACTTTGGATGCCCATTTCAGCTTGGCCCGCTCTTGCCCCTTCAAATGACGAAAGATCGCTAGAGCTGCCCACAGTTGGTGCACTTGCATCCACTGATCCGCCACTGTCGTCGCATGCTGCAAGCGCGGTAGTACACGCCGTGCCGATCACCAATAGGACCTTGGGTTTCATCTGTTTTTCCCTCTCTTTTTATACTTGCGTTCCAGGGTTTCTGATTGATCACCTATTCAATTCCGAAAATGACGTTGTAGTCGACGGAAGAGTTGCTGCGATTGATAACCTCCACAACATGATCACCAGATTGCCAAAGCTGTCCTCGATACTCCTTGTCCGCCGACATCAATCCCAACAGTTCAGAACCATCGGGGTTGCGAATAACGTAGTCCAAGGAGCCATTTCGCGGAGCAACGCGAACGTAAAGGAACTGTTCGCTTTTGGCACCGAGAACATATTGCTGTGACGCTCCGGGCGCGAGTTCACCAACGAGTTCGGCGCCGGTGGAACCACCATCGAATTTGACACGTTGGCTACCGGTAGAACCGGCCGCGCCTGCCACTGCTCCACCGCCATCATCCATCGCCTCGACAACCGCCATCTCGCCGATGTTTCCATCCTTGTACGCGATGCAGCGCCAAAGTGTTCCACCTGCGTCTCGCAGCATGACGAGCGTACCCGCCTCTGAGAACTCTGAGCTTTCAATCGTTCCGGATTGACCGTCTGGTCCACCAACCTGCCGCAAGTGGTCGATACAAGCGTCATCGGCTTCTGACATTGCAAGAGCAGCTGTGCCCGAAAATACAAACATGGGTGTGAGGAGTTTTAGTAAACTGAGTTTCATCAGATGGTCCCCTGTTGGTTAATCCTTACAGTTTTGTTCCGTGCAAAGCGGAACCTCACTTCGTTTCTCGTAACTTTGACAGAAACTCGTCGCATGCCTGTGCGCTGCCGACGATCTCGCCTGTCGTTTCAATTCCTTGCAGAGATGCCATCTCGGAATTTACGCGATTGAGGATTTGATCCGCTTGCTCGGCGGTGATCAGGTTCTCGGCTTGTGCTCCTTTCAATGTGGTGCAAACACCGGCGGACAAGCCTGTCGCAACGCCGACACCTATCGCGGCACCGCCACCCATGGTCATCGCCCCAACCACGCCGAGGGCGAGCCCGATCACGATACCCAAGATCACTTTTCCCAAGTTTTCCTCCCTTTTGGTGAGAAAGAGTTCAGCCTTCACTGCTGGCGCAAACCGCGTGCCCACCTGCAAATCAAAACCAGCGCCAACAGGTTGAGCACCGGTGCAATCGCCGCGAACCATGGTTTGGCCGACTCAAAGACCAAGTCCGCTACAAGTATCCAAGGTAGTCCCAACGGCAAAAGGAACACCCCGGACAAAGGGTCTCTTTCTTGCCCCAGCCAACCAAATGTACCCGTCAAGAATGCAAACAAGGCCAGCAGGTAAAGGATGGCGAATACGATGGTGGTTATTCTACAAACCAAGTCGAACTATCCGAAGAGTGAGCCAGTGCTGCGTAGCCGTATTCAGCTACGCACCAAACAGGTCACAATGCGCCTTCGTCGCCAAGGAACTCGATACCAGCTGTCGCGCCATCACTGTAAGCAATGCAATTCCAAGGAGCACGATCCTCGCCAACGCCGACTGTGACCTGTGTTCCCGCCTCGCTAAACGCGGATGAGAGCACCACGACTTGCGAATTGTTCGTCGTGTTGGCTACATCTCGCAAACACGCCTGCTGAGCCGGCGTGAGCTCGGCGGACGCGCTTGATGTACTCGTGTCGTCGCAGGCCGCAAGCAGTGCGAAACATGTCGCGCCTGCAATCATCACCATCTTGTTAGACATTTTCTTCTCCCTCTGGTTCCCTTGAAATTAGTGAAATTGGATGGGCTTGTTTGAAGTTCTCACGTCAGAGCAGGCTATGGAACATACTTCGGCCCTGTAACTTCCCTTCCCAACAACTTGTCGCGGGGGGGGCGGAGCGATATTTCTTTGACAACCGAAACCGCCGACAGCGTGTGAAGGCTTAATGACGACACTGGCAAAAGCTCGAGCGAATTCTGGAAATAGGGCGAGTACGTTTAGTCTGAGCATCGCGTCCTCCCAGCGCTCAATCATTGTAAAGTGCCTTCCGACCGCCAGCACTCACTCCAGCAGTCGGAAGGGCTCGGCACAGCGAGCAGCAACGACAACAACCGAGGTAAAATAAAGTTGTGTCGAATTCGCATGTTTGAATCTAATTTTTAATAAATCAATATTTTTTCCGCGCGCAAAATTCACTACGCTCCCGTACGATAGGCTTCTGCTTTCAAACAAAAAGGTAAGTGGGAGTCCCCAGAGGGGAGAGTGTGTTCTCCTGAGCGGCGAAATGTTTTGAGGCCGCACAGAAACTGAGAAAGGATTGAAAGATGGGATTCGGTGAAGCCGTTAAAACGTGTTTCTCGAAATACTTCCAGTTCTCCGGGCGGGCTATACGCTCAGAATACTGGTGGTTCTTCTTGTTTGTGGTTGTCGTGAGTGCTGGTTTAGCTGTGCTGGATACGATCATATTCGGGACCAACCC
>NZ_JBXWND010000010.1:0-163581 GCF_059610185.1 Ruegeria sp. YTSA108 | reverse complement strand
ATACCCCTGAAACTCACGGGTATGAATCACGCAGGCGGGATGACGGCAACCAAATTAATAGGTCCAGAACCTAAGCCCATGTTGAACGATGCCAATTGAACAGAAAGGGCAATTTCCATCGACATTTCATGGTCGCTGTTAACATGGCAATGCTGATCTCCATTGTATCAAATTTTTCGCAAATATGCCCAGGAGACATACCCTTTGAGCCCACGCGCACGCACCAAAGAAACGCGGCACCAACGAGTGCCACCGGTTTGCTCGCAACTGTGAACACGTAAGGCGGTTCCATTTGGCAGACCAACAATCACATTGTAGCCTGTTCCGGGTCCACCACGCATTTTCAGCATGTCACCGTCTTCGACGCCAAAAACCTCGTATCGTCCGAGTGAGGCGGCCGTTGCTGGTGCAGCGTATATTGTGGCCCCCAGGAACATTGCCGCTACGGGTAAGAAGATTGCACTGCGCATCGCGTTATCCTGCTTGTTGCCTCATCTACAATCGTAGCGATTCAGCTCACCAAGAGGAATAACCCTAAGACAGGAATGCGCAAATTGGCCAAAGTCTGGTGGCTATGACTGCCACGCCCGGTTCGAAGGGCCGCAACGCAGTATCTCGATTGTCAGGCGATTTACTGGAATGGGTTGATCCAGAAACCTCAAGGAACGACGAACAATGTTCGTAGCGTGGGATACATGTGGGCAGCTATGCCAGATCAAATGGTTGCGTTGGAGGGGTTGATGCGTGAGGTTGCGAGATGGCTGCAAAAGAGACCGCGACATGATGATCTATGGATTGAACACCTGCGCGATTTGCCAGAAGGCCCGAAAGGCGTTGGAGGCAGAAGGCAAGGAAGTCACTTTCCGCGATGTCAGGGCGGAACCTCTGACCGAAGCGGAGCTGGCTGAGCTGATTGCAGAATTCGGGGACTTGCTGGTGGACCGAAAATCGAACGATTACCGAGCGCTTAATGACTGGCTAAAAAATTCGGAAGTAGAGGCACAGATTTCGGCCCAACCCAAGGTAATGGCGCGCCCGGTAATACGCGATCGGGATGTGTTGTATCTTGGCTGGGATGAGACGATTCAAGCCGCTTTGCTACAGAGCTGAGTTTTTAAAAAAATGCATAATTAGCTTAACGAAACCCGCTGAAATGCTGCACAGGGCCGAATGCCCGCTCTCGGAGTGCCGTTCGGTAGATCGTGGTAGCTGCAGAACGTCTGCAATGGGCGGAGAGCCTTTTTGCATCAGGCATCGGTCATATGCTGGACCAGTGAGGTCAGCTGTCTGTCGCCATGGCCATCGTCCCAAGCCGTCTTGGTTCGGTCATGCATCAACCGGATGAAATCAGCGGGAGCCTTAAGTGAGAGATAGGTCTTCAACGCATCCTCTTGCGCCATCGCGTAAACCTTCAGAGAGGCTTCTGCATTGTCGTAGTCCTCGGTCGGAACGGTTCTGGCAAAGAGATCATGGTAGTCCTTGACCAATTTGATCGTGGCAGGAAGTTGGTCGGCATAAACTTGCATCGGGATGCCCGCTTTCTGACAAACAAGTGCACCGTATATCATTCCGAACATAAACCCCTGCCGAACCGTGAAGAGGCCGGCGAAGAGCGCGGCAAGCGCCGCTGGCTTCTCTCCAACATGGGCGGACTTTCCACCCAAGTTTCCGATGACGCTGCCATAACGGTCCCAGGTACCGGCACTGCCGACCGTCAGGATTGTGGTTTCGTCACCGCCAATGCCAGAAGGGTAGGCATTGATCATGCCAAGCATGTAGCCAGCCCCCTGTTTCTCCAGGATGGCGACCAGTCTATCGGCATCCGAGGTATCGCCTGTGCTCATGTCGCAGATAGTCTTACCCTCTAGCGAAAGACTCAGCCCGTTGACTAGTTCAACTGTTTCCGTGTGGCTCTTGATACAAATGATGACAAAATCAGACGCCGCGATGGCATCATTCGGTGAGGAGCAGATGGTGGCGCCAACCTCAGCGAAAACCTCTGCCTTTTCCGGCGTGCGGTTCCAAACGCTGACATCGTGACCTGACTTGAGCAGGCAATGCGCCAGCGCTGACCCCATGTTGCCCAGTCCCAATACAGCAAGTTTCATGATCTTAGCCTCCTGTGTCCGCCAATGAGTTCCAGCACCAGCATGCGCCGGCATGGGGAGATGACATAGTTGTAAATTTTTCTATATTGTTAGATGGTCTAACTTATGGATTGGCGCACGCTTCCCTCGTTGACATCTCTCAGAGCTTTCGCCGCCGCCGCCGAGTTTCAAAATCTGACCCGGGCGGCAGAGGCACTGAACGTGACCCATTCCGCAGTCAGCCAGCAAATCCGCGGGCTAGAACAACAACTCGGCACCCGGCTTATCACTCGTACCCGGCACGGTATTTCTCTGACATCGCAAGGCGAATTCCTGTCGGCTGGTTTGCTTGAAGCCTTCGCTGAAATGGCCTCTGTGACCGAGAGGGTGACGAGTGCAGAGTCGGTTCGACCGTTGGTGGTCAGCGCGACTCCGATGTTTTCAAGCGCGTTCCTCATGGCGCGGCTGTCGACGTTCATTGATGAATTCCCCAATATCGAATTGAGGATCGATTCAACGATCCAGGCTGTCGATCTCAAGCCGGGCGGAATTGATATGGCCGTCCGATACGGAACAGGTCGCTGGTCAGGGCTTGTCTCGCAGATGCTGCTACCTGGTTGTCTGACGGTCGTCGCGTCCCGCGAACTGATCGGAAACAGGGTGCTCAAAAACCCTGTAGAATTGCTTGATTTCACACTTCTTCAGGAACAGGCGTCGGTCGAGTTTGATCTGTGGCTGGAAAAGGCTGGCATCCCGCCCGAAGCGGAACGGAAAGTGATCCGCATGCCGGGCAACATGCTGTTGGATGGCATCCGCCGAGGTGACGGTATCGGGGCGACAGTACCGGCCTTTGTCTCTGACGAGTTGAAGTCAGGACAACTCGTGGCGCTGTTTGATGATCCAATACCACGGATCGGCTATTACCTTGTCACGCTGTCTGGTCCGGTTCGGCCAGTGGCAAAACTGTTCATACAGTGGCTTTCAAAATCAATTACCGAATATGAGAAAAGCCTGTTCCGATGGCCGCCCGCTCACCTGTTGTAGACGATAAAGAGCACCGGTTAGAGTCAAATAGGGTCTGGCTTACAAGGTAACGACCCGACAATGCTGCGCTACGACTGAAGGTCCGCTCTGTGGATGCCGCACCGCTGCGTTAATGGCAGGGGCGAAGGTCCGGTGTGGCGTATGCCTAGATTTACCAAGAAGCGCTTTGGCTTTTTCGGTGGCTTGCAAATCTACGTCCAACCCTAGCGCCGCAGCGTGCCTTAGAGCGATGCTGAGGCGATTAATGGCTTTCCGGGCAGTTCTCCCCCTTTGGAGTGCCAAATGGGCCTCAGAGCGTCTCTTATGTCGATCTGATCGATATCTGAGCCGGGGATCTACCCAGTTTGGGTAAGACATGTAGTTCTAGAGGAGAAAACCAGCGCCCAGCTTTACCGTCGCCTTTGAGTTCGGCCTTCCGACTTTCGAACGCGTCCAATGCGACATCCGCCAAACAATGTAAATTGCGTTCAGCCTCACGCCGTTGTTTTTCGCGTTCTTTGATTGGATCAAGACCCTTCCGGGCAAAGGCGCGCCACTGTTCCGCGTGTTCTCTTGGTTCTTTGAGCGATACATCTGCAATGGACCCAAGGCCCATTTCACGCCTGCGACCGTGTACCGTGATCCTGAGGAACCATTGCCCGCCGTCATCTTGGCGCTTGTGTAACCACAATCCGGCACCATCGTTGTGCTTACCGGGGCCTGCTGCCTTCACCGCTGCGGCCGAAAGTTTACGGATAGGCCGCGCCATCCGTCCACCCTTCTATCCACCTTATTGTCTGCGGTATCCTGCTATATCCTGACACATAACGGAATAGCTAAAGTCTTAGGGTGTTGGTTTTTATAAGAAAGTAGAATGTCGTGGGGTATGGTGGTGTAAGGTCTAAATGCATCTCCTGGGCACCAAACTCCAAACATCTCCCTACTTTTCAAGCGATTGCGCTCGTGCGTTTTTCCGTTTCTTGCCTGCGCCTAAGCGCTGCAATAGGTTTAAATCGCGCGCTGAATTCCAGCGTCCGGACAAGATCGAACCGGGACCCTAAAGCCAATCCCGCAAAATCGGGATCAACGGCACATCTGCCGCAGGCATCGGGTAACTGCGCAGATCATTCGCACGCACCCATTTCAGCGCCTGTCCTTCCTTCGATTGTGGAATGCCCTCCCATTTGCGGCAGGCAAACAGCGGCATCAGCAGGTGAAAATCATCATAGCTGTGGCTGGCGAAGGTCAGCGGCGCAAGGCAGGAGGACCATGTGTTGATGCCCAGTTCTTCGTACAGTTCGCGGATCAGGGCGACCTCGGGCGTTTCGCCGGGTTCGATCTTGCCGCCGGGAAACTCCCAAAGTCCAGCCATGGATTTGCCTTCGGGGCGCTGCGCCAGCAGCACCCGGCCCTCAATGTCTATCAGGGCGACCGCAGAAACCAGAACTGTTTTCACGACCGGTAATCCGCGTTGATCTCGATATAGCCATGGGTCAGGTCGCAGGTCCAAACGGTGGATTTACCCGCGCCCAGCCCCAGATCGACGCCGATTACAAGGTCCTGAGCTTTCATGTATTCGGCGGCGTCTTCCTCGCGGTAATCGGGACTGACCCAGCCTTTTTCGGCCACAAGGATGTCTCCGAAAGAAATGCTCAGCAGGTCACGGTCGGCAGCTGCACCCGATTTTCCGATGGCCATGACGACGCGGCCCCAATTCGGGTCTTCGCCCGCAATGGCGGTTTTTATCAGTGGTGAATTGGCAATCGCCAATCCATGCACCTTGGCGTCGGCATCGGTGACGGCCCCGGTCACACGAATTTCTACGAATTTCGTGGCGCCCTCGCCATCGCGTACCACTTGTTGGGCAAGGTCCAGCATCACGGTTTCCAAAGCCTCGGCAAAGGCGGCATTGTCTGTCGCATCCACCCCCGAAGCCCCAGTAGCACACAGGAGCAGGCTGTCCGAGGTCGAAGTGTCGCTGTCGACAGTGATGCAGTTGAAAGTGCGGTCAGTCTGCGTACCCAGCATCTGCTGCAACGCGGATTGCTCGACCTGGGCGTCGGTGAAGATATAAACCAGCATCGTCGCCATATCAGGCGCGATCATGCCAGAACCCTTGGAAATCCCCGCAATAGAGACTGTTTTTCCATCAATCTCGACCTGCGCCGAAGCTCCTTTCGGAAAGGTATCCGTGGTCATGATGGCCCGCGCTGCATCTTCGATTACGTGGCGACTGAGGCCGGATTTCAGGGCCTCAAGCTGCGCCACGATGCGGCCATGCGGCAAGGGTTCACCGATCACACCAGTTGACGAGGTAAAAACCCGTTCGACCGGCACGCCTGTGGTCTTGGACACTGCTTGCGTCACCTCGGCAACCGAGCTTTGGCCATAATGCCCGGTAAATGCATTGGCATTGCCCGAATTCACAAGGATCGCCGCCGGCCCGTCACTTGGCCCGCCGATCTTTTCCTGACAATCCAGCACGGGTGCCGCGCGTGTGGCCGAGCGGGTAAAGACCCCAGCCACTGAAGTGCCTGGATCAAGGACCGCCAGCATCACATCGGTGCGGCCTTGATAGCGTACGCCGGCTTCGACGGTCGCAAAGCGCACACCGTCAATCGCGGGCAATTCGGGAAACGCCGCCGGGGCCAGCGGAGAGACTTTGGTGATCGAGGCCACGGGGTTACTCCTGAATCAGGTCCAACTGACGCACGATGCCCGGGGTCACATCTTCGAGCGCAGGACGTTCGATCTGTGCAGCCTGAGTCAATTCGCCGATACGGGCCTGAATAGCTTCACTTTGCAGATCCTGTGCCAGCTCGTCGCGTACCGCATCAAGTGCGGGCGCTTCGGATTTGCGCTTGTCATTCAGAATGATCACGTGCCAGCCAAACTGTGTCTGCACCGGGTCCGACACCTGATCCTTCTCAAGCGCGACAACGGCGGTTTCAAACTCGGGAACCATCTGCCCCTTGCCGAACCAACCCAGCACCCCGCCATTCGGGCCGGAAGGACCGGTTGATTTTTCTTTGGCCAGCTCGGCAAAGTCGGCGCCATCATCCAACTGAGCCTTAAGGTCTTTGGCCTCATCCTCGGTCTCGACCAGAATATGGCTGGCATTAAACTCATCTTCGCCTTCAAACTCGGCAAAGCGCGCATCATAGGCGGTCTGAATGGTTTCTGCCGTTACAACTTCGTCGATCAGGGCATTTACGGTCTGAACCGCCAGCAACGACCGCGTCTCGTTCTCGATGGCCAAGGCGTTCAGATTGCTCAGCCCTTCTTGCTCCTGGCCCAGCAACTGCTGCTGAATCAGCTGCTCGATGATGAAATCATACAGAACATCATCTTCGACCTGCTGGTAGTTGGGGGGCAGTGTCGCAACTGTTGCGATCACATGCGCCAGAGTGATTTCTTCGCCGTTTACGCGGGCGACCACCGTGCTGGCATCGGGCTTGGTTTCGGCGGCCAATGGCAGCGCCATCACCGTTGCAAGGGCCAGCGATGGCAGAAAAGTGAGGCCTTTGGGCATGGAATCATCCTATTTCTTTGCCACGGCAGGGCGCAGCGTTGACACTCTGGAACCTGCCGCTTACATCGCTTTGAAGCCTTGGACAGGGCCGCCTTTCACCCCCCGTATCTATGGGTTGCGCGCAAGGTGGGCAAGCCTGTCAAAACCAAGACAAGAACAGATCCGCTGGAGTGAACATGCTGGGACTCGGAACGCTCGCCAAAAAGGTGTTCGGAACACCGAACGACCGCAAGATCAAGGCGACCCGCCCCCTGATCGAACAGATCAACGCGCTGGAACCCGAGTTCGAGAATCTGTCGGATGACGGCCTGATCGCAAAGACCGCCGAGCTGCGCAAACGTGCGTTGGAAGGCGAAAGCCTGGATGATCTGCTGCCCGAGGCGTTTGCCAACGTACGCGAAGGGGCAAAACGCGCGCTGGGCCTGCGTGCCTTTGATGTGCAGTTGATGGGCGGCGCCTTCCTGCATCAGGGCAATATTTCCGAGATGAAAACGGGTGAAGGCAAGACATTGGTTGCGACCCTCCCCGCCTATCTGAACGCGCTGACCGGTAAAGGCGTGCATGTGGTCACAGTGAACGAATACCTGGCCAAGCGCGACTCGGAATGGATGGGCAAGGTGTTTGCCGCCGTGGGCATGACCACCGGTGTCATCTGGTCAGGGCAGCCCGATGCCGAGAAAAAGGCTGCTTATGCCTGTGACGTGACCTATGCCACCAACAATGAGCTGGGTTTTGATTATCTGCGCGATAATATGAAGGCGGAACTGGATCAAATTTACCAGAAACACCACAATTTCGCGATCGTGGATGAGGTCGACTCGATCCTGATTGACGAGGCGCGGACGCCGCTGGTCATTTCGGGGCCCTCCGAGGACCGGTCGGACCTGTATACCGCGATTGATGCGCTAATCCCATCATTGGGAGAAGATCACTTCACGCTGGACGAAAAGTCCCGGAACGTGACCTTCACGGATGAAGGTAACGAGTTTCTGGAGCAACAGTTGATTGCCAACGGCCTGATCCCAGAAGACCATTCGCTGTATGATCCTGAAAGCACCACAGTCGTTCACCACGTGAACCAGGGCTTGCGCGCGCATAAGCTGTTTACACGTGACAAAGATTACATCGTGCGGGACGGCAATGTCGTTCTGATTGATGAGTTCACCGGTCGCATGATGCCAGGTCGTCGCCTGTCGGAAGGTCTTCATCAGGCCATCGAAGCCAAGGAAAACGTGCAGATCCAGCCCGAAAACGTAACATTGGCCAGCGTGACGTTCCAAAACTACTTCCGCCTGTATGACAAGCTGGGCGGCATGACCGGCACCGCGCTGACCGAGGCTGAGGAATTTGCCGAAATCTACGGTCTGGGCGTTGTCGAAGTACCAACCAACAAACCGATCGCGCGTCTGGATGAGGACGATCAGGTCTTTCGTACCGCGGCCGAAAAATACGGCGCCATGATCGATGAGACAAAGGAAGCCCAGAAAAACGGACAACCGGTCCTTCTGGGCACCACGTCCATCGAAAAGTCCGAATTGCTCAGCCAGATGCTCACCAAAGAGGGTATCCAGCACAATGTTCTGAATGCCCGCCAACACGAGCAAGAGGCGCAGATCGTTGCCGATGCGGGCCGATATGGCGCAGTAACCATCGCCACCAACATGGCCGGTCGCGGTACTGATATTCAGCTGGGCGGCAATGTGGAAATGAAGGTTCTGCAGGCGCTGGCCGAAAACCCCGAGGCAGATCCGGCCGAGCTGCGTGCCGCGGAAGAAGCCCGCCATGCTGAAGAAAAAGAAAAGGTCCTGGCTGCCGGTGGGCTGTATGTCATGGCGTCCGAACGGCACGAGAGCCGCCGTATCGACAACCAGCTGCGGGGCCGGTCCGGCCGTCAGGGTGATCCGGGCCGCACCGTGTTTTACCTCAGCCTCGAAGACGACCTAATGCGCATCTTCGGCTCGGAACGGTTGGACAAGGTTCTGACCACGCTGGGCATGAAAGAAGGTGAGGCCATCGTCCACCCTTGGGTGAACAAATCGCTGGAGCGGGCGCAATCCAAGGTCGAAGGTCGCAACTTTGACATGCGCAAGAACGTCCTGAAATTCGACGATGTGATGAACGACCAGCGTAAGGTGGTATTCAGCCAACGGCGCGAAATCATGTCCGCCGACGATCTGTCCGAAATCGTATCAGACATGCGTGAACAGGTGATCGACGATCTGATCGACGAATATATGCCGCCGAAATCCTATGCTGATCAGTGGGATACCGAGGGTTTGCACGCAGCGGTCAAGGAAAAATTGACCATTGACGCCCCGGTTCAGGATTGGGCCGCTGAGGAAGGCGTGGATGACGAGCAGGTGCGCGAACGGCTGATCAACGCCGCTGACGAGATGATGGCGCAAAAAGTGGCCGCGTTCGGCCCCGAGAACATGCGCAACATCGAAAAGCAGGTCTTGCTGAACACGATCGACAGCAAATGGCGCGAACATCTGCTGACGCTGGAACATCTGCGCTCGGTCGTGGGCTTCCGCGGCTATGCCCAGCGCGACCCGCTGAACGAATACAAGAACGAAAGCTTCCAGCTGTTCGAATCCATGCTGGATTCGTTGCGCGAAACCGTGACCCAGCAGCTGTCCCGCGTGCGACCGCTGACCGAAGAGGAGCAGCGCGAAATGCTGACCCAGATGCAAGCGCAGCAGGCACGCGCGCAGCAGGCGGTAGATCAGGCCGCTGGTCACGCCGAAGCGGTGGCCGAGGCCGAAGCCTCGGGTGATGCGCGGCCTGGATTTGTCGAAGACGACCCGGCAACTTGGGGAAACCCGTCGCGCAACGACAAGTGCCCCTGCGGTTCAGGCAAGAAGTTTAAGCATTGCCATGGCCGGTTGACCTAACGTCACCACAATCGAGACACAATGAGTCCGCCTCACGGCCACATATTAGCCGTGATTCAACTGCAGGGTGCGAATCGCTCCTTCAACTGGGGAGGGTGTCTTGTTTGTAATTAAGAACTACGTAACCACTGGCGGCACCGTTGCTTGTGCATTGGCCATTGGCTACCTCATGCAGAACGCTCCCCCCGCGCAACCGCGAGGGGAGCGGGCTTCTGTTGATGTGGCATCAGTTACAGATCAGGCTTCAATCATCCCTGGGTTAAGCGAAGTCGTTCTGACCTCATCTGCGCCGGTTCACGGAACAAGCGAAGAGACCGGGTCCGACAACCGTTTTATCGAATCCAGTCGATCAGAACCTGTCAATCCCGTTGACTGCACCCTCAGTGCGCGGGCTACTGCCGTTCCCGGTGCTGCCGCCCGGCTGGTCGTCAACGCCCCCTGCCACAGTAATGAATCCGTGGAAATTCACCATAGCGGTATGACAGTCACACAGCGCACCGACGCAGTAGGGCGCATGGACATGACAATCCCGGCCCTGTCAGAATATGCGATCTTTCTGATCTCGTTTGAAGACCAGCATGGAACAGTCGCAACTACCCATATCGCTGACATTGCCAATTACGAACGCATTGCCCTGCAATGGCAGGGTGAAACTGACCTGCAAATTCATGCGCTGGAATTCGGGGCCAGCTATGGCGGCAATGGCCATGTCTCGGCCGAGACACCGACCGAAGGCGCCGGACAGGTAGTGCGTCTGGGCAATACCGGAACCGGGGACATGAAAAACATCGAAATCTATTCGTTCCCTGCCGGTCTTTCCAACCAAAACGGATCGATAGAAATCACAGTCGAAACCGAGGTGACTTCAGAAAATTGCGGGCGCGACCTGAACATCCAGTCGCTTGAATTGCGGGATGATCGGTTGAGATCAAAAGAAAGGACGCTGAGTTTTCCTGAATGCTCCCGCACCGGAGAGTTTCTGGTGTTGAATAATCTCTTCCAAGACCTGACAATCGCCGCAAACTAAATCCGCAGGCAGGCTCGGGCATCTTATGACATTCTTTCGTGTGGCAGCGGCTGCACTGGCTTCCGTTACAATCGCGTCGGGCGCACAGGCGCAAGACATCTCGCTTAGATCGCATGACGGCAAGGTCGAAGTCACCGGTGACCTGCTGGGATTTGACGGCGAGTTCTATCGTGTGGCAACACAATTCGGCACGCTGACAGTTGATGGGTCCGGTGTGACCTGTACCGGACCTGCCTGCCCAAGCCTGACCGATTTTGTGGCTGAAATCCGATTTGCCGGATCTTCGGTCATGGCGGAAAAGGTTCTACCAGCGCTGATTGTTGGCTTCGCACAGCAGCAAGGGTTGTCGGCGACCCCAAACAGGCTGACCGCCAACACATTTTCTTACGAACTGCACCAACCCGGGAGGGCAGCACCGCTGGGTCGGTTCTTCTTTGACGCAGGGAACACTGAGCGCGGATTTAGGGCGCAGGCAGAAAACCAGGCTGATATTGTTCTGGCGTTGCGCGAAATCCGACCCGAAGAGGAGCAAGCCGCACAAGCGGTAGGCCTTGGCGATTTGACCCGAACCCGCCGGGCCCGCGTCATCGCGCTTGACGCTTTGGTACCAATCGTTGCCAACTCGAACCCGTTACAGCAAATCTCGCTTGCGGAATTAACCCGGGTGTTTTCGGGCGAGATTACGAGTTGGGCCGAGTTGGGCGGACCCGATGCGCCAATTTCACTGCACCTTCCGGAAGCCGGTTCGGGTCTGGCCCAGAATGTCGAAGACAGGCTTCTGGGACCCTCCGGCACAGCCCTTTCCGAGGCGGCCATTCGGCATAACCGCAGTACTGATCTGGTGCGTTCCGTTGCCGCGGATCCCTTTTCAATAGGTGTCGCAAGCCAAGCCGAAGCCAGCACCGCGCGTGCCCTGCCTTTGACCGGCGGATGCGGTCATGCGCTGGCGGCAACTCGGCAGTCAATCAAGACCGAAGATTATCCGCTGACCTCGCCTATGTTTCTATACCTGCCGGACCGGCGATTGCCGCGTTTTGCACGCCAATTCCTGGCCTACACCCAGGGAGCCGAGGCGCAGATGGCAATACGCGAGGCTGGCTTTGTCGATCAAACCCCCGAGACTATGGGTCTTGGGGTGCAAGGGGATCGACTTGCCAATGCGATCGCGTCGGGCGGATCAGAAGTTGGTTTGGAGGAACTTCAGCGGCTGGTCGAGATTTTCAGACCCATGTCCCGCCTGTCACTGTCCTTCCGGTTCGAGCCCGGTTCCTCGCGCCCGGATGCGCAGTCACGGTCCAATATCCGACATCTTGCCCTTCTTTTGGAATCCGGGACCCTCGATGCCCGAAAGCTTAGGTTTGTCGGCTTCAGCGATGGCGAAGGGGCAGCGTCAACCAATGCGCGGATCGCATTGTTGCGGGCAAAAACCGTTCGCAATGCCGTATTGGCCGAGATTGAAACCGCTATCGGGGACAGCGTCGAAATCACGGTCGACGCCTTTGGCGAGGCCATGCCCATGGCCTGCGACGACACGGAATGGGGCCGCAAGGTCAACCGCCGGGTCGAGGTCTGGGTTCAATAGCAGCTACAGATAACCCTCGGACCTAAAGCTCAGCTCGTTCGACTTTCCAATGATCAGATGGTCATGCAGCGTCAGGCCCAGTGCCAGGCAGGCATCCTGAATTCGGTTGGTCATGTCGATATCCGATTGCGACGGGGTCGGGTCACCTGACGGATGGTTATGCACAAGTATCAACGCCGAGGCATTCAGCTCCAGCGCCCGTTTGGCAACCTCACGCGGATAGACAGGGACATGATCCACCGTGCCCTTGGCCTGTTCCTCATCAGCGATCAGCACGTTTTTGCGATCCAGATAGAACACACGGAATTGTTCGGTCTCACGATGGGCCATGGTGGTGTGGCAATAGTCCAGCAATGCGTCCCATCCGGAAATCACATGTCGCCTCATCACCCGTGCGCGGGCCATGCGATGGGCGCAGGCCTCAAGGATTTTCAGATCGGTGATCACGCTATCCCCGACGCCTTTGATTTGGCGCAGCCGTTCCTCGGGCGCGGTCAGCACCCGATTGAAATCGCCGAACGTTTCCATCAGCGCACGCGCCAGCGGTTTCACATCCTGCCGGGGGATTGAACGGAACAGGACCAGTTCCAACAGCTCATAATCCGGCATGGCGGCGGACCCGCCAGACAGGAACCGTTCGCGCAGCCGCTTGCGATGATCTTTGATGTAGGAGGGTAACCGACCCGTCGGCAGCGGCTGCGCGGGGGCTTCGTCTGTATCGAATAGCATTGGGGCTTCGGAAAAGGCGTCCTGTGTCATGCTCTCAGCCTGACGCAGAATCGGTTTCCAGATGGTTAACGCACCTCACCTGCCATGCGGGCAGTGGCGCGGCGGACAACCATATGCAACACGATGGAAAACACTCCCAAGGTCAGCATCGCGGCGAACATCAGATCGGTCTTTGCACGGCCATTGGCCAACAGCATCAAATATCCCAACCCTTGCGACGAGCCGACCCATTCACCAATCACCGCCCCGATCGGCGCATAGACGGCGGCCAGCCTCATCCCCGACGCCAGCGAGGGCATCGCCGCCGGAATGCGGATATACCACAGCACTGCACGCGGACTGGCCTGCATCGTGCGCGCAAGGTCCAGATAGCCCTGCGGCGTCCGCATCAGCCCATCGAAGAAAGACGAGGTGATCGGGAAATAGATGATCAGCACCGCCATCGCGACCTTGGACCAGAGGCCATAGCCCAGCCAAAGCGTCAGCAACGGGGCCAGCGCAAAAACCGGCAGAGCCTGCGTGAACACCAGCATCGGCTGTACCAGCACGCGCGCCGCCCGCGAATTGGCCAGTTGCAGCGCAGTGACCACACCCAGAACCGTCCCAAAGGCCAATCCAATCACCACTTCGACCGCAGTGATCCAAGTGTGTTCGGCGATCAGCCAACGGTTCTGCCACCAAGTCTCGGCCACCACGGCGGGGCTTGGCAGGATGAACTTAGGCAAGCCGGTCGTCCAGACAATCCCCTGCCAGATGGCAATCGCGAACACGGTGGCTGCAAGGGCTGAGAGATATTTCATGCGACCGCCTCGCGCAGCAAGCGCAACAGCGCACCTTGCGTCTCAAGCGTCTCAAGGTCGTCCACATGGCGCGGGGCAGGTGCATGCGGCGGCTCACAGGGGGTCAGGCCCTGCTGTGTCATCACCATGATGGACTGGCCCAGCCGGGCGGCCTCACCCGGGTCATGTGTCACCAGCAAAACGGTCCGGCCCTGCAACGCCTCGACCGCCAAGTCCTGCATATCGGCCCGAGTGCGGGCATCCAGCGCCGAGAACGGCTCATCCAGCAGAACAATCGGGCGATCCTCCATGAGCGTGCGGGCTAAAGCGACGCGTTGGCGTTGGCCGCCCGACAGTTCGGCGGGTTTCTTGGTCATATGATCCTGCAATCGCATGCGCTGAATCAGACGGTTGCGCCGCTCCAGATCGACCGACTTGCCCCGAAGCCGCGCACCTAACGAGACATTCTGTGCGACCGTTGCCCAGGGCAGCAGCAGATCATCCTGCGCCATATAGGCCACGCGGTCCTGCATCGGAGCACCATCGCCGGCGGTGATCTGCCCGGTGAACACGGCACCTGTATCAAGCCCGGCAATCAGACGTAGAATTGTGGTTTTACCGACGCCCGATCCGCCCAGCAGGCAAGTCCACTGCCCGGCCCCAAGGGTCAGGGTGAGCGGCGCGAACAGGGTCGTTCCGTCAATCGTGGCCGTACCTTTGATGCTCAGATCGGGCGCCGGGGTCATGGGGTCAGGCCCATTTGCCAGAAGTTGACTTCTAGCTCGGTTGCCGTGCGGAAGGTCTGGCACAGGCGATCCCAGCGCGGCGAGGCTGCAAAGTCCTCACCAATACGCCGTGTTAGAGCCTGATCGAACAGTTCTCCGACCGCTTCGCACGCGCCTTGGTAGTCGTCACTGGCATAGGTATTGATCCAGTCACGATAGACCTCGGAAGTTGCCTCGGAGGCCAACCGCGTCCCGATTTCGCCATAGCCCATCACACAGGGGGCCAGAGCCGCCAGCAGGTCCAGCAAATCACCGCTATACCCGGCCTCAAGCACAAAGCGTGTATAGGCCAGGTTTTCGGCGCGTTCAGGGGTTGCGAACAGCTCCTCATGGGAAATCCCAGCCGCCTCACAGATACCGATATGCAGCTGCATTTCCTCGGCGACTAACGCATTTACTGTGGCCACAGCCGTCAGCATTTCCGAATGAATCTCGGACTTAACAACCGCCAGTGCCCAGGCGCGGGAAAAATGGATCAGGAACACATAGTCCTGTCGCAGGTAATGCAGGAACGCCGTGCGCGGCAGCGTTCCGTCTTTCATCCCTTCCACAAAGGTGTGGCGAGTGTAATCCCGCCACGGCCCCTGCGCGGCATCCCGCATCAATGCGAAAGCTTTGCCGTAATTGCTCATTGCGCGGTCACATCGATGGCAATGTCGCTGACCGGGTTCAGGCTGTCGATCATGCCGCTGTTCTTCAGGAACTCCTCGAACCGCGCATAGCGACCCGCATCAAACGCCGCCGGACGCAGCGCGAACCGGGGAAGCGTGTCGACCCAGGCACGGGCATTCAGCTCATCCTTCAGCTCGGTCGAGGTGGCCGCGAAGATTTCCCAGCTTTTTTCCGGGTTGTTGACGATATACTGGGTCGCTTTCTCGGTCGCGGCCAAGAAACGGGCGATTTTGTCGGCATCCATCGTATCGGGATTGGCGACATAAATCAGCTCGTCATAGGGTGGGATGCCTTCCTCTTCGATATAGAAACAGCGACCCGCGACACCTTCGATATCCATCTGGTTCAGCTCAAAATTCCGGAACGCCCCGATAACTGCATCCACCTGACCGGTCATCAGCGACGGCGACAGCGAGAAGTTGACGTTGACCATCTCAATCTCATCCAGACCGATATCATGCTGACCCAGAAGGGTTGTCAGGATCGCCTCTTCGACACCGGCGACCGAGAAACCGATTTTCTTGCCCCGCAGATCGGCCAGCGACTTGATCGGGCCATCATCCAGCACCAGCAGGCAGTTCAGCGGGGTGGCAACCAGCGTGCCGACCCGTTTCAGCGGCAAGCCCTCATGGATTTGCAGATGCAGCTGAGGCTGGTAGGACACTGCCAGATCGGCCTGACCAGCGGCCACCAGACGCGGCGGCGCGGAGGGGTCCGCGGGCGGAATGATTTCAACCTCAAGCCCCTGGTCGGCGAAATAGCCGTTTTCCTGTGCGACGATAATTGGACCATGGTCAGGGTTCACAAACCAATCCAACAAGACGGTCATCTTATCCTCGGCCCAGGCCGGCGCGGCAGCCAGCAGGGCGATTGCAGCGATCAGTTTCTTCATGTTTCGCGGTTCCTTCTGTTCACGAGGTTGAAGCCGCGACAAGAACAATCTCGCCCGGCCAATTCGGTTGAATTCGTTCGGCAGCGCGCCAGGCGCGCAATCCGGTAGCACAGCACAATGCCAGTCTTTTGCCCTTATTAGGGTCGATATCGCTCAGATCATCCGGCGATATCCGTTGCGCGTCAGGATGTACCGGGCGCGGGGATTCCTCGGGGCTGCGCAGCTCGATGATATGGTCATCTGTCGTCAGCTGCCCGGCCGAGAGAAACCGGAAACAGCTGTTCGGTTCGGGCGCATCGTCAAAGCGGAAGGCCGTGCTGCGGAGTGTCCGACCATCATACTGAACCATCTGACCCAGCACCGAGGGCGTCAGCCCAAGGATCAGGTTCAGCGCCATCTGCGCCTGCATCGCGCCAATCGTTCCGACGACCGGGCCCAGAACACCAGCGGTGGCGCAGCTTGCCCCGCTGTCCGGCGCGTCGGGAAACAGCGCGCGCAATGACGGCGCGCCGCCGCAGAAACCGCCGACATAGCCCGACAGCCCAAGCACCGAGGCGCTGATCAGCGGCTTGCCCTGCGCCAAGCAAGTGTCCGAGAGGATATAGCTGGCCGCATAGCTGTCTGCGCAATCCAAGATCACATCCGCCTGAGCAACCAAGTTGCCAGCATTTTCGCTTGTTAGAGCCTGTTTTTTGCCGCTGACGTCTATGTCCCCATTGATCGCCTTGCACCGTGCCGCCGCACGCTCGGCCTTGGGGTGTCCGCAATCCGTCTCAGAAAACAAGGTCTGCCGATGCAGGTTGGACAGCTCAACCTGATCCCTATCCAGGATCGTGATCTGGCCGACCCCTGCCCCAGCCAGCAATGGCAGGACAGGGGCAGCCAACCCGCCTGCCCCTACCACCAAGACACGCGCCGAGGACAGTCGGCCCTGCCCTTTTGCCCCAACCTCTGGCAACAGCGTCTGACGGGCATATCGGCTCATCTGGTGACCTCGATCCACTGGCGCAAGCGCGCCTCGGGGTCGGTATTCAGGGTGATATCGGTCACAACCGAGACGATATCCGCACCCGCCTGCAAGACACCCGGCGCACGTTCGACGCTCATCCCGCCAATGCCAACCAGCGGCGTATCTCCAACACGCGCCTTCCATTCGGTCACGCGGGGCAGGCCCTGCTGATGCCATTTCATCTTTTTCAGGATCGTGGGATAGACCGGACCCAGCGCCACATAGTCGGGGTCCATGGCCAGCACGCGCTCTAACTCATCATCATCATGGGTGGACACGCCCAGTTTCAAACCCGCCTTGCGGATGGCAATCAAATCGGCCTCGTCCAGATCCTCTTGCCCCAAATGCACCCAGTCACAGCCGGCGTCGATGGCCGCCTGCCAATAGTCATTGACCACCAGAACTGTCCCATTTGCGCGGCACAGGTCACGCGACTTGGCAATCTGGTCACGCACCACATCCATGGGCTGGTCCTTGACCCTCAGCTGTACCAGCTTGATGCCCAGCGGTAGCATCCGGCGCAGCCAGTCCGAATGATCGAAGATCGGATAAAACCGGTCGAGTGTCATGACAGAAACGCCTTTCCGATAACCGGGGTCGATGGCTCGGCCATATCGCGCGCCTCAATCGGGTCGGCCTGATGGGCCAGTTGCCCGGCCTCGATCGCGCGGGCCATTGCGCGGGCCATCAAAACGGGGTCCCCGGCGCGGGCCACAGCAGTGTTCAGAAGAACGGCGTCATAACCCAGCTCCATCGCGTGGGCAGCGTGGCTGGGCAGGCCGATACCGGCGTCAATCACCAAAGGCACATCCGGGAATTCTGCCCGCATCGCACGCAGGGCATATTCATTGTTCAGCCCCCGCCCTGACCCGATCGGCGCGCCCCATGGCATCAGCACCTCACACCCGGCGGCAAGCAGCCGTTCGCCAACAATCAGATCGTCGGTCGTATAGGGAAAGACCTGCAACCCGTCGCTGGTCAGAATGCGCGCGGCTTCGACCAGCTGGAACACATCCGGCTGCAGGCTGTCGGTATGGCCGATCAGTTCCAGCTTGATCCACTTGGTATCAAAGACCTCACGCGCCATTTGGGCGGTGGTTACCGCCTCTTTGACCGTATGGCATCCGGCGGTGTTGGGCAGCACCAACACGCCCAGATCGCGGATCATCTGCCAGAATGTCTGCCCTGCACCGGATTCACGGCGAAGCGAGACCGTGGCAACACCCGCCCCGCTTTCGCGAAAGGCCTTCTCCAGAATAGCCGGGCTGGGATATTGCGCCGTGCCCAGCATCAGCGGGTTGGCCAATGTGGTTCCGTAAAAGGATTTCATCCTCAGCCCCCCTGCATCGGCGCGACGATTTCGATCCGATCCCCTTCAACCAAAGCATGGGCAACACGCAGCCCCGAGGGCACGAAATCTTCGTTCACCGCAGTGGCGACACGGCCCGAATAGCCGCATTCCATTAGCAATTCCGATAGGGTCTCGGCCCGCACCTCGCGCGGCTCGCCATTAAGCACGATCTTCATCAACCATCTCCGAATGTTTGTGTTCAAGTGCCAGATCGGCAACGCCTTGGGCCAGCGCCGGTGCCAGCAGGTACCCGTGGCGGTACAGCCCGTTGGCGTAAATCGTGCTGCCCCGACGCCGGATCCGAGGCAGATTGTCGGGAAAGGCCGGGCGCAGATCGACGCCGATCTCTAGCACCTCGGCTTCGCCAAAAGCGGGGTTCAACGCATAGGCCGCGCTGAGCAGTTCCAGCATCGAGCGCGCGGTGATGCGGGTTTTATCCTCGGATTCAATCATCGTCGCGCCCAGCATGTAGATGCCATCGCCACGCGGCACGATGTAAAGCGGCATCCGGGGATGCAACAGGCGCACGGGCCGGGTCAGCGTCACATCAGGGCAGCGGATCACCAGCATCTCACCCTTTACGCCCCGAAGATCAGACAAGGCGTCCCGCGCCTGAAGACCACGGCAGTCAATCGCGTTCTCCAACCCAGCAGGGGCGGGTTCGCGATGAAAGGCAACGCCCCGCGCGATAAGATTGTCGAAGACATCCTGCAGCGCCATGCGTGGGTCTATATGGGCTTCGTCCTTGAAATACAGACCGTTGCCGAAACCATGTAGATCAGGCTCTAATGCGGCTAATTCCTGCTGATCTACCTCATGATGCCCCTGCGTTCGACGACCAAATCGACGCAAATCCGGCAAGTCGCGCGCACCGCAAACGACCAAAGTACCGCGCAGATGAACCTTGGTCCGGGTCGCCCACCAGTCAAAAGCACCCTGCCCCAGGCGCAAGACCGGCTCTTCGGCATTTTCGAACTCGCACCACGGGGCCAGCATTCCCCCGGCCCACCAAGAACAGCCATGCGGACCCGGCAGGCCGGCGGGGTCAAAGACCTGCACCCGTGCGCCGCGATGGGCCAATTCGGACGCAACAGCCAAACCGGCCACGCCTGCCCCTATGACAGACCAGATCGTCACGCCGACCAGACCCGATGGAAATGATGCACCGGACCATGGCCCTGACCCACGCACAGCCCATCAGCCTGGGCGATAGCGCCTTGCAAATAAGCATGTGCCTCTGCCACGGAATCCCGCAAGCTCAGACCTTTGGCCAACCCGGCGGAAATTGACGAGGACAATGTACACCCAGTCCCGTGGGTGTTCTTTGTGTTCCGGCGCTGCGCTGTGAATTCATCCACCAATCCCGAACCGTCGACCAACAGATCATGACATATCTCGCCCTGACCATGCCCACCTTTCATCAAAACAGACGCGGTCCCCTTTGCGCAAAGGGCCTGTCCCTGAACCACCATTTCATCCGGAGACTGCGCTTCGGACTGTCCAAGCAGGCGCGCAGCCTCGGGCAAATTGGGCGTCAGAACAGTCGCGCGTGGTATCAGAAGGTCCATGAGGGTCTGGATTGCGTCACCCGCCAGCAATGCATCCCCGGATTTCGCTATCATGACAGGGTCCAAAACTATGGGCCCGGCATAGCCCGACAGGGCATCTGCAACGGTCTCGATAATCTCGGGGGTTGCCAGCATGCCGATCTTGATCGCCCCGACATCCAGATCGTTCAGCACGGCGTCGATTTGCGCGCGGATCACACTCAGAGGAATGCCATGAACGGCTGTCACGGCCAGGGTGTTTTGCGCAGTCACCGCCGAAATAACGCTGGCCCCATAAACGCCCAGCGCAGACATCGCCTTGAGGTCCGCCTGAATTCCGGCCCCGCCTCCGCTGTCGGACCCTGCAATGGTCAAGGCAATAGCTGCCATGTCGTTGCTCCATCTTCTAGGGGCAACAACGGAGGATGGAAAACGTCTGTATTCATAAGACCGTTCCCTCCGCCGGAATTGCCCGGATCAGGTTCGATGGGTTGATGCAGCTGCACCTCTCAGCCTTGCGAACAAGGCACCCCAACGGTTGCGCGGACCATCTCAGGAGCGGCGACAATAATCAAGCGGAGATTTGCGAGGCTCTGCCTCGCGCTCCGAGGTATTTTTAGCCCGATGAAGAGCGGATCACCTGCTTCATCTGGCCCTAAATACCTCGGGGGAGTCGCGGGGGCAGCGCCCCCTTTTTTGGGAAAAGACTTCAGCCCTTCATCCCGTCCCAGAAGGATTTGACGGAGGAGAAAAAGCTGTTGGATTCC
This sequence comes from Ruegeria sp. YTSA108, assembly GCF_059610185.1. NCBI lineage: Bacteria > Pseudomonadati > Pseudomonadota > Alphaproteobacteria > Rhodobacterales > Roseobacteraceae > Ruegeria > Ruegeria sp. YTSA108. The sequence continues at coordinate 142,905 of NZ_JBXWND010000010.1, read as the reverse complement.
GGGTGATTGTCTTCACCCAGGTCGTCGAACTCGCGCAGCAGCTCTTTCTGGCGGCTGGTGAGGTTTACCGGAGTTTCCACGGCCAGCTCAATGAACATATCTCCAACACCGCCGCCGCGCAGGGCTGGCATGCCCTTGCCGCGCAGGCGCATCTGGCGACCCGATTGGCTGCCCGCTGGAATCTGCACACGCCCGCGGCCACCGTCGATGGTCGGAACTTCGATCGAACCACCAAGCGCGGCTTTGGCCATGCTGACCGGCACGCGGCAATAGAGGTTCACGCTGTCACGCTCGAACAGCCTGTGATCTGAGACCTCTACAAAGATGTATAGATCACCCGGAGGGCCACCGCGCATTCCAGCCTCGCCTTCACCGGCCAGACGAATGCGCGTGCCGGTTTCGACACCGGCTGGAATGTTAACGGACAAAGCGCGTTCTTTTTCAACACGGCCCGCACCCTGACAGGATTTGCAGGGGTTCTTGACGATTTGACCCAGGCCCGAACAGGTCGGACAGCTGCGTTCTACTGTGAAAAAGCCTTGTTGCGCACGCACCTTGCCCATACCCGAACAGGTCGGACAGGTTGTGGGCTCAACACCGCCTTCAGCCCCAGATCCGTCGCAGGACGAACAGGCAACCGCTGCCGGGACATTGATGGTTTTCTGCTGACCTGAATACGCCTCTTCCAGCGAGACGCGCAGGTTATAGCGCAGATCCGAACCGCGTGCGGCACGACGTCCACCGCCCCCGCCCCGTTGGCCGCCCATGAAATCGCCGAACAGGTCGTCGAACACATCCGAAAATGCACTGGAAAAGTCGCCCTGACCAAAGCCAGCGCCAGGTCGGCCACCGCCGCCCATGCCATTTTCGAATGCAGCATGACCGAACCTGTCATAAGCCGCCTTGCGTTCAGCATCTTTCAGGACGTCATAGGCCTCGTTCGCTTCTTTGAACTGTGCCTCTGACTCCGGATTGTCCTTGTTGCGGTCGGGATGTAATTCTTTGGCCTTCTTGCGAAAGCCTTTCTTGATCTCGTCCGCTGATGCACCCTTGGATACGCCGAGCACATCGTAATAGTCGCGTTTTGACATCAGTATTTCCTTCTGCCTCAACGTAATCGGGCCGGCCCGGTGACCGGACCGGCCCGAATTGGCCCGGTTACCCGTTAGCTACGCTTGTCGTTGTCCAGATCTTCGAACTCGGCATCGACGATGTCATCCTCGCCCGGTGCAGCATCCGCAGCGGCAGGTTCATCTTCGCCGTCTTCAGCTTGCGCTTTGTAGATGGCTTCGCCCAGCTTCATGGCCGCTTCGGTAACGTTCTGGATGCCCGACTTGATCTTGTCGGCATTCTCGGTTTCCAGCTCGTCTTTCAGCGCGGCAATCGCCAGCTCGATGGCTTCGATGGTTGTTGGATCAACCTTGTCGGCATGTTCTTCCATCGACTTTTCTGTCGAGTGGATCAGGCTTTCCGCCTGGTTCTTTGCGTCGACCAGCTCGCGGCGTTCCTTGTCGGCCTCCGCGTTCTCTTCGGCGTCCTTGACCATCTTTTCGATGTCCTCGTCGGACAGGCCGCCCGATGCCTGGATGGTGATCTTCTGCTCTTTGCCAGTGCCTTTGTCCTTGGCCGAAACCGAGACGATGCCGTTGGCGTCAATGTCAAAAGTCACCTCGATCTGCGGCATGCCGCGCGGTGCTGGCGGGATATCTTCGAGGTTGAACTGACCCAGGATCTTGTTGTCCGCAGCCATTTCACGTTCCCCTTGGAAACAGCGAATGGTCACGGCGTTCTGGTTGTCTTCGGCGGTCGAGAAGACCTGAGACTTTTTCGTCGGGATCGTGGTGTTGCGGTCGATCAGTCGGGTGAACACGCCACCCAGCGTTTCGATACCCAGCGACAGCGGTGTCACGTCCAGCAGAACAACGTCTTTGACGTCACCCTGCAGAACACCGGCCTGAATGGCGGCGCCCATGGCAACCACTTCGTCCGGATTCACACCTTTGTGCGGCTCTTTACCGAAGAACTTAGTGACCTCTTCGATTACTTTCGGCATCCGGGTCATACCACCGACCAGAACAACCTCATCCACGTCGCCAGCCGACAGGCCTGCGTCTTTCAGAGCAGCCTGGCAGGGCTTCATCGACTTCTTGATCAGATCACCAACCAGCGATTCCAGCTTGGCACGGGTCAGCTTCATGACCATGTGCAGCGGCTGGCCGTTGGCGCCCATCGAGATGAACGGCTGGTTGATCTCGGTTTGTGAGGTCGAGGACAGTTCGATCTTGGCTTTTTCCGCAGCTTCTTTCAGACGCTGCAGCGCCATCTTGTCCTGGGACAGATCGACACCGTGTTCCTTTTTGAACTCATCCGCCAGGTAGTTGACGATGCGCATGTCAAAGTCTTCACCACCCAGGAAGGTGTCGCCATTGGTCGATTTAACCTCGAACAACCCGTCGTCGATTTCCAGAATGGTTACGTCGAAGGTACCGCCACCAAGGTCATAAACCGCGATGGTTTGGGTTTCTTCCTTGTCCAGACCATAGGCCAGAGCGGCAGCTGTCGGCTCGTTGATGATCCGCAACACTTCCAGGCCGGCGATTTTACCGGCATCTTTGGTCGCCTGACGCTGTGCGTCGTTGAAATAGGCCGGAACGGTGATAACGGCTTGTGTGACTTCCTCACCCAAGTAGCTTTCAGCGGTTTCCTTCATCTTGCCCAGAGTGAAGGCCGAAATCTGGCTTGGGGAGTACTTTTCACCGCGGGCTTCGACCCACGCGTCGCCATTGCCGCCATCAACGATGGCGTATGGTACCATTTTCTTGTCTTTTTCGACTTCGGCATCATCCACACGACGACCGATCAGGCGTTTGACGCCAAAAACCGTGTTGTCAGGGTTGGTGACCGCCTGGCGTTTCGCAGGCTGACCGACCAGTCGCTCATCTTCGGTGAAGGCGACGATCGAGGGCGTGGTCCGCGCCCCTTCGGCGTTTTCGATGACCTTCGGCTGCGAGCCGTCCATGATGGCAACGCACGAGTTGGTGGTGCCGAGGTCAATCCCGATTACTTTTCCCATATGTTCAATCCCTTTCTCTTCAAGGCGATGTCCCGAGGCCCGACCCGTTATGGCATCTGGCCCCGATCTGATTTGCGCAATGGTCCTACACCATCGCGCGTCCCGGCGTATATAAGGACGGGAACAGGGGCCTGCAAGCATTCACAAATGCAGGTTTTCAGGAATCTGCAGCCTTTTTAGCAAGGTTTTGGCAAGGATTGAGGAATCTGGAATGGCGCGGCTGCTTTTACGCGGTTTTGAAATCAGGAAAGCTTACCTTGACGGAGCTGCCCAGGCACAGCTGATCACGCTGTTGCGTCCGATTCTGAAATCAGCACCTTTGTTCCGCCCGACCACCCCTTCGGGCAAGGAAATGTCTGTTCGCATGACCTCGGCCGGGGCGCTGGGTTGGGTCACTGACAAGAACGGGTACAGGTACCAGCCGCACCATCCAAAGGGTATGGAATGGCCCGCCATTCCAGACTGCATTCTGGATATCTGGCGCGATCTTGCCAGCCCCGAACGTGACCCCGACTGTTGCTTGGTCAACTACTATGGCGAAGGGGCGCGAATGGGCCTGCATCAGGATAAGGACGAGGCCGATTTTTCCTGGCCGGTCCTTTCGATCTCATTAGGTGACGACGCGTTGTTCCGCATTGGCAACACGACCCGAGGGGGCAAAACGGAATCGATCTGGCTTGGCTCGGGCGATGTTGTTGTGATGGGCGGACCCGCGCGCCTAACCTATCACGGGGTAGATCGCATTCGTTTCGGGTCTTCAAAACTGTTGCCAAAGGGCGGGCGGATCAACCTGACCTTGCGCGTGGCGGGTTAACGGCGTGCGCTCCAGCTTTGCGACACATGCTGACGGGTAAAGAAAATTCCAAGCAAGCCGATCAACAACAGAGCCAACCCGACCCAGACAGGATATTCCCAGTTGGTATTGCGCGGATAGTAATTCCGAAAAACGAAACCCCGACACTGGTCGATAATGTGAAACAACGGATTCCAGGCGAACATGGTCAACATGAACCCGCCCAGCGCATTGCCGACGAACATTTTTCCGGAGAACACCATATTCAGGCGCCGGTAAATTGTGCTCATGATCGTGGCAGTGGTCGGAAACCAGGGCTTGATCGCCATGAACACCACGCCGACCGCACAGCCCGTGAACCAGGCCAGCATCAGCATGGCAAAGGCGCCACCGGGCTCCTGAATTTCCAGCGGAGCAACCGATACGCTGTAGACAAACAGGATGATAACGATTGTCAAAACCTGAGTATACAGCGACCCGAAAGCAGCAGCCATAAGCACGACCATCATGTTCATCGGCGAATGCAGCATCATCGGGTTATTACCCGTGTCCACTCCGGAAACCGAACCGACGGCTTTAATGTGCGTCAGAAACAGGAAAACCCCAGACAGCAGATACAGAATGAACTCACCCCGGATTTTGGCAACGCGCGCGCCAAGAAGGGACATGATTACGTAAAACACACTCACCAGCACCAGAACCTGGAAAATATTGATAAGCACCGAAAGCACAGCATTGCTGTGTTGAGATCGGACATTCCGGACCACGGCGTGAAACACCAGTTCCGCCGTCGTAAACGCACCGCCTATAAGCGACCGGTTTCGCTTGTAATAAAACACCCGAAGCGTCTTTCCTGTATTATTGCCTGCAATCTGGCACGAAATTCTTGCCGTTCCGTAACCAGCACAGCATAAGGCCGTCAGGTTATTCGATCAACAAATCACAGGAACGGAGCTTTTTTGTGACCTATGATGCCCTCATCCCCGTCATCCGACGTCTGGCCCTGGAAGCGGGCGATACGATCATGGACATCTATAACTCGGATGGGTTTGACGTGAAGGTCAAATCCGATGCCAGCCCCGTGACCGAAGCAGATGAGGCCGCCGATGCGCTGATCTCGGTCGGTCTGCGCGCGGCGTTCCCCAATATCCTGCTGGTGACTGAGGAACAGGCCGCCTCGCATTCTGAAAAAGGCGATACGTTCCTGATCGTTGATCCGCTGGATGGCACCAAAGAGTTCATCAACCGGCGCGGCGATTTCACCGTTAATATCGCGCTGGTCGAAAACGGCACCCCAACGCGTGGCGTGGTTTATGCGCCAGCCCGCGGCCGGATGTTCTATACTTTGGCCGACGGGCAATCGGTCGAGGAAACCGGCGCGTTGGACAAGGATCAACCCGGCGCCGTGACTCCGATTTCGGTCTCTGACCCAGACAATTCCGCGCTTTTGGTCGTGGCCTCGAAGTCACATCGTGACCAGGCGACCGACGATTACATCAACAAATATCAAGTGCAGGACAGCAAAAGCGCGGGCTCGTCGCTGAAATTCTGCCTGATTGCGACGGGCGAGGCAGATATCTATCCCCGCGTTGGCCGCACGATGGAATGGGATACCGCAGCAGGTCACGCCGTGCTGACAGGTGCGGGCGGCAAAGTTGTCCGGTTCGACAATCATGCGCCGCTGACCTATGGCAAGGACGGCTATGCAAACCCGTTCTTTATCGCCTACGCTCCGGGTGTAGACCTGAAGGAGGCCTGATGTCCGTTCTGATCGCCATTCCCGCCCGCTACGCCTCGACCCGCTATCCGGGCAAACCTCTGGTGCCGCTCACCGGGGCCAGTGGCAATGCAATGACTCTGATCGAGCGGTCATGGCGCGCGGCCAGTTCGGTCTCGGGCGTGGACCGCGTTGTGGTTGCCACCGATGACGACCGCATTCGCGAGGTGGCCGAAGGGTTCGGGGCCGAGGTTGTGATGACCTCGGAAACCTGTGGCAATGGCACCGAACGCTGCGCCGAAGCGCATGATGTGCTGGGGGCAAGCTATGACATCGTGGTGAACCTGCAGGGCGATGCACCGCTGACCCCGCATTGGTTCGTCGAAGATCTGATCACCGGACTGCGTGCCGCACCCAAGGCCAGGGTGGCCACTCCGGTTCTGCGCTGCGACGGAGATGCACTCAACAGCCTGCTGAATGACCGCAAACACGGGCGCGTCGGTGGAACAACCGCCGTTTTCGCCGCTGATCACGGCGCGATGTATTTCTCGAAAGAGGTCGTGCCCTTTACTTCACAGACTTATGCGGGTGGGGAGGAAACGCCGGTGTTTCACCATGTCGGCGTCTATGCCTACCGCCCTGACGCGCTGGCGGCTTATCCGTCCTGGCCTGTCGGTCCATTAGAGCAACTGGAAGGGCTGGAACAGCTGCGTTTCATGGAAAACGGGCGTAAGGTTCTGTGTGTTGAGGTCGAATCCAAAGGCCGCCAGTTCTGGGAACTAAACAATCCGCAGGACGTTCCCAAACTTGAAGAGATGATGGCCGCGATGGGGCTGGACTGAGTGCCGCAGGCTGTCGCACCCTGAAAAACCGGAATAACGGGATCTGATATGACACATATCCTTGTAACCGGCGGTGCCGGATATATCGGATCCCATGCCTGCAAGGCGCTGGCGCTGGCCGGGTACACACCTGTCACCTATGACAACCTGATCACCGGTTGGCAGGACGCGGTCAAATTTGGCCCGTTCGCACAGGGTGATCTGCTGGACCGGGCGCGGTTGGATGAGGTTTTTGCCAAGTATCAGCCCGCTGCCGTGATGCATTTCGCCGCGCTCAGCCAGGTGGGTGAGGCGATGTCCGAACCCGGAAGATATTGGGCGAACAATGTCACCGGTTCGCTGACCCTGATCGAGGCCGCCGTGGCGGCTGGATGTCTGGATTTCGTGTTTTCGTCGACCTGCGCCACCTATGGTGAACATGACAATGTGGTCCTCGACGAAAACACCCCGCAAAATCCACTGAACGCTTACGGCGCCTCCAAACGCGCGATCGAGGATATCCTGCGTGATTTCCAGGCCGCTCACGGGATGAACCACGTGATTTTTCGCTACTTCAACGTGGCTGGCGCCGATCCGGACGGAGAGGTAGGCGAATTCCACCGCCCCGAGACCCATCTGGTTCCGCTGATGTTGGATGCGATTGACGGCAAGCGCGACGGGCTGACTGTGTTCGGAACCGACTATGACACGGCTGATGGCACCTGTATCCGCGATTACGTGCATGTCTGCGATCTGGTTGACGCGCATGTTCTGGGGCTGCGCTGGCTGGAACAGGGCAAAGGCAGTCGCGTTTTCAATCTGGGCACCGGGTCCGGCTTTTCGGTGATGGAGGTGATCGAACAGTCGAAATCCGTCACCAATCGCGCGGTGCCCTATACAATCGGTCCACGCCGCGCCGGAGATTGCACCAAGCTGGTTTCGGGCTCGGACCGGGCCGGGCAAGAACTGGGCTGGTCCCCCAAAAGGTCCGTGTTAGAGACGATGATTGCCGATGCCTGGCGCTGGCATCAGAACGGGCATTACGACAGATGAGGGCCGCGTGAGCGATACCATGCCGCCAATCGGATGGGTGCAACGCTATCGCTTGCGCCTGAAACGCAGGCGGCTGTTGTGGCGATCCTTTCGCAGCCGCCATCAGTTAACCCAACTGGTCGACCGAACCGACCAGATACGCCCGGGTGCGATACTGGTCTTTACCACCCTGCGAAATGAAATCACGCGCCTGCCCTGGTATTTCCATCACTACCGGTCGCTGGGCGTTGATCATTTTCTGATCGTGGACAACGGCAGCGTTGATGGCTCGGTCGCATATCTGAAAGATCAACCGGATGTATCCCTGTGGCAAACCGATGCCAGCTATCGCGCCTCACGATACGGGCTGGATTGGCTGACCTGGCTACAGATGCGATTTGGTCACGGCCATTGGACTTTGATGGTGGATGCGGATGAGTTGCTTATCTATCCCGAATGGGACAGCCATCCGCTGCAGGATTTGACCCAACAGCTAGAGGCACAGGGGCGCGACGCTTTCGGAGCCTTGATGTTGGACCTGTACCCCAAAGAACAGCTCGGCACACAGCCCTATGACCCCGGGACCGACCCGACCGAAGTTTTGGGCTGGTTTGATCCAGGCCCGTTGCGCGCCAAACGGCAATCGCCGCTGGGCAATCTCTGGGTTCAGGGCGGTGCACGGGAGCGCGTGTTTTTTGCTGACCGGCCCGAGCGGTCACCAACTTTGAACAAAATACCGCTGGTACGCTGGTCGCGGCACTATGCTTACGTGAACTCCTGCCATTCCGCCCTGCCCCGAGGTTTGAACGCCACATATGACGGACCGGGGAGCCACGGCCCTTCAGGCGTGTTACTGCACACAAAGTTCCTGCCCGAGGTGGTCATCAAATCAAGAATCGAGAAAACCCGAGCGCAGCATTTTCACGACCCGGCGGAGTTCGACAGCTATTATGACGGCATAATTAACCGCCCGATCATGTGGGATCCACAATCGGTGGAATATATCGGATGGCGCCAACTGTGTGAGCTTGGCTTGATGGGCAAAACTGACTGGAAAAACAACGTTTCGGACTAACTACTTTTAAATGCGTTGCTTCATTAGATGGTAAAGTGGCATAAAATGGCATTCGCCCGGCTCCACTCTGGCTTGTTCAGGCCCCGGGTATGCTCGCGTATAAACAAAGGTTGGGCAGTCGCGTGAGCCTGTTGGATTCATACCGAATGAGATTGCGGCGCAAGCGCCGCCTGTTGCGTTGCGTTCGCAAACGGCGCGAATTAGAAGCGGTTTCCGACAAAACCAACGCCATTCAACCCGGTGACATCCTGTTGATGAGCGTGGTGCGAAACGAAAAAATCCGCCTGCCCTATTTTCTGGAATATTACCGAAAACTTGGCGTTGATCGCTTTTTGTTTGTGGACAACAACAGCGACGACGGCACCCGCAAGTTTCTGAGTAGTCAGCCGGACGTATCGGTCTGGCAGTCCAACGGCAGCTATAAGCGGGCCACATATGGCACTGATTGGTCGAACTATCTGCTGCGCAAATACGCCGATGGGCACTGGGTTCTGACGGTCGATCCGGATGAGTTCTTCATCTATCCGTTCTGCGACACGCGGCCCATTCGTGCCCTGACCGACTGGCTTGATGGCTGTGCCGTCCGCAGTTTCGGCACCATGCTGATCGACATGTACCCGCAGGGCCCGGTAGATGCCGAACCCTATCGTGAAGGGCAAGACCCCTTCGAAATTGCCCGTTGGTTCGATGCCGGGAATTATGTGATCAGCAAAAACCCTGAATACGGGAATCTCTGGATACAGGGTGGGCCGCGCGCCCGTGTCTTTTTCCGCCAGGCTCCGGAAAAGGCGCCTGCGTTGAACAAGATACCGCTGGTCAAGTGGGACCGTCGGTATGTCTATGTCAGTTCGACCCATTCGCTGCTGCCACGCGGGCTGAACCAAGTCTATGACGATTGGGGTGGCGAAAAAACCAGCGGGGCGTTGCTGCATGCCAAGCTGATCAACACCTTGGGCGACAAGGCACATGAAGAGATGGAGCGGCGTCAGCACTATCGCGGGTCCGGCGAATATCGCGCCTATGCCGAAGGGCTGAACGACCGTCCGGTGTTTTGGTGCGACTGGTCCGAGGCTTATATAAACTGGCGACAGCTTGAGATTCTTGGCCTCATGTCGAAAGGGAACTGGGCATGAGCAGCCTTGGCGTCATCATGCTGGTGCATGCCGCGCTTCCAAGGGCGCAACAGGTCGCGCGCCATTGGGCGGCATCCGGCTGCCCGGTGGTGATCCATGTCGACCGCAAGGTTGCGGACACTGTTTTTGATGACTTTGTAGCCTCCTGTGCGGACGAACCTCTGATCCGGTTCTCGGAGCGCCACACCTGCAACTGGGGCGGTTGGGGCATTGTTGCAGCCTCGCAATCAGCGGCTGAACTGATGCTGAAGGCCTTTCCCGATGTACACCATATCTTTCTGGCCTCGGGCGCCTGCCTGCCGCTACGGCCCGTCGATGAGCTGGTCACATATCTAGCGGAACGGCCCCGTGTCGACTTTATCGAAAGCGCGACAACAGCTGATGTAAGCTGGACGATTGGCGGACTGGATCAGGAACGATTTACGCTGAGATTTCCGTTCTCGTGGCGTAAACAGCGCAAATTGTTCGACGCTTACGTAAAGCTACAGCGGACCATCGGAATCCGACGGTCGATACCCGAAGGTCTGGTGCCACATATGGGCAGTCAATGGTGGTGCCTGACCCGTCAAACGCTGTCGGCCATTCTGCAAGATCCCAAACGCAAAACATATGACCGCTATTTCCGGCGCGTCTGGATTCCCGACGAAAGCTATTTTCAGACCCTAACCCGGCTTTATTCAACACATATCGAAAGTCGCTCCCTGACGCTGTCCAAATTTGATTATCAAGGTCGCCCGCATATCTTTTATGACGATCATCTTCAGCTATTGCGACGGTCGGACTGTTTTGTAGCACGCAAGATCTGGCCCCAGGCCAATCGGCTTTATCAGGCGTTTCTGACCAACCAGGCACAGGCGATGAAGCCTACAGAACCCAACCCGGGCAAGATCGACCGGTTATTCTCGAAAGCGGTCGAGCGCAGGACCCGAGGCCGGGATGGCCTGTATATGCAAAGCCGCTTTCCCCGCCACGGCAGCGAAAACGGACTGACGTCGTTCCCCTATTCGGTATTCCAGGGGTTTACCGAACTGTTCGCAGATTTCGAGCCCTGGCTATCGGAAGCCACCGGAACAAAGGTCCACGGTCACCTCTTCGGTCCCGAACGTGCGGAATTCGCCGGCGGAGCGCCTTTGGTCAACGGCGCACTAAGCGATTGTGCCAGCCTGCGGGACTATAATCCTACGGCGTTTTTGTCGAACTTGATCTGGAATACTCGGGGCGAGAAGCAGTGCTTTCAATTTGGCCCCACGGATACGCAGGACATCAACTGGTTTCTGGCGCGCGACAGAAATGCGCAGATTTCCGTTGTCACAGGCGCCTGGGCCATTCCACTGTTCCGTTCGAATGGAAATTTCGCGGATATCCGTAACGAAGCCGCCCGCCTGCAACAAATCGAGACCAAACAGCTTGAGGTTTTAACTTCGGTCTGGACCAAGGCCAAAGTGCGCACCTGGTCGCTGGCCGAGTTTGTGGAATCTCCGATGGAGCCTCTGCAATCAATTCTGGAAGAAACCGGATCCCAGAATCCCAGCCACCTGACCCAAGCCCCTACAATGGTCGACCTGTCCGGGTTCGGGAAGTTCCTGCAAAACCTGAAGAACCAGGGTATGCACCCTTATCTTATGGGAGATTTTCCAGCCGATGACATTTTTGGCCGGCAACTCAGGCCTTATCGAAAACCATATCTGGTGCAATAGCGTTTCATGTCATCCAAATTCGACTATTTCGTAATACTTGCCGCCATGCGGACCGGATCGAACCTGCTTGAGGCAAATCTGAACGCATTGGAAGGTGTCTCCAGCCATGGTGAGGCCTTCAATCCTCATTTCATTGGCAGGCTAAAGGGGGACAGCCTGCTGGGCGTCACTCTCGAAGAACGCGACAATGACCCTAAAACCCTGCTGAACGCCATCCGATCAGCTGACGGTGAAATGAACGGGTTTCGCTTTTTCCAGGGCCACGATCCGCGTGTGTTAGAGCCTGTTTTGGATGACCCGAGTTGCGCCAAGATCATTCTGACGCGCAACCCTCTGGACAGCTATATCTCATTGAAGATCGCGCGCGAGACCAAGCAATGGCAGCTGAAAAACGTCAAACGGCGGCGCACCGAGCAGATCGCCTTCAACCCTCGTGAGTTCGAAACCTATCTGGACCAGCAACAGGCCTTTCAACTGACTTTGCTGCATCATCTTCAGGCCAGCGGGCAAACCGCCTTTTTCATCGCTTACGACGATCTGAACCGGCTCGAAAGCCTGAACGGCCTGGCGGCCTGGCTTGGGGTATCGGGCCGGTTGACCACGATCGACGACACGCTCAAACCCCAGAACCCTGAGCCGGCCTTGTCCAAGGTGACAAACCCTGATGAGACCGAACAGGCCTTGTCGCGCATCGACAGCTTCAGCCTGCACAGAACTCCGAATTTTGAACCCCGGCGTGGCGCGGCCGTTGCGACCTATGTCGCCACGCCGAAAACCCCGTTAATGTATCTGCCCGTGCGGAGCGGCATCGAAGGGGTTGTGAAGCAATGGATGGCTGCGCTTGATTCAATCAGTGCGGATGACCTGATCACTGATCAAAACCGCAAAAAGACCCGCCAGTGGTTACAGGATCATCCGGGGCATCGCAAATTCACCGTGGTGCGGCACCCGCTGGTACGCGCACATTCGGCCTTTTGTTCCTATATCCTCAGCACCGAGCCCGGCGCCTATCTGAAAATCCGCAATATGCTGCGCAACCGGTTCAAGCTTCCGATCCCCGGACAGTTACGCGCTGAAAACTACCCCATCGAGCAGCATTATGAGGCATTCTCGGCTTTTCTGACCTTCCTGCGGCAAAACCTGGCGGGACAAACCCCTGTGCGCGTTGACGGCGTTTGGTGCAGTCAGGCGCAGGTGTTGGAGGGCGTAGTCGGTTTTGCCCTGCCGGATCTAATCCTGCGCGAGGAAGAAATTGCAACTGCCCTGCCGAATCTGGCGCGGCGGCTGGGTCATGACAGCCCGCCCGCGCCCGGCAATACCAGACCAGATATCCCGTTTTCACTGAGCGATATCTATGACACCAAACTTGAGGCGCTGGCGGCCGAAACCTACCAGCGCGACTATATGCAATTCGGGTTTGACGTCTGGAAGCCGGCTACGGGCGCAGCGTAATCACTGTGCCGCGATTCACCATCGCATAGATCTCTTCGATCTCTTCATTCTTGACAGCGATGCACCCTGCCGTCCAATCCGATTGCTTCTTGGCTCGCTTTTTCTCGGACCGGGTTTTCGGCTCGCCGTGGATGAAAATGTCACCGCCCGGATCAACGCCCGCAGCCTTGGCCTCTGCGATATCCTTCGAATCCGGATAGGAAATCCCCAGCGACAGGTGATAGCGGCTTTTGGGATTGCGCCGGTCGATCAGATAGGTGCCTTCTGGCGTGCGGCCGTCGCCGCGTTTTGTTTTGGTGCCATTGGGGGCAAAGCCAAGATCGACCTTATATTCCTTGAGGACATGTTCATTGTGCAGAAGATAAAGCTTCCGCGCGCTTTTGTTGATGACCATAGAGGTCACCTCGGGGCCATCATAGGCCAGAAATCTGGGGTTGGCCGAGGCGCAGGCCGAAAGACCCAGCGTAGCCACAGCACCCATTCCAAATGCTCGACGATCCATGTTTAATGCCTGCTTCTGCTTTTTTTTGTGATTATGCCAGAAATCCAGAAAACTGAAATCACTTTTTGCTGTTCGACTGCTCAAGCAAACGGCGTTCGATGGATTCCAGCCTTTCCAGCACCTCATCACGATAGGCATCGGTTTTCACCTCATCCTCGGCGTGATGGGCATCCTGCATTGAATTCACAATCAGACCAACCAACAGGTTCACCACTGCAAATGTCGTAACCATGATGAATGGCACAAAGAATATCCACGCATAGGGATAAACCTCCATCACCGGGCGCACGATGCCCATGGACCAGCTTTCCAGCGTCATGATCTGGAACAACGTATAGGCCGACAGGCCCAAATCGCCAAACCAGTCCGGGAATGTGCCCGAGAACAGCTTGGTCGAGATTACCGCGCCGATGTAAAACAGAATCGCCATCAGCAGGAAAACGCTGGCCATACCCGGCAAGGCCGAGATGAAACCCTCGACCACCCGGCGCAGCCGTGGTGCGACCGAGATCACCCGCAAGACCCGCAGGATCCGCAAGGCCCGCAGCACCGACAGACCGCCGGCGCTTGGGATCAGAGCGATGCCAACAACGATGAAGTCAAACAGGTTCCAACCATTGGTAAAGAACCGGCGCCCTGTGGCGACCAGTTTCATCGCAATCTCGGCCACGAAAATCGTTAGGCAAAGGCTGTCCAACACCACGATCAAGGGACCCGCGGCCTCCATCAGCGTCGGTGAGGTTTCCATGCCGAGCAGGATGGCGTTGAAGATGATGACACCTGTGATGAACCGACCGAAGGTCGGGTTTTCAGTGATATCATGCAGGCGCTGGGCAAGCCCCATTCTGAAACTCTCCTGTTTGGTCATGATGCGGGGTTCAGTGCAAACCGCGCGGCAAGTTCCGTGTGTGACGACCATCGAAATTGGTCCACCACCTGTACCCATTCAAGGGTATAGCCTGCGTTAATCAGGTTTTTTGCATCCCGCGCAAAGGTCACGGGGTTGCATGAGACATAGGCGATGACCGGGGGCAGCGCTTGCGCCAGCTCGGCCACCTGCGCCTCGGCCCCGGCGCGGGGCGGGTCCAGGACAACCGCGTCAAAGTTCTTCAGCTCATCAGGCATCAATGGGCGGCGGTACAGGTCGCGCGCCTCGGTCGTGACCCGTTTCAGACCTTGCGCGCGACGCCAGCCTTGATCCAGAGCGGTGGTCATCAGGGCCTCACCCTCAACCGCGTGTACTTCGGCGTCCTCGGCCAGTGGCAATGAGAATGTCCCGCAACCCGCAAACAGGTCCACAACCCGCTTGGCGCCCTTGGTTGCCTGCAGAACTGCCTGTAATAGAGCCTGTTCTCCGTCCTTCGTGGCCTGCAGGAATGCCCCTGGAGGCGGCACGACAGCCGCCACGCCAAATCGCTGAATCGGGGCGTGACGCGAGGCGATCACCTCGCCATCCCAGCTGAGCCGCGCAAGCCCATGTGCCTCGGTCGCCTGTGCCAGGGCCAGTTCCAATGGACCGTCCAGCGGTTTGCCGCCTTTGACGGCGACATCCAAACCGCCATCAGAAAGGGTCAGCGTGACCGCCAGCGCCCCTTTGCGGCTACCACCCAAAACGGCAAGCGCCTCGGCCACGGGGACGGCTGCAATCAGGGCCGGATCAAGCAGATGACAATCAGAGATTTCGGTAATCGTGTCTGAGGCACGGCCATGAAACCCGGCCATAGTGCCTTTTTTGGTCCGTCGAACCGCAATCGTAGCCCGTCGCCGTGATCGTTCCGGCGAGGTATGGATCGGCCGCATCGGGGCATCGAGCCCCTGCGCGGCCAGCGCGTTGCGCACGACCTCAACCTTCCAATCAGCAACGAAATCATCCGCGGCATGCTGTAGCTGACATCCGCCGCAGGCTTTGTAGTGCCGGCACGGTGCTTTGACCCGCTGGTCCGAGGGGGTCTCGACCCGAATGTCGCTCAGCACTTGACCAACCAATATCCCGCTGACCACCTCCCCCGGCAAGGTGCGGGGGGCGTAGATCGGTCCAGCGGCGATGCCGTCGCCCTGATGACCAAGGCGTAAAATGCTGTAATGCTGCGTCATGAGGGCCTGATAGCTGGGCTTTACCCACAACAAAACCCTTATTCGGCGGCGGCGGCCTGAATAAACCCGCCCGATTGGCGATCCCAGAACCGGGCATAAAGCCCGCCCTGCTCCAGCAAGTCGTCATGGCTTCCCATTTCAACGATCTGCCCTTGATCCAGAACGACAATCCGGTCCATCTCGCTTAGCGTCGACAGCCGATGTGCAATCGCCAATACCGTTTTGCCCTGCATCACCCGATGCAACGCGGTCTGGATCGAGGCTTCGACCTCGGAATCCAAGGCCGAGGTCGCCTCATCCAGCACCAGAATCGGCGCGTTTTTCAGGATGGCGCGTGCAAGCGCAATCCGCTGCCGCTGACCGCCGCTCAGTTTGACGCCGCGCTCGCCCAGATGCGCATCATAGCCCTTGCGACCATGGGCATCCCGCAGGCCAAGGATAAATTCATGCGCCTCGGCCTTTTGCGCCGCGGCGATCATATCGTCTTCCAAGGCATCAGGGCGGCCATATAGGATATTCTCGCGCGCCGAGCGGTTGAACATCGCAGTTTCCTGCGTGACCATTCCGATTTGACTGCGCAGACTGTCCTGCGTCACCTGTGACACATCCTGCCCATCAATCCGAATTGCGCCGTTTTCCCCTTCATAGAGCCTGAGTAGAAGCGAAACGAGCGTAGATTTCCCCGCACCCGATGCCCCGACGATACCCAGCTTTTCGCCAGGATGTACGGTCATGTGCACGTCGGTCACGCCGCCGATGTCACCGCCATAAGCAAAGCTGACATGGTTAAACTCGATCTGACCTTCTGGCACGCTCAGCCTAGCTGCCCCTGCCGCATCCTCGACCCGGTCACGCTTGGCAAGCGTCTTCATGCCATTCTCGATCTCACCAACATTGGCATAAAGCCCCATCAGCGTGAAACTGACCCAGCCTGTCATCTGCGAAATTCGCACGGACATCGCGCCCGCCGCAACGATATCACCAGCGCTGGCCATCCCGGACCGCCACAGCAGCAAGGTCACCCCCAGCAGCAGCACGGGCAACACCCCGGCCAGAACCATCAGTATGAACCTAAAACTGGCGGAGAGCTTGCCAAAGGCCAGCATCTTGTGGCGCAGATCGACCATCGAGTTTCGGGCCGCCTGATCCTCGAACTCGGAATGGGCGAACAGCTTGACGGTTTTGATATTGGTGATCGTGTCGACCACCTGCCCCGACACCATCGCCCGCGCCCCGGCCCGCGCCGCTGAGCGTGCCCGGATGCGTGGCAAATACCAGCGGATCAGCAGGAAATACACCGCCAACCAGGCGGCGAAGGGCAGCATGACCAGCAGATGAATAGACCCTAACAAAAGCAAAGTCCCTGCCAAAGACGCCAGCGCAAATACCATTGCGCTTATCGTCTCGGACACGACCGAGGCCATCGCGTTCGAAGTTTGCATCTGTTTCTGAGCGATCCGCCCGGCAAAATCGTCGTCGAAATAGGTCACAGACTGACCCAAAGTCCACCGGTTCAGCTTGGCCAGAACCAGGGGCGGGATATTGGGCATGACAATATAGTTGTTGGAAAAGGCCGAAAGACCAAACAGCGCCGGTCGCAGCAGCATGAAAAATGCGGCGACCCCTCCAATTATCCAAAGATTGTCCGCCGTCAGAACCCCATCCGGCCGGCTTTCATTTGCCATGTCGATCACCAGACCCAGCATCCAGGCGGTTCCGGCCTCCATCGCCCCGGCAGAGGCCGAAAACACGGAGGCGACAAGGATCATCGGCCAAGCTCCGGACAGGCACCAGCGAATGAACGCCCCCAGCCTTTGCGGCGGGGGCGTTTCGGTGGGTTTGAACGGATCTATGAGATCGGCAAGTTTCACTCAGCTGCCTCCGTGTTCAGGAAGCCCCCAGATTGCCGTGCCCAGAACTGGGCGTAAAGCCCGCCCTGTGACAGCAATTCGGAATGGGTGCCCTGCTCGACGATCCGGCCGCCATCCATCACTAGGATGCGATCCATTTGGGCAATGGTGCTGAGGCGGTGGGCAATCGCGATCACGGATTTGCCCTGCATCATGCCATAGAGCGTTTCCTGAATCGATGCTTCGACCTCGGAATCCAGCGCCGAGGTCGCCTCATCCAGCAACAGGATCGGCGCGTCCTTCAGGATCACCCGCGCCAGCGTCACCCGCTGCCGCTGACCACCTGACAACTTCACGCCCCGCTCGCCCACATGCGCATCATAGCCGGTACGCCCCTTCGGGTCCTGCAGGTCAAGGATGAACTCATGCGCCTCGGCCTGTTTGGCCGCGGCAATCATCTGCTCTTCGGAAGCCTCGGGGCGGCCATAGAGGATATTGTCGCGCACCGAGCGGTGCAGCAACGCGCTGTCCTGTTGCACCATACCGATATGGAAGCGCAAGCTGTCCTGAGTGACCCGGGCAATGTCCTGATCGTCGATCAAAATGGCCCCCTGCTCCACATCGTAGAACCGAAGTAGGAGCTTAACTAGGGTCGACTTACCAGCTCCCGACCGTCCGATCAGACCGATCTTTTCGCCCGGCTCGATGGTCAGGTTGATATGGTCCAGCCCGCCGGTCTTGCGACCGTAATGATGCGACAGATCACGAACCTCGATCTTGCCGTTGGACAGATGCAGGGGTTTGGCCTGCGGCGCATCCAACAGGTCGATCGGCTGAGCGATCGTCTCCATACCTTCGGCAACGACACCAAGCTGGCGGAAAAAACTGGTCAGCGCCCACATGATCCATCCGGTCATCGCGTTCAGGCGCAGGGTCAGGGCTGTGGCCGCCGCGACCACACCGACCGTAGCACTGCCCTGCATCCACAGAGCAATCGCCCAGCCAACCACACCAACGATCAGCAACCCATTCAATGCAACCAGAACCGCATCCATGATGGTGAAAATCCGCATCTCAGCCTGAAAGGTACGGCGGGTTTCCTCGATCGCTTCGCGCGCATAATCCAGTTCCTGTGCCCCATGGGCAAACATCTTTACGGAATGGATATTGGTATAGCTATCCACAACCCGGCCCGTTACGGCCGAGCGCGCGTCTGAGGCCGCCTTCGAAGCCGGCCCCACCCGCTGCACCGTCCAATGCACCAGAAACCCATACAGCACGAGCCAGATCAACAACGGCAACAGCAGCCGGGCATCAGCCGTCATCAACAAAATAGCTGCGCCGATCAGGTATGCCAGCGAGAAGGAAATCGCATCAAACACCTGAAACACGGCCTCACCCGCAGCGGGCGGCGTCTGCATGATCCGGTTGGCAATGCGGCCTGCAAAATCATTCTCGAACCAGCCCACCGATTGCCGCAACACGTGCTTATGCGCGCGCCAACGGATCAGAGTGCCAAAATTCGGCAGGATCGTGTTGTTCAGCAACAGCACGTCAACGACATGCAGCATGGGTCGCAGCAGCAGCACAAAAAGCGCCACCAGGATCAGTTCCGTACTATGGGTCTGCCAAACTTCGTCCGGCGGGGCGGACAGCAAGTCAACAACGCGACCCATATAATAGATCAGACCGACCTCAACCGCGGCCACCACGACCGAAATCAATCCGGCCCAGAAGAACACCCGCATAAAAGGGCGGGAATAGTTCAACATAAAGGGCCACAGCCGTGTCGGCGGCGTGTCGGTTTCTTCGTAGTCGACAAAAGGGTCGACTAGATTTTCGAAATAGCGAAACATAGAGAGTGCTCCGATTGAGCAGAAAACAAGTCATGCGAAAAAAGATGGCGCCAGAACACCACCCCTACGGGTCAAGTGTTATGGCTTTAGCCGAACCAGATCCCGTAATACATTCGCATCCCTCCATTCATGTAACAGGCGCAAGAAAACACAAACGATCCGGCTTGTCATCCCTTTTTGAGACTTCAATTTACTCGACCAGCAACTCGGTGCGCGTCAGGGTGAAACCCGAGGCGATCCAGCGCGCCTCAAGCTCGGCCAGTTTCTTGCCCAGCGCCGGGCCGGTAAAGTCAGGGATCAGGTCAGCGGCCCGCACGGGAAAATCCGCTGCCGCCCCGTCCCGGAGCGCTTGCCGCTTATCCTCGGACCAGGGCTGTTCCAACAAAGCACAACGCAGGAGAACTTCGTGCAGGCCGTCCTCTTCACCATAACGGAACCCAAGCTCGGCAGTGCCCGCGGTTCCCGCGGCCTCATCCCGCATCCGTGTCAGGCGTTGGATCTGGGCCTTGCTCAGACGCAGGGTCTGGGCAATCTCAGGCGTGGCGATGGAGGAAAGTCGCCGGACCGGCTCGGGCTTTGCCCCAGCCTGCTGTTCCAAGGCGATCAGCGGGGCAAGTGATCGATCCTCAACCCCCGGCAATATCTGTGCCAGAACGCCCGTGCTGCGCATGGCAGCGACCGAAGGCGCAGGGTCAGGCGCGGTCAGCAATTTCATAAACTCGGCCCCAACCCGTTCGCGCGACAGGCCTGCCAATCCGTCCAGATTGGTTGAAATGGCCGACAGAGCTTCGGGATCAAACCCGGCTTCGACATCCCCATACCAGGCGTGAAACCGAAAATAGCGCAGAGACCGCAGATAGTCTTCGCGGATGCGGTGCTGGGCGTTGCCTATGAACCGGACCTTTCGGGCCTTTAGATCGGGCAGTCCATTCAGCGGGTCCAAAAGCGTCCCATCCGGGCGGGCATACAGCGCGTTCATGGTGAAATCGCGCCGGCTGGCATCTTCATCAACATTGTCCGAGAACGCCACAACAGCCCGGCGGCCATCGGTTTCGACATCTCGCCGGAAGGTCGTGATCTCATGCGGGATGCTTTGGCTGACAACGGTTATCGTGCCATGCTCGATCCCAGTCGGAATGGCCTTCAACCCCGCCGCCCGCATCAAATCCAGCACCTGCTGGGGCGGAGCGTCCGTGGCAATATCCAGATCCGAGACCGGCGCCCCCAAAAGCGCGTTGCGGACGCAACCGCCGACGAAAAGCGCCTGAAAACCGGCATCGATCAAAACGGCGCAGACTGTCTGGGTTGCCGGATTTGTAACCCAGCTTTCTGATAGCTTCATCATTCACTCACCCGCGCAGCCAAGCCCCGCAACATCCGGGCCGTAGCCCCCCAGATGTAATAAGGGCCATAGGGCACGGTGAAATAATACCGCCGCTGACCCCGCCAGCGACGCGACTCAACGATATAATTCGCAGGGTTTAGAACATGCGCAAGTGGGACTGAAAAAACTTCGTCAACTTCACCCGGCTCAGGAATTGGGTCGAACCCGTCTCGTAGGATCGCGACAACCGGGGTTACGACAAAAGACGTCACGGTTTCATGGGTAGGCAAATGCCCGAGAATTTCAGGCAAATCCGAGGAAAGGCCAATCTCTTCCTGTGCTTCCCGCAGGGCGGTTGCGGTTACATCCGGATCGGTCTCATCCTGTTTTCCGCCAGGAAAGGCGATCTGGCCGGGATGGTGTTTCAGCGCCGATGAGCGCTTGGTCAAAAGCAGGCGCGGGGCCTCATCCGTTACAAGAATCGGAACCAGAACCCCGGCTGGACGCAGCTTGCGCCCCGCTGGCAAAACCGCATCAGGGTTCAGATCGAAATCACTGGACCCGTTGCCGGGGCGGCTCAGGGCCGCCCGCAGCTGTTCTGTTGGATCAGGCCTCACCGGCATCGAAGCCAACGGTGACGGGGTCCAATACGTAATGGGCACCACAGAACTGACAATCGGCGGTGACCTGGCCCTCGGGGGTTGTCATCTTTTCGATGTCGCGCGCCGAATAGATCGACAGGCTTTGGCGCACGCGCTCTTCCGAGCAGGTGCAGCCGAACTGAACCGATTGCGCATCATAAACCCGTGGCTGTTCCTCATGAAACAGCCGGATCAACAGGTCGGTTGGCGCAATCGAAGGGCCGATCAGCTCAAGGTCATCAACAGTATCCAGAAGGATGTTGACGCGCGCCCAATTTTCACCTTCCTCACCGTCAACCAGATCATCCGCCGACAGAATCTGACCGTCACCCTCTGCATTGGCTACAAATGGTGACGCTTTGGGCATGTGTTGCAGCATGATGCCGCCTGCGCGCCAGTGCTCACCGACGCCAGGTTCAGTTGATTTGCCGAAACTCAGTGAAAACCGCGTCGGCAATTGTTCGGACTGTGCGAAATACGCCTCTGCGCATGCGCTGAGAGAGCCGCCAGCCAGCGGTGTGATCCCCTGGTAAGGCTGCGTGCCCTCGCCCTGGTCAATCATGATGGCGAAATAGCCTTCACCCACCTGATCAAACGGTGTGGAATCGGTCAGGCGGTCCGGGTCAAAACTGGCATAGGCGCGGATGCGGGCCGGTTCGCCCTCGGCCTGCGGAGCGTAGTAATCGGTTGCGATCATCCGCACTGCGCCCTTGGACTGTACCTGCAGCGACAGCTTCCAGCGCAGCGAGACGGTCTGGCCGATCAGAGCAGTCAGCAAGGCCATCTCGGCCACCAAAGCCTCGACCTTTTCGGGATAGTCGTGCTGTTTCAGAATGCCATCCAACACTCCGTCCAGCCGCGCCACACGTCCGCGCATATCCGGTATATCAAGTTGAAAGGGCAGGACGGTGTCGTCCCACGCGATTTTTGTTCCAAGAGACATGGGGTTTCCTTAAACGCCACAGATTGGCATACCGCCAGCATATAGGTCGAAGATTTCGGGTTGTAAGGGGCCATACATGATCAGACGGTTCGGTGAAACCCCACAAGCGGGGCGCAAATACACACGACGTGTGGGTGTATACGCATTGTTGCCTCGAGGACGACATCTGTTGCTGACCTGCCAGACAGAGCCCGGCCCTGATCTACAGTTGCCGGGTGGCGGTATTGACCCAGGCGAATCGCCCATCACCGCCCTGCATCGCGAAGTCTTTGAAGAAACCGGCTGGTTGATTGCCAGCCCGCGGCGGGTCGGCGCCTTTCGCCGTTTCACATACATGCCCGAATATGACCTGTGGGCCGAAAAGGTCTGTTTGATATATCGAGCCCGCCCTGTGCGCCGCATAGGTCCACCTTCAGAGCCATTCCACGAAGCCCTTTGGCTGGACAGTGCGGATGCCGCGCAGATGCTGGGCAACAGCGGCGACCGACATTTCGCTTCGGGACACCTGATGGGGCTTTAAGGCCCGCTGTATTCAAAGAAAACCGCAGATACGTCATCATCCATACCCTGGTCCGGATCCATGGCCTGTGTCAGCCGCCAGAACATATCGTCCAGAAATTCGGGCCCGCTGAGATCGGTGGCACAATCCGTCACCATTCTGCACAGCCCCTCTTCTTCCAGCAGGGATCCATCCGCCATCCGGCATTCCGTGAACCCGTCTGAATATAGCAACAGCTTGTCACCGGGCTTCATGTAGGTATCGGTTCGCTGAAACGTGACATCCGGCAACAGTCCGATGGGCAAACCACCTTGCCCCAGATACTCGGTCCCACCATCCTGTCGCAACAACAGCGGGTGCGGATGCCCTGCCTGCACCATCTTGAGATGTCCGTTTCGCAGGTCAATAATGGCATAGACCATGGTAAAATACTCTTCGACGCCAGCATCGGCCATAAGGCGGGAATTGAGCATCTCTGCCACCTGATCAGGTGGTAGCAATGCGTAAAATTTATCGAACCGCTTTTCCATCGCCACGTTCTGATCGAAATGTTTGCTGGACAGATACCCGCCCAGCCGTGCTGTCATCATCGCCGAGGTGATGCCGTGGCCGGACACATCGATGCTGTAAAACCCCACACGGTTGACCCCCGGTGAAAACATTCCCACCAGATCGCCACCGATATGCCCACAAGGTTTCAGCAACATGCTGATACGCGACCTACCGAAATCACGCGTGAGTTCGGGGACCAGAGATTCCTGTATCTTACGCGCCTGAATCAGGTCCTTGTCGATCGCATCATGGACCACTTTCAGTTCTTCGAGCGCGGTCTCGATCATACGGTTCTTATCAGACAGCTCACGCTGCATATCCAATATCCGCGCGCCCGCAGATATGCGCGCCCGCAATTCATCGGCCTCAAGAGGTTTGATCAGAAAATCATCCGCCCCGGCATCCAGTCCGCGCGCAACCTCCTGCTTTTCGCTTTTTGAAGTCAGAAGGATGAAATAGCTGTATTCGTCATTCTCCAGCGCCCGAAATGCTTGACAGAATTCCAGCCCGCTCATCCCCGGCATGACCCAGTCGCTCAGGACCAGATCGGGGGACATGGCAGCACAGATTTCGATGGCGGCCTCTCCGCTATCGGCCTCGAGCACCTCAAAGCCCCATTTCTTCAGCGAGGCCACAAGGATGCGACGTTGCAGACGACTGTCATCAACGACCAGCACCTTGCGAATCGCACCAAAATCCAGCTCTGCCTTTGTTTCTGCCTGACTGACCTCTGCCACCTGACCCTCAGCTCTGCCACATAATGCGGAACGGGACGACCCTAGCGCACGGCTGTTTAACATCCTGTGAAGGTCGTAAATGCATCCATCTTAACCACGGATTTACCAACGGCCTGTAGTGATAATCGGGTCGTTATCTTTAGGGAAAGGATGGCCATGATCGACTGGTCCAGGGTCAGACAGCTGCGGGACGAGGTCGGCGCCGACGAGTTTGACGAGGTAGTGGAAATCTTTCTCGATGAGGTGCAACAAGGCCTGGAGCATTTGCAGGTCGATGATGATCGGTCTGACTTCGAACAGCATCTACACTCCTTGAAGGGCAGCGCGCTTAGTCTGGGATTCAGGACATTGGCCAGGCTCTGCCAGGATGGTGAGCGCCATTCGGCACAGGGTCAGGCCGCAACCGTCGATATCGCCGAAATAGTCGGCACATTTCGGACCTCAGCAACGGAGTTTCAGGCAGGATTGAACGAGCTCTGAGCGGCGCCGTACAGGCAGCAAACAGGTACACTGGCGATGGGTGACAACCCGGCCCTGTATATTGTCTGTTTCAAACGCAGCTGATCCATCGCCGCGACAGACAACTTTGCAGTCTGGTCATTTTCTCAGATCACAAACTGGGCGAGGGTCTCGTCCTCGGTGATATCCGTAAAAGTGAACCCGGCTTCATCCAGATGCGCGAACAGACGGGCAAAGTTTTCGGGCTTGCGGGTTTCGATACCAATCAGAACCGAGCCGAAGTTACGTGCCGATTTCTTCATGTATTCAAACCGCGCAATGTCATCCTCGGGGCCAAGGATGTTCAGGAACTCTTTCAATGCGCCAGGGCGCTGTGGCAAGCGCAGGATGAAGTATTTCTTCACCCCCAGATAGCGCTGCGCGCGTTCCTTGACCTCGGGCAGACGTTCGAAATCGAAGTTGCCACCAGAGGTTACGCAGACAACGGTTTTCCCTCGGATAAAACTCTGAATATCGCTCAGCGCCTCAATCGCGAGGGCCCCGGCGGGTTCCAGAACGATGCCTTCGACATTCAGCATCTCAATCATGGTTGTGCAGATGCGGTCTTCGGACAGGACCAGAGCGTCCGACAGATGACGGGATTTCAGCAATTCGAACGGTTTTTCACCGATCCGACCAACCGCAGCACCGTCAACGAAATTGTCCACCTGATCCAATGCCACCGGATGTCCTGCTGCCATTGCCGCGTGCAGACAGGCACCGCCTTTGGGTTCCACAAACAGGCAATGGGTCCGATCGCCAAACCACGTAGCCACGCCCGCAGACATGCCGCCACCGCCTACTGGCAAAAGGATGTGGTCCGGCAACCCACCCAACTGCGCTTCGATCTCAACCGCAAGCGAGGCTTGCCCCTCGATCACATCAACATCGTCAAAGGGCGACAGAAAATGGCCGCCCTGTTCGGTGCACCACGCCTGAGCGGCGGCCAACGTGTCATCGAAATAGTCGCCGGTCAGATGAATCTCGATATTGTCGCCGCCGAAGATACGAGTTTTCTGGATTTTCTGCTGCGGCGTCGTCACGGGCATGAAGATCACACCCTTCACATCCATGTGCTTGCACATAAAGGCCACGCCCTGCGCATGATTTCCCGCGCTGGCGCAGACAAACAGGTTCTGCCCCTGCTGTTTGCGCATGGCGTTGAACGCACCGCGGATCTTGTAGGACCGCACCGGGCTGAGGTCCTCACGTTTCAGCCAGATATCGGCCCCGAAACGATCAGACAGATGGGCATTGCGCTGCAGAGGCGTCACCGGAAACACAGAGCGCATCGCCTGTTCGGCAGCGCGGGCGCGGGTCATGAAATCACTCATGCCGGTTTCCCTGCCCCATCATCGCTGAAAGAGCAAGGAATACATATGTGTACGAGTTCAGGTCAGCTGGCGCTTTTCAACGAACACGCCGTACATGGTGGTCAAGATACTGACATTGATCAGCGGCAAAACCAGAACCCCAAAGAACAGTGAGAGTAAAACACCCAGAACCGGGATGAAAGCGAGCGCTGTAAAGACCAACTGGACCACGACCTGGAACACAAAGCTTACAAGCAAAAGAACGATGATCGCACCACCCGCACCGGCGGTGTTGTTCCAAGCTTGCCCAAGTGTCAACGGTTGCCCAATCGCTGCTGCGGGCAGGATTATGGACAAACGGTAGAAGCCGATGATGAGGAAGACGACAAGGACAATGACAAACACAACTGACAATGCTCCACCGCCCAGCGCTGAAAGTACCGCGCCTGCCGGCAGGAACGCGATGGCCATCAGGATACCCAACAGAAGAACCCGCCCGAAATAGGCCAGAATTCTATCGAACCGGAAGGTTGGGAATATACCTCTTGGATATTCCTCAAGCAGGACAAAGCGGTGCCACGACACCACAATCCAGAACATCGTCACAAATATCACGACCATAAAGCCCACCAGGAAGCCAATCGCCGATCCGCTCGAAACGCCTGCAGGCAACTCTCCGGTGGTTGTATTGAGTTGATCCAGCGGAACGTCCAATACAAAAAACAGGGCGACAATCACCGCTGTCGCAACCAAAGATGGCCCGAACGTAATCTGCAAAACCTGTTTGAGATTCCCAATAACCATCCGCACCGAATGTGCAAAAATCTGCCAACCCAACATCTGAAATCTATCCCTTCAACCAATCCTTGTTTTCTTTCCTTCTGTTTCACCCCAAATCCCGACCTGCGTCAACGCAGATAACTTGCCCCCGCGTTCAAAACCCGCTAGGGGCCAGTCGTTCTACGCATAAAGGGAAGTCAGATGTCCGCGCCCAAGAAAGTTGTTCTGGCCTATTCCGGTGGCCTTGATACCTCGATCATCCTGAAATGGTTGCAGACCGAGTATGGTTGTGAGGTCGTAACCTTCACCGCCGATCTGGGTCAGGGCGAGGAGTTGGAGCCCGCCCGCAAGAAGGCCGAGCTGCTGGGGATCAAGCCCGAAAACATCTATATTGAGGACATCCGCGAGGAATTCGTCCGCGATTTCGTCTTTCCGATGTTCCGCGCGAATGCGCAGTATGAGGGCCTGTACCTGCTGGGCACCTCGATTGCGCGCCCGTTGATCTCGAAACGTCTGGTCGAGATTGCCGAGGCGACCGGAGCGGATGCCGTATCGCATGGCGCGACCGGCAAGGGCAACGATCAGGTACGGTTCGAACTGGCGGCTTACGCGCTGAATCCCGATATCAAGGTCATCGCCCCCTGGCGCGAGTGGGACTTGTCCAGCCGCACCAAACTGCTGGAATTTGCCGAGGCGAACCAGATTCCGATCGCCAAGGACAAGCGGGGCGAGGCGCCGTTCTCGGTTGATGCCAACCTGCTGCACACCTCATCCGAGGGCAAGGTTCTGGAAGACCCCGCCGATATGGCGCCCGATTACGTCTATCAGCGCACGGTCCACCCCGAGGACGCGCCGAATAAACCAGAATTCATCGAGATCGGGTTCGAAAAAGGTGACGCGGTCAGCATCAATGGCGAGGCGATGAGCCCCGCGACCATCCTGACCAAGCTGAACGAATATGGCGGCAAGCACGGCATTGGCCGTCTGGACCTGGTTGAAGGCCGGTTCGTGGGCATGAAATCCCGCGGTATCTATGAAACACCGGGCGGCACAATCCTGTTGGAAGCGCACCGTGGCATCGAATCCATCACCATGGATCGGGGCGCGATGCATCTGAAGGACCAGCTGATGCCTCAATATGCAGAGCTGATCTATAACGGCTTCTGGTACTCGCCCGAGCGCGAGATGCTGCAGGCCGCGATCGACAAATCTCAGGATCATGTCACCGGCACCGTGCGCGTGAAGCTGTACAAAGGTCTGGCATCGACCGTGGGCCGCTGGTCGGAACACTCGCTGTATTCCGAGGCGCACGTGACCTTCGAAGAGGATGCTGGTGCCTACGATCAGAAAGACGCTGCGGGATTCATCCAACTGAACGCCCTGCGCTTGAAACTTCTGGCAGCACGCGACAAGCGCCTGTCGAAGTAAGACAGCTGAGATATTGAACTGAAGACCCGGCAGCCCCTCAGGATGCCGGGTTTTTTATGCGCCCATTTTTGCCACCTCCCGTCAGGTCACTCTTGCTCCACCGCAGGATATGTCTTTACCCAAGTCACAACACTGAAAGGATGGGGCATGTTGCAGGATATCGCAGAAGGTATTCAGAGCGGTCTGAATGGCAAAAACTTCGATGGGTCGTTGAAATTCGATTGCGGTGATGCCGGTGTGATTGTTCTGGCCGACAATCAGGCGACGACGCAGGATCAGGACACGGATTGCACCATTCGTATCTCACAAGAGAACCTAAGCAAGCTGCTGACCGGCAAGCTGAACCCGATGACCGGTATTGCTATGGGCAAGCTCAAGATCTCGGGCAATATGGGTGTGGCGATGAAACTGGGGCAGTTGCTGGGCTAAGGCGATAAACTCGTCTCACCAGCGCGTGAGAACAGATGTCAGCGCGTTGCGCCCGGGGGTTTCCCAAGGCAGTCTGATCATGGAAGGAGACCCACCATGATCCGAACCACATACATTGACGCTGTCAAACCTTGGCTTCTGTTTGCGCTGATCCTCATCGTCGCAATGCTGCGCGCCGCGCCTGCACCGGCTGCCGGAACCGAGACGCTGACCGTGGCCGGGGGGTGTTTCTGGTGCGTTGAATCCGATTTCGAATCCGTGCCGGGCGTGGTTCAGGCGGTCTCGGGCTATACCGGGGGCGCAACGGCGGACCCGACCTATGGCGAGGTAACCAAAGGCGGCACCGGCCATTATGAGGCTGTTCAGATCACCTTTGATCCGGACCGTGTTTCCCGTGAAACCTTGCTGAGCCTGTTTTTCCGCTCGGTCGATCCCACGGATGCGGGCGGCCAGTTCTGCGACCGGGGCGAGAGTTACCGGACCGCGGTATTTGTCTCTAACACAGGCGAAAAGGCGTTAGCCGAGGCTGCAAAATCCAAAGCACAGAACGTCCTGCGTCAAACGATTGTCACCCCGATCCTGCAACAGGACCGGTTTTACCCGGCCGAAGCCTATCATCAGGATTACTATAAGGGCGAAAAACTGGTCTTTACGCGGTTCGGTCCCAAACGCCAGCGCAACGCCTATAAGGCCTATCGCAAAGCATGCGGTCGCGACGCCCGCGTCAAACAGCTGTGGGGCAGTGACGCGCCCTTTGCCGGGTCTTAATCAAAGCGCGCTTCGCGCACTTCTTTCAGATCAGGAATGACATCCGCCGTACCGTGCCGTGTCACCATCAACGCGGCAGCCCGGTTTGCCTGCAATATTGCCTGCTCCATCGGCATGCCACGATCCATTCCTGCCAGAACGTAACCTGTGAACGTATCGCCCGCACCAGTTGTGTCCACCGCCTGAACCTTGTGAGCCAAAAAATCCGAGGTCGTCCCCTTATGATGATATCGCGCGCCCTTTGATCCGAGGGTCACAATGACATGCTCTATCCCCAACTCGGACAGGCCCTGCCCGGTTGCCTGCCGCAGCTGCTCGGCCTCGACCTCATTTAGGATCAGGAAATCCAGATACGGAAGAACCGCCCGCACTGCATCGGCTTGAAAAGGGGCCGCCGCGTAACAGACAGTCAGCCCCATTTCGCGGCCCATTTTTGCGGCTTCGACCTGCAAGTTGGTTTCGTTTTGCGTCACAATCAGATCACCCTGATCCGCCGATGACAGCGCCTGGCCCAGTTGATCTGACGTAATTGCATGATTTGCGCCTTGAAACAGGATGATATTGTTTTCACCCTCGGCGTCTACGGCGATAATGGCGTGCCCGGTAGGATCTGAAACCTCGGCAATCCACCGGGTATCGACGCCATATTCGGTCAGCCTGTCACGCGCCCAGCGCCCGTCGGGCCCTATGGCCCCAATATGCGCCACCCGCGCGCCGGCCCGCGCGCCGGCGACGGACATATTCGCGCCCTTGCCGCCCAGAAACCGATCCAAACGGTTGGCCGAAAGCGTCTCACCCGCGCACGGCAGGTGTGGCACATCATAAATCATGTCTGCGTTGATCGAGCCTAGATTCCAGATTGTCATGGCTTAACCAATATCGCAGGAGGCCAGAATGGCCATGTTCAGAATGTCATTGGCCGTCGATATGGTCGAACAGATCTGAATCGGCTTGTCGATGCCCGATAAGATCGGGCCGATCACCGTGGCCCCACCCATTTCCTGCATCAACTTGGTCGAGATCGAGGCCGAATGCCGTGCTGGGACAATCAGGATATTCGCCGGCCCGGTCAGGCGCTGGAACGGATAGTTTGCCTGCTGGTCGACATTCAGCGCCACGTCCACCGTCATTTCACCTTCGTATTCGAAATCTACGCCACGCTGATCCAGAACGGCAGGAGCGCGGTGCATCTTTTCGGCCCGCTCCGACACCGGGTAGCCAAACGTCGAAAAGCTGACAAAGGCAACGCGCGGCTCCAGCCCCATATGGCGGGCAACGGCTGCTGAGCGCTCGGCGATATTGGCCAGATCGTTTTCGTCCGGCCATTCATGGACTAAAGTGTCGCCGATCAGCACGATCCGCCCCTTGTGCAACAACGCCGTCACACCGGCCGCGCCACGGGCCGCATCTGCATCAAACACATGGTTGATCCGATCCAGCACATGCGCCGATTTACGCGTCGCGCCCGAGACCAAACCGTCGCCATGCCCATGCGCCAGCATCAGCGATGAAAACACATGCCGGTCGCGCGCGGCAAGTCGATGAATATCCTTTCGATCAAAGCCTTTACGCTGCAGGCGATCGTACAAAAAATCAGAATAGGTATCGAGATGCGCAGTGTTGGCGGCATTCACGACCTCCAGCTCACGCACAGCATCGCCCAGCCCGGCCTCTTCCAGCTTTTGCTTGACGTCATCCGGGCGGCCTACGACCAGCGCTTTACCAAAGCCCGAGCGTTGATACATCACCGCAGCCCGCAGCACACGCGGATCGTCGCCCTCGGCAAAGATCATTCGGCTTTGCGCCTGACGGGCCCGCGCGTTCAGGCCGCGCAGAATGCTGGCGGTCGGATCCATGCGGGATTTCAGGCTCAGCTCATACGCGTCCATGTCGATAATCGGGCGCCGCGCCGCGCCGGTATCCATCCCGGCCCGCGCAACGGCGGGCGGAATGCGGTGAATCAGGCGCGGATCGAAAGGTGTCGGGATAATATAATCGCGCCCAAAGGTCAGCGACTTACCATAGGCCATCGCGACCTCATCAGGGACATCTTCGCGCGCGAGGTTGGCCAGGGCGTGGGCACAGGCAATTTTCATCTCGTCATTGATGGCGCGGGCGTGGATATCCAGCGCACCGCGGAACAGGTAGGGAAAGCCCAACACGTTGTTGACCTGGTTCGGATAATCGCTGCGCCCTGTGGCGACGATGGCATCAACGCGCACTTCGTGGGCCTCTTCCGGCGTAATTTCCGGATCGGGGTTTGCCATCGCAAAAATCACCGGGTTATCGGCCATGCTGGCGACCATATCCTGCGTCACAGCCCCTTTGACCGACACGCCCAGAAAGACGTCTGCGCCTTTCATGGCGTCTTCCAGCGTACGCAGATCTGTGGTGATCGCATGGGCCGATTTCCACTGGTTCATGCCCTCGGTCCGGCCCTGATAGATCACGCCTTTGGTGTCACACACGATGCAGTTCTCATGCCGCGCGCCCATCGACTTGAGCAGTTCGATACACGCTATCCCAGCAGCCCCGGCACCGTTCAGAACAATCTTCACATCTTCGATCTTCTTGCCCGAGATACGCAGCGCATTCAGCAGGCCCGCCGCACAGATCACCGCCGTGCCATGCTGATCATCGTGGAAGACGGGGATATCCATTTCTTCCTTCAGGCGCTGTTCGATGATGAAACACTCGGGCGCCTTGATGTCTTCCAGATTGATGCCGCCAAAGGTTGGCCCCATCAGTCGCACGGCGCGGCAGAACTCATCCGGGTCTTCGGTGTCCAGCTCGATATCGATCGAGTTTACGTCAGCGAAACGCTTGAACAGGACTGACTTGCCCTCCATCACCGGTTTTGAGCCCAGCGCGCCCAGATTACCAAGACCCAAAACCGCCGTCCCATTCGAAATCACGGCGACCAGATTTCCCTTGTTGGTATAGTCATAGGCCGTTTCTGGATTTTCCGCGATTGCTTCACATGGAACAGCCACGCCGGGGCTGTAGGCCAGCGACAGGTCGCGCTGCGTCGTCATGGGAACGGTGGCTTGTACCTCCCACTTGCCAGGAGTTGGGTCCAGGTGAAAGGCCAGCGCCTCTTCGTTGGTGATCTTCGCTTTGGGCATTTGATACGTCGTTTCTCTGCAACTACGGGGCTTCTGCCTCATAGCGCAGGCACGCGCGCGCCTCAACGAGAATACTTTTGCCTTTCGCACCAGATGGCGGATTTGTAAGGTCGCGACCGAACGCCGTCAAAAGGGATCAACCTTGTCCACAGTCACGCCGATGATGGCGCAATATCTCGAAATCAAAGAGGCCCATGCCGACGCCCTTCTGTTTTACCGG
Source organism: Ruegeria sp. YTSA108 (assembly GCF_059610185.1). Lineage (NCBI taxonomy): Bacteria > Pseudomonadati > Pseudomonadota > Alphaproteobacteria > Rhodobacterales > Roseobacteraceae > Ruegeria > Ruegeria sp. YTSA108. The sequence continues at coordinate 110,553 of NZ_JBXWND010000010.1, read as the reverse complement.
ATGGGCGATTTCTACGAGATGTTTTTCGAGGATGCCGTCAACGCCGCCGAGGCGCTGGACATCGCCCTGACCAAACGCGGCAAGCACAACGACGCCGACATTCCGATGTGCGGTGTGCCGGTCCATGCCGCCGAAGGGTACCTGCTGACGCTGATCCGAAAAGGCTTTCGCGTGGCCGTTTGCGAACAGATGGAAAGCCCGGTTGAGGCAAAGAAGAGAGGCTCTAAATCAGTTGTAAAGCGCGGTGTTGTCCGGCTGGTGACACCCGGAACACTGACCGAGGACGCGCTGCTAGAGGCGCGCCGCCACAACTTTCTGGCCTGTTATGCCGAGGTGAGGGATGAAGCGGCGCTTGCCTGGGCCGATATCTCAACCGGGGCGTTTCACGTGATGCCTTTGACCTCTGTGCGCCTAAGCCCTGAACTGGCCCGGCTGGCCCCGTCGGAGCTGATCGTGGCGGACGGGGCCGAACAGGTCCTGCACGAACCTGCCCGCGATCTGGGCATCTCGCTGACGCCCATTGGCCGCGCCAGTTTCGACAGCACGGCGGCTGAAAAGCGCATCTGCGCTTTGTTTCACGTGGGCGCGCTGGAAGCGTTTGGAAATTTTGGCCGGGCCGAAGTGTCCGCTATGGGCGCATTGATTGACTATTTGGAGATCACGCAAAAAGGCAAATTGCCCCTGCTGCAAACGCCGCTGAAAGAATCCGAGGACCGCGTGGTGCAGATCGACGCCGCAACGCGCCGCAATCTGGAGCTGACCCGGTCGCTGTCTGGCGGGCGCGCCGGATCGCTTTTGTCGGTGGTTGACCGTACAGTCACGCCGGGCGGCGCGCGGTTGTTGGAACAGCGCCTGTCCAGCCCCTCGCGCAATCTGGATGTGATCCACGGGCGGTTGGATGCGGTAAGTTTTGCAGCCGATGACAGCCTGATCGCCCAAGATCTGCGCGATGCCTTGCGCAAAACCCCCGATTTGGACCGCGCCTTGTCGCGCCTGTCGCTGGAACGCGGCGGTCCTCGCGATCTGGCCGCCATCCGCAACGGGCTGGCGCAGGCTGCAACCATAGCCGAACTGTGCAATGCCGGAGATCTGCCGGTATTGCTGGCCACTGCGGTGCAAAACCTGACAGGGTTTGATGATCTGCTGACCCTGCTGGATGAGGCGCTTGTGGCCGAGCCGCCTCTGATGGCGCGCGACGGCGGCTTCATTGCCCCCGGCTATGACGCGGAACTGGATGAGGCGCGCACCCTGCGGGACGAAGGCCGCTCGGTCATCGCCGGGTTTCAGAAGAAATACTCCGAGCACACGGGCATCACCTCACTGAAGATCAAGCATAACAACGTGCTGGGCTATTTCATTGAAACCACGGCAACCCATGCCGAAAAGATGTTGAACCCGCCGTACTCCGAAACCTATATCCACCGGCAAACCACGGCCAATCAGGTGCGGTTCACGACAGTAGAACTGTCCGAGATCGAAACCCGTATCCTGAACGCCGGAAATCATGCTTTGGAGATCGAAAAGCGGCTCTATCAAAGGCTTTCTGATGAGATTCTTACCCGTGCTGCGCAGCTGAACCAAGCCGCGCGCGGGCTGGCAGAACTGGACCTAACCACTGCGCTGGCCGATCTGGCACGGGGCGAGAACTGGTGTCGCCCGCAGGTCGATGCCTCTCGTGCCTTTGATATACAGGGCGGGCGGCATCCGGTTGTTGAACATGCGCTGCGCCAACAAAGCGGTGACGCGTTTATCGCCAATGATTGTGATCTCAGCGCCGAAGATGGTGCTGCAATCTGGTTGCTGACCGGCCCCAACATGGCGGGTAAATCAACCTTCCTGCGGCAGAATGCGCTGATCGCCCTGCTTGCACAGATGGGCAGCTATGTTCCAGCCGAACAAGCCTATATCGGTGTAGTCAGCCAGCTGTTCAGCCGTGTCGGGGCATCTGACGATCTGGCCAGGGGTCGGTCGACCTTTATGGTTGAAATGGTCGAAACCGCCGCCATCCTCAATCAAGCCGACGATCATGCGCTGGTCATTCTGGATGAAATCGGACGCGGGACGGCCACCTATGACGGGCTTTCCATCGCCTGGGCCACGCTCGAACATCTGCACGCCGCCAATAAATGTCGCGCGCTGTTTGCAACGCATTATCACGAGCTGACCGCGCTGGCCGGAAATCTGGAAGGTGTCGACAACGCCACCGTTGCGGTCAAGGAATGGGAGGGCGAAGTGATCTTTTTGCACGAGGTTCACAAAGGCGCCGCAGACCGGTCCTATGGTGTCCAGGTGGCGCAACTGGCTGGCCTGCCGGCATCCGTTGTCGAACGTGCCCGCGTTGTGCTGGACCAGCTGGAGAAAACCGAACGCGAAGGCGGCAAGCAAAAGGCTTTGATCGACGATCTGCCGCTGTTCTCGGCTGCCCCGCCGCCACCGCCTCCCCCAAAAGCTTCACCCGTTGCGGATATGTTGGGTGAGATCTTGCCGGATGAGCTAAGCCCGCGCGAGGCATTGGACCTGATCTATAAATTGAAAGGGGCGGCCAGATCCTGACCGCCTCAATAATTGAATGATATCTTAAGCGCTTAGCTTGCCGGCGTGGACGACACGCCCACCTGCGCGGGGCGCAAGAGCCGGTCGTACAGCATAAAGCCTTCTGCAGATACCTGGATGATGTCACCGGCGCGTGTTCCGGGCACGGGGGCCTCGAACATCGCCTCATGCACATTGGGGTCAAACCGATCGCCAACTTCTGGCGTGATCACCTGAATCCCGTGTTTCTGAAACACGTCCTTCAGCGCGCGCATGGTCAGTTCAACACCTTCCAGCAAAGCGCCTGCGACCTCTTTCTGCTCGTCGGTTGCGGCCTCAAGCGCGCGTTTCATATTGTCATAGACCGGCAGCATGTCACGGGCCAGTTTCGAGCCGCCATACTGTTCGGCATCGCGCCGTGCCTTGTCGCCGCGCTTGCGCGCGTTTTCCGCATCGGCCAATGCACGCATGAATTTGTCTTTGTAGTCGTCGCGCTCGGCGCGCAGCTCATCCAGCTCCAGCGCTTCTTCGCTGATCTCAGCAAATTCATCTGCCAGCTCTTCGGCCTCGGCCGTTGCGATATCGTCCAGAAAATCTTCGTTCTTGGGCTCTGCCATCTCTTACCCTCTAGCTCCGGTCGGATATCAGTTTGCCGACCAGTTGCGCCGTATAATCCACGATCGGCACGATCCGTCCATAATTCAGACGTGTGGGCCCGATGACCCCAACCGCACCGATTATCTTACGATCAGCGTTCATATATGGAGACACCACCAAAGAGGAACCCGAAAGTGAGAAAAGTTTGTTCTCAGACCCGATAAAAATGCGCACACCTTCGCCTTCTTCGGTCAATTCCAGAAATTCGGCGATGTCGCGCTTGCGTTCGAGGTCGTCAAACAGGGTGCGAATGCGCTCCAACTCATCTGCTTCGCCACGTTCACCCAGCAGATTCGCCCGCCCTCGGACGATCAAACGAGCCGAGTCGCCATCATCCCCGTCCCATGCGGCCATGCCGCTGTCGACCATTTCACGGGCCAGCACGTCAATTTCCTGTTTCCGCGCATCGATCTGGGTCAGCATCTGACGGCGAGCCTCGCTGATTGTGCGGCCCTCGATCAGGGCGTTCAGAAAATTCGCCGCTTCCCGCATCGAGCTGGGCGTTTGCCCGGGTGGCGGCTTGAACAGCCGGTTTTCCACCTGACCGTCGGAAAAGACCAAAACCACCAGGGCCCTGTCATGCCCAAGCGACACAAATTCGATATGTTTGATTTCCGCTTCGTGTTTCGGCGTCAAAACCAGTGAGGCCCCTTGTGTCACGTGTGACAAGGCCGCACCGACACGGTCAAGCATCCCGCCGACATCCCCCGAGTTAGCGCCCAGTGTGTCGTCCAGCTTCTGCCGGTCATCCGCGCCCAGATCACCGACCTCCAGCAATCCGTCCACGAACATCCGTAACCCGTGTTGCGTCGGAATCCGCCCCGCACTGACATGCGGGCTGTCGAGCAGGCCCAGAAACTCAAGATCCTGCATCACATTGCGAACCGTCGCCGCACTGACTTTTTCCGATAAAGTGCGCGTCAGGGTACGGCTGCCGACAGGCTCACCGCTATCCAGATAGCTTTCGACAATCAGCCGAAACACCTCGCGCGACCGGTCATTCATCTCGTTCAGAACTTTGCTTGCGTCACTCATCGGCAATCCTCTGCTGGATGGCCATTAAATAGCAGGTAGGCGAAAGGTCAATCAGGGTTGCATCCTGACGCTGCGGGGCGGTATCCCCAAACCAGCAAACAAAGGAATTCCCATGCGACCCTCAGGACGTGATCTAAACGAAATGCGCGCCGTTTCAATCGAAACGGGATTTACCAAACATGCCGAAGGTTCCTGCCTGATTAAGATGGGCGATACCCATGTGTTGTGCACTGCCACGATCGAAGATCGCGTGCCACCGTTCATCAAGGGTTCGGGCCTGGGCTGGGTTACCGCTGAATACGGCATGCTGCCCCGTGCGACCAATACACGGATGCGGCGCGAGGCTGCCAGCGGTAAGCAGGGTGGTCGTACCGTGGAAATCCAGCGTTTGATCGGCCGTGCCCTGCGTGCAGGTGTTGATCGGGTTGCCCTGGGTGAACGCCAGATCACCGTCGACTGCGATGTGATCCAGGCCGATGGTGGCACCCGATGTGCCTCGATCACCGGTGGCTGGGTTGCACTGCGGCTGGCGGTGAACAAGCTGATGAAGGCCGGGGACGTGATCTCGGACCCGCTGGTTGACCCGGTTGCGGCCGTGTCCTGCGGTATTTACGCCGGTCAATCGGTGCTGGATCTGGATTACCCCGAAGACAGCGAAGCCGGCGTGGACGGCAACTTTATCATGACCGGGTCCGGCAAATTGATCGAAGTTCAAATGAGCGCGGAGGGCTCGGTCTTTAGCCGCGTTCAGATGGATCAACTAATGGATCTGGCTGAACAGGGCGTTAGTGAACTGGCTGCTGCGCAAAAGGCCGCCACCGCATGACCCGCAAGTTCGACGGCGACAGGTTGCTGGTGGCCACGCATAACAAAGGCAAGCTTGAGGAGATGGCACATCTGCTTGAACCCTTTGGCGTCACTGTTATCGGCGCCGCTGACATGGACCTGCCTGAACCGGAAGAGACCGAGGATACATTCGTCGGCAATGCCCGGATCAAGGCCCATGCCGCGGCCAACGCGACCGGCCTGCCTGCGCTGTCGGACGATTCCGGGATCACCGTCGACGCGCTGAATGGCGCTCCGGGCGTCTATACCGCCGATTGGGCAGAAACCGGCAATGGCCGCGATTTCCTGATGGCGATGACCCGCGCGCATGAAGAGCTGGAGGCCAAGAACGCCCCGCACCCCCGCACCGCGCAATTCCGATGCACTCTGGTGCTGGCCTGGCCCGACGGGCATGACGAGGTGTTCGAAGGCATCGCCCCCGGTCACTTGGTCTGGCCCATTCGTGGTGCGGACGGCTTTGGTTATGATCCAATGTTTGTGCCCGAGGGTCATGGCATTACCTTTGCCGAGATGGATCGCTGGGAAAAGAACAAGATCAGCCATCGCGGTCGCGCGGTTGAGATGTTCGTGAAAGGCTGTTTTGGCGGATGATTGGCGCAATGGGGGCTTTGGCCTGTATGTGCATTGGCCCTTTTGCGAGGCCAAATGCCCCTATTGCGATTTCAACAGCCATGTTTCAAAAAATATTGATCAAAAACAATGGCTTGATGCATATCTGGTCGAGCTGCGCCGTAGCGCTTCCGAAACCCCCAACCGTGTCCTGAACACCATCTTCTTTGGCGGCGGCACCCCGTCTCTGATGGATCCCGAAACCGTCGCCGCAGTGATTGATACCGCCCGCGCCCTTTGGCACCCCGCCAATGACATGGAAATCACACTTGAAGCCAATCCCAGCTCGGTCGAGGCGGGACGGTTCGCAGCCTACCGGGAAGCAGGCGTCAACCGTATCTCAATGGGGGTTCAGGCGCTGAATGATGACGATCTGCGCCGGTTGGGCCGCATTCACAGCGTGGCCGAAGCGCGGGCTGCTTATGACATAGCCCGTCATTGTTTTGAACGGGTCAGCTTTGACCTGATCTATGCGCGGCAACATCAAACCCTTGATGCCTGGCGCGCAGAGTTGACCGAAGCCCTGTCGATGGCGGTCGATCACCTGTCGCTGTACCAACTGACCATAGAAGACGGAACCGCCTTTGGTGATCGCTATGCCGTGGGCAAGCTACGCGGCCTGCCCTTGGATGATAGCGCCGCCGATATGTATCTGGCCACGCAAAAGATCTGCGAGGCTCATGGTCTGCCCGCCTATGAGGTATCGAACCACGCCCGCCCCGGAGCGGAATCACAGCACAATCTGATCTATTGGCGCTATGGTGACTATGTCGGCATTGGCCCCGGCGCCCATGGACGGATCACCCAGAATGGCCAGAAATATGCGACTGAAACCTATCTGAATCCGCAGCGGTGGTTGGACGCGGCTTCCTGTGGTAGCGGAGAGAAAGAACGCGCCGCATTATCGCGTGAAGATCAGGCAAGTGAATACCTTATGATGGGTCTTAGAGTTTCCGACGGGCTAGATATAGATAGATATACGGAAATATCAGGCCACCCCTTACCACAAGACCCTTTGGGCCATCTTCAGGATATCGGCATGGTTCAAATGCTGGATGGTAGACTGATAGCAACAACGGACGGTCGGGCCGTCTTGAACGCCGTGATCCGCGAACTTTTGGGATAGACCATGCAATATCTGTGGGCAGGGCTTGGATTGTTATGCGTCGGGCTGGCCGCTGTTGGGGTGGTGCTTCCCCTACTACCAACGGTTCCATTTCTGCTTCTCGCCGCCTTCTTCTTTGCCCGCTCGTCTTCACGGCTGCATAGCTGGCTGATAACGCACCGACTGTTTGGCCCAATGATCGTCGATTGGCAGAGTTCAGGCGCGATTCGTCCGGCCGCAAAAAAGGCGGCCACCCTGTCGGTCACCGCCGTATTTGGACTATCGGTCATGATGTCTGCGCCGTCTCATGTCCTGATCATCCAGGCGATTGTACTAGGCGGCGTGATGTTCTTTATCTGGACCCGCCCTAGCGGCTGAGCTTGGAACAAAGATCATCCAGTTGATCCAGGTTCTCATAGGTCAGGACCACCTGCCCCGTTTCCGAGCCCGCTTTGTGATTGATCGCCACTTTCATCGCCAGAATCGCGGAAAGATCCTTCTCCAGCGCCCGGGTATCCGCATCTTTACCCGCATTCAGATCCCGAGACCTTGGTGCCGGTCGGGCCGCATCCCCCTGCTGTTGCTTCTTCACCAGCGCTTCCGTTGCCCGCACCGACAGCCCGTCTTTGACAATTTGCTTTGCAAGGTCCGAGGCATTCTCGACCGTGATCAGCGTCCGTGCATGGCCAGCCGATAATTTTCCTTCTATTACAAGGGTTTGTACATCCATTGGCAGGGACAACAGGCGCAGCAAATTGGCAATATGACTGCGGCTTTTGCCCAATGCTTCAGCCAGCTTTTCTTGCGTATGACCAAAGCGGTCCATCAGCTGCTTATAGCCGGCCGCCTCTTCCACCGCATTCAAATCCGCGCGCTGGATGTTTTCGATAATGGCGACTTCCAGAACCTCAGTGTCATCAAAATCGCGAACGATAACGGGGATATCATGCAACTGCGCCATTTGCGCCGCGCGCCAGCGGCGCTCACCCGCGACGATTTCATAATCGCCTTCGGCAATCTCGCGGACGATCAGCGGCTGAATGATCCCCTTCTCTTTGACCGAAGCGGCAAGCTCATCCAGATGCTCCCGGGCAAAGGTGCGGCGCGGCTGATTTGGGTTTGCGTGAAGCTTTTCGATTGGAATCGTCAGGTCCGGCCGCCGTGAATCAGTTGGCACGCGTCCCTGGGGCTCTTGTGTGACATCTGCCATCAACGCCGAAAGCCCGCGACCCAACCCTCTTGGTTTTGATTTTCTGGCTGTCACAGGGTCCTCCTAGTACCGCTCAGACTGCGGTTTTATTGTTCTTATGCATGACTTCCCGGGCCAAATGCCGATAGGCCATCGCGCCCAGAGACCCCGAGTCATATTGCAAAACCGGCAACGCGTATGACGGAGCCTCACTGACCCGTACATTTCTGGGTATTTTGGTTTTAAATACCATCTCACCCAGATTGTCACGTGCGTCTTTTTCGACCTGACGGGACAAGTTGTTGCGGTTGTCATACATAGTCAGCACAACACCTTCGATTCTGAGGTCTGGATTCGCAGTCTGTCGCACCTCGCGAATGGTCAGCATGAGCTGGGACAAACCCTCTAATGCGAAGAACTCGCTTTGCAATGGCACCAGTACGGAATGCGCTGCGACCATCGCGTTTACCGTCAGAAGATTCAGCGATGGCGGACAGTCAATCAGGACGAAATCCAGATCGTACTTATCAATAGCAGTCTGGCGTAACGCATCATGCAGTAAATAGCTGCGTTTTTCGTTCGAAATCAGTTCGATATCGGCGGAACTGAGGTCTACCGTAGCGGGGACAACGAGAATGCCTTCAATCTCCGAGTCCTGAACGACCGCATCCAAAGGCGCATCATCCAGAATCAGGTCATAAGTTGTCCAATCTCGATCCTCGACACCTAAACCGGTTGAAGCATTCCCCTGTGGATCCAGATCAACCACTAGAACCCTGCATCCGGCCTCGGCCAGGCCTGCTGCCAAGTTTATGGCTGTTGTCGTCTTCCCAACCCCGCCCTTCTGGTTGGCTACCGCTATGATCCGGGGGCCTGAGGGACGAGATAGATCAACCACGTGATACTCCTTTGACCTTGAGGATGACGGCTTGGGGTTCTGTTAAACTTGTAATCGGATCACAGGTGAAATTCCATTCTTCCTGCGCATCCTGTACCTCTTTTTTCCAGCTTACACCTTTCGGCAACAAAGCGACGCCAGGATCGCCTAAATGTCTGTCACAAAAAGACAATAACACCCCGAGATCTGCCAAGGCGCGGGCAGACAAAACATCTGCATTCAGGGGGTCCACCGCTTCAATGCGTTTCGCCACCACTTTACAGTTTGCGCCACATTCCCGGGATACATTGCGTAAAAACGCAGATTTTCGCTGATCGCTTTCAACAAAGGTGAATTTTGCGTCTGGCGCTTCTTCGATCGCCATAATTGCACAGACCATACCGGGAAACCCACCACCACTTCCAATATCAACCCAATGCGAAAAGTTCTCGGCACATCGAAAAACCTGAACGGAATCCAAAATGTGCCGTGTCCAGATTTCGGACAAGCTTTTGCGCGATACGAGGTTGATTTTCGGGTTCCAGCGCTCGACAAGGGCAACATATGTTGCCAGTCGATCATATGTTTCACGTGAAACATTCAGACCGTCAAACAGCTCTTCCTTCATGCTTTGCGCACCCTCTGATCGCGGCGAAGCTTGGCCAACACCAGAGTCAGCGCAGCCGGCGTCACACCCTCTATCCGGCTTGCCTGCGCTACATTCTCAGGACGGGCGTTGGACAACTTCTGCTTCATCTCTGACGACAGCCCATCCAATGCGAAGAAGTCAAAATCACGCGGAATCTCATAGGCTTCATCGCGTTTCATCGCTTCGACATCACGTCTTTGCCGCTCGATATAATTCGCATACAGCGCATCGCGTTCCACTTGCTGCCGAATGCCTGAATCAACGTCCTGCAACTCAGGAATCAAGGGAACAAGGTCCTCAAAGTTCACATCAGGAAAGGCCAAAATCGCCATACCATCGCGGCGATTGCCATCCTGATTGACCTCGATACCAGCTTCTCGCACTTCTTTCGGAGTATAGGAATGATCTGTGAGCTTCTTTTTCGCAGCCTCCAACTTCTCCATCTTTTCAGAGAAGTGCTTGCGGCGTGTCTCGCTTACGCAACCTAGGCGTAGGCCAATAGGCGTCAGTCGTTGGTCGGCATTATCGGCGCGCAAAGACAATCTAAACTCTGCCCGTGAGGTAAACATCCGATAAGGTTCCGCCACTCCGCGAGTGGTCAGGTCATCGACCATGACACCAATATAACTGTCGGAACGCGTGAAATGGATTGGATCCCGACCCAAGACCTGAAGGGCAGCATTGAGGCCAGCCACCATTCCCTGAGCTGCAGCTTCCTCATATCCTGTGGTACCGTTAATCTGACCCGCAAGATATAGTCCTGGCGCCTCAGGCAACGACAGTGATGATGTAAGAACGCGAGGATCTACGTAGTCATATTCGATGGCGTAGCCAGGTTGGAGGATCTCTGCCTTTTCCAGCCCCATAATGGATCTGACATAATCGACCTGAACATCCTGTGGCAGTGAGGTAGAAATTCCATTCGGATAGATTGTGTGATCATTCACACCTTCTGGCTCGAGGAAAATCTGATGAGATTCCTTATCCGCAAACCGCACAATCTTATCTTCGATCGAAGGGCAATATCTGGGGCCTATACCGTCAATATGCCCCCCATACATCGCCGATCTGGAAAGGTTCTTTTCAATGATCTCATGTGTTCTGGCATTGGTATGTGTAATCCCGCAAGAAATCTGCGGTGCCACCACCCCCATCGAAAGGAATGAGAACAGCGTAGGTTCATCATCGCCGTCCTGACGTTCGAGACCTGACCAATCAATCGTCCGACCATCCAGCCGGGGTGGTGTCCCCGTTTTCAAGCGTCCTAGCGGCAGGTTAAGGCTATCCAAACGCTCGGCCAGCTTTACCGAGGGACGATCCCCCATACGTCCGCCAGGGCGCGATACGTCACCAATGTGAATAACGCCTCGCAAAAATGTCCCAGACGTCAGGATCACAGCGCCGGCCCGTATTTCAGACTCATCCGCCAATCGAATTCCGGTAACAGCAGGTCCATTCACCAGGAAATCTGTCACCTCGCCGACTACGACGCTGAGGTTCGGCTGTGCCGTGGTTTCTCGCTGCATCGCAGCTCGGTACAAAGCCCTGTCTGCCTGCGTTCTGGGCCCCTGCACAGCGGGGCCTTTACGGCGGTTCAGTAAACGAAACTGAATTCCCGCCTGGTCTGCGACGCGCCCCATCACCCCGTCCAACGCGTCAATTTCGCGGACAAGATGCCCTTTGCCGAGGCCCCCAATAGCGGGGTTACAGGACATTACGCCGATATCAGTGGCCGACAGAGTCACAAGGGCGGTAGTCGCACCCATCCGGGCGGCCGCATGGGCCGCCTCTGTTCCGGCGTGGCCCGCTCCGATAACGACGACGTCAAAATCCGAATGTTTCACGTGAAACACTCCTTACTTTCCCAGGCAGAAGCTTGAGAATATTTCATCCAACAAGTCTTCTACACCAATTCTGCCAACCAGAGCTTCCAAAGCGCGGATCGCGGTCCTCAGTTCCTCGGCTGCAATATCATACAGGTCGGGACCTGATTCCAGAACAACGATTGCAGCACTAAGTGCGTCGCGCGCTGTGATCAGCGCTATACGATGCCTTTCACGCGTGGCGATACCATGGGTAGTAGTACGATCACCCAATACACGCGATATGTTGGAAATCAACCGATCCACACCCTGCCCGGTTTTCCCGGAGATTCCCTCATCAGGACTGTTTCTCAGATCGGATTTCGGATGAACCTGGATATCTCCTTCCAACAACTGAACGCCCAGCTCTTTTGGATCATCAGTCAGAAATACGCGCAGATCGGCGGCCTCGGCGCGCTTTTTGGCCCGCTCAATTCCCAGGCTTTCGACGTGATCGTCGGTTTCCCGCAAGCCCGCTGTATCCAACAAAGTAACGGGAAGTCCCTCAAGGTCCATTCGAACTTCAATCACATCGCGCGTAGTGCCGGCATATTCCGACGTGATCGCTGCTTCGCGACCGGCCAGAGCATTCAGCAATGTCGACTTTCCAGCATTTGGCAAGCCAACAATCGCAACCTCGAACCCGGTTCGAATGCGTTCCGCAATACGAACCCCTTCAGCTTCACGGTGTAGATCTGCAATGACATCTGTGATCAACTGGCGCACTTCAGGGGTAACATCGGTTGGCACCTCTTCATCGGCAAAATCAATCACTGCCTCAAGCAGCGATGCGGCGCGAATCAAATCGCGCCGCCAGCGTTCAGCCAAATTCCCAAGCTCTCCGGCCAGAATGATCTGTGCTTGCTTGCGTTGAGCTTCTGTCTCAGCGTCGATCAGATCGGCAAGGCCCTCGACCTGTGTCAAATCCATTTTGCCGTTTTCCAAGGCACGGCGGGTGAATTCCCCGGGATCGGCCAGGCGCAAACCGTCCATGTCCGCAAGGCAGCGCATGACGGCGTTGACCGCCGCTGTACTGCCGTGAATCTGTAGCTCTGCCACGTCTTCGCCAGTAAAGCTGGCCGGGGCCTGGAAGGTCAGAACTACCCCATCATCCAGGCGCGATCCGTCTTTGCCATACAGGCTGCGCACCCGCATCCCGCGGGAGGGCAAAGCAGCACCGGAAAGAGCAGCCGCGGCAGGATGCGCCAAGGGGCCCGAGAGACGGATGACCGCCACCCCTGCCTTGCCTTGCGCGCTGGCCAAGGCGAATATCGTATCCATTCGACCGCCTCGCTTGCGTCCAGGACCTGTGTCAGGTGTTCATCGAATCGAAGAACTCGCCATTTGTCTTGGTCTGTTTCAACTTGGACAACAGGAACTCGATCGCATCGGTAGTGCCCATCGGGTTCAGGATACGGCGCAGAACAAAGGTCTTGGCCAGATCACCCTTATCGACCAGCAAATCCTCTTTCCGCGTACCGGATTTGAGGATGTCGATAGCCGGGAACACGCGCTTATCTGCGATCTTACGATCCAGAACAATTTCCGAGTTACCGGTGCCTTTGAATTCTTCGAAGATGACTTCGTCCATCCGGCTGCCGGTATCAATCAGCGCAGTGGCGATGATGGTCAGCGAGCCGCCTTCTTCGATATTCCGTGCCGCACCAAAGAATCGCTTAGGCCGTTGCAGAGCGTTTGCATCCACACCGCCGGTCAGAACCTTACCCGAGGATGGAACCACGGTGTTAAATGCCCTACCAAGTCTTGTGATCGAGTCGAGAAGAATAACAACATCTCGTTTATGCTCGACCAAACGCTTGGCTTTTTCGATAACCATCTCAGATACGGCAACGTGGCGGGTGGCGGGTTCGTCAAAGGTCGACGACACGACCTCGCCCTTCACCGAACGCTGCATGTCGGTCACCTCTTCCGGCCGCTCGTCGATCAGTAGGACGATCAGATAGCACTCAGGGTGGTTCTTTTCGATCGAGTTCGCAATATTCTGCAGGATCACCGTCTTACCGGTCCGTGGCGGTGCCACAATCAACGACCGCTGACCTTTACCGATCGGCGAAACCAGATCGATGACACGGGCGGACTTGTCCTTGATGGTTGGGTCTTCGACCTCCATCTTCAGGCGCTCATCCGGATAAAGCGGTGTCAGGTTGTCGAAAGCAACTTTATGCCTGGCTTTCTCGGGATCTTCGAAATTGATTTTGGTGACCTTGATCAGTGCGAAATACCGTTCGTTCTCGTCCGGCGCCTTGATATCACCTTCGACCGTATCACCGGTGCGCAACGAATGCTGGCGGATCATTTCTGGCGAGACATAGATATCATCAGGACCGGGCAAATAGTTCGCCTCGGGCGAACGCAGGAACCCGAACCCATCTTGCAGAACTTCAAGTACGCCATCGCCGCCCACGGTCCAGCCTTCATCTGCGCGTTCACGCAGAATCTGGAACATCATCTCGCCTTTTCGCATGGTCGAGGCGTTTTCGATCTCAAGCTCTTCGGCCATCGCCAAAAGGTCTTTGGGGCTTTTGGCTTTCAGATCGGCCAGATTGAGGGATTCATTAGACATGATGATAAGAACCTTGGCCGCATGGATGCGGCTCGGACTGGAATTTCAATACGGAAGATACGCCGCCCGGACGGGCGTGTTACGCGATAAATAAGCGCTTACCTACAAAGAGTCAAATAGCTGCTCAGAACTTCAGAACGACCGCCAGAACGATGATAACCATCAAAATGGTAGGCACCTCGTTCATCATGCGATACTGCCGCCCAGTGAGCGTATTTCGGCCCTCTAAGAAGTCCTTTCGACGTACCATCAGCCAGTAGTGGAACCAAGTCATCGCAATCACTGCTGCGCCTTTGACCCAGGGCCAGGCAAAATCCCAGCCGACTATGCCTGGAGTGAATACCATGATCAGGCCGCAGGCCCAGGCCACGTACATCGCCGGGCGCATGATCACCCGCAGCAGCTTTTCTTCCATTTCAAAGAAGATCTCCTGCGCCCCGTCAACGCCTTGGGCTTTTTCTACGTGATAGACGTACAATCTAGGCAGATAGAACAAACCAGCCATCCAAGAGATCACGGCCATGATGTGCAGGGACTTCACCCAAGGATAGATGGTGAAAAGAAGATCAGTCATTCCAGCTCCGGGCGTGGTTTGGATCTCTCCCTATAAAAAAAATAGGAAAAGAGAAAGGATGATGGCTTTGTAGGGAGATCAAATTCCGTGGATTACTTATTTACCCATCTGTTTTCCCCAGGTGGATAGTTTCACCCGAGAACTGGGTGATTCTGTTAATTTCATAAAAAACCACAATAAAACAATATGTTATGATTATATAGTGCGTAGACTTCCCGGGATAACTTGATGAATAAGCTGGGATATCCCGCTTGTCCCGATGTTCAAAGTTATCCTTGTCCAGACTGGACAGGGTTCGGGCGACTCATAGAAGTTTTTCGCGAAAACACCGGGCTTGCGTGTCAACAGGAAAACCATACAAACCATCCTTGAACGATCAACCATTTGCTCAGGGGGTTTTCCACATTTCTGTCCCCATCATATTGGCCTCGGGGTCATCCATTCGTGCGCAGTTGCTAGAGAATGCGGGCGTGCGGTTTGCCGTTCAAACTGCACGCGTGGACGAAGAGACCGCCAAACGGGCTTTGCTGGCCGAAGAGGCATCTCCACGTGATATTGCCGATACTCTGGCAGAGATGAAAGCCCGCAAGGTCAGCGACAAGGTGCCGGGGCCGATGGTTCTGGGATGTGATCAGGTGCTGGATTTCGAAGGTCAGCTTTTGTCCAAACCGCAATCGCCCGAGGATGCGCTGGCGCAGCTCAAAGCGATACGGGGCAAGCGGCATATGCTGTTATCCGCAGCCGTCATCTATCAGAATGGCGAGCCGATCTGGCGACATGTAGGTCAGGTGCGCCTGCGGATGAGGATGAGTTCGGACGCCTATCTACGCGACTATGTTGCGCGCAACTGGGACAGCATCCGCCACGCAGTCGGGGCCTATAAGCTTGAGGAAGAAGGCGTGCGGCTGTTCGCAACCATTGACGGTGACTATTTTAACGTTTTGGGTATGCCCCTATTGGAGCTGTTGAATTTTCTGGCGGTCAAAGGGGTGATTGATCAATGAGTGGCAAGCAGATCCCGCTGGCGGGTGTGATCGGGCATCCGATTTCCCATTCGAAATCCCCAATACTGCATGGCCATTGGCTGAAAACTTATGGCCTGGCCGGTCACTATATCCCCATGGATGTCGCACCGGATGATCTTGAGGCTGTTCTACGAACTTTGCCCAAAGCCGGATTTGTCGGGGCCAACATCACAGTGCCCCATAAAGAGGTGGCCTTGGATCTGGCGGATACGGCTTCGGACCGGGCCAAGCAGATCGGGGCTGCTAATACGCTTGTGTTTCAGCCCGACGGTTCGATCCATGCGGATAACACCGATGGGTACGGGTTCATGCAGAACCTGCGCAGCGGCGCCCCAGATTGGATTCCAGCGGATGGTCCCGCGGTTGTCTTTGGTGCCGGAGGCGCCGCGCGTGCTGTTCTTCAAGCGTTGGTCGATGCAGGTGTGCCCGAGATTTTCTTGACCAATCGGACGCGCACACGTGCAGATCGCCTGAAGGAAGAGTTTGGTACGACCATAACGGTGGTGGATTGGTTGAAAGCGGGCAACGTGGTTGAAGATGCGGAACTTGTGGTCAACACAAGTTCGCTTGGGATGCACGGCCAGCCCGAGCTGCGGGTGCCTCTGGACGGGTTACAGCCCGGTGCCATAGTCACCGATCTGGTCTATGCGCCACTTAAGACACGCTTGCTGGAAACAGCAGAACAGGCGGGATGCACACCCGTAGATGGCCTTGGCATGTTGTTGCATCAGGCCGTACCTGGGTTTGAAAGCTGGTTTGGGGTGCGCCCTGAAGTCACTTCTGATTTGCGTGCTGCGGTGCTGGGATGAGCTTTGCACTTGGCCTGACCGGTTCTATCGGCATGGGAAAAAGCACAACTGCCAGCATGTTCGTCGACGAAGGCTGTGCGTTGTGGGACGCAGATGCCGCCGTGCATCGGCTATACGCGCGTGGCGGGACAGCGATCAAGCCGATGCGTAGGGCGTTTCCTGAGGCCATTATCGACGGCGCGGTTAGCCGGGAAGTATTGAAACGGCTCATTTCAGCAGACCCGGCAGCGCTGAAAGCGATTGAGGCCGTTGTTCACCCGCTGGTGGCGGCGGATCGAGCGGCGTTCCGGGAACAAGCCACCGCAGATATTCTTGTTTTCGATATTCCGCTGCTTTTTGAAACCGGTGGAGATGCGGCGATGGATGCGGTCGCCTGTGTCTCGGTCCCGGCTGACGAGCAGAAACGCCGCGTGATGGCGCGCGGTACCATGACCGAGGCGCAGTTCGAGCAGATCAAAGCCAAGCAGATGCCGAATGACGAAAAATGCGCGCGGTCTGATTTTGTGATCGTCACGGACAGTCTGGACCACGCCCGCGCGCAAGTGCAGGATGTGGTCAGACAGATACGAGCAGGGCTGACAGATGCGTGAGATCGTACTCGATACAGAAACCACAGGCTTTGATCCTGAAAGCGGCGACCGGATTGTGGAAATCGGTGCGGTTGAGCTTTGGAATCATGTGGCCACGGGCGAGACCTATCACGTCTATATCAACCCCCAACGGTTCATGCCCGAAGAGGCGTTTGGCGTGCATGGCATTGGCCCGGACCTGCTGGAACCGCCCCGGCCGGTGGAAAAAGGTCAGGTCACGCTGAAGGACAAGCCGGTTTTTGCCAAGGTTGGTCAGGGGTTTCGGGATTTTGTCGCTGACTCGAAACTGGTGATCCACAATGCGTCATTCGACATGAAGTTCCTGAATGCCGAGCTGGGCTGGATGGGTCTGCCGCCGATCCCGATGGATCAGGCGCTGGATACGCTGGCGATTGCGCGCAAACGGTTTCCGGGCTCGCCCGCCTCGCTGGATGCGTTGTGCCGGCGGTTCAACATAGACAACTCGAACCGGGTCTTGCACGGGGCGTTGCTCGACTCTGAAATTCTCGCTGAGGTCTATCTTGAGCTGATCGGCGGACGTCAGCCAGATTTCGGGCTGTCGACCTCTGCGTCTTCTTCGGTTGGCGGAGCAGAAGAGTGGCGGCCATCGCCGCGCAAAGATGCCTTGCCGTCCCGGATCACCCAAGACGAACGCGCGGCGCATGAGAAATTTATTGATAAACTGGGCGAAAACGCCCTTTGGTCCCGCGCCTGAGATCACTCCGGCGCGGGGAGGGCTGATTAGGCCTGAGTCTTTTGCGTCTCGGCTT
This sequence comes from Ruegeria sp. YTSA108, assembly GCF_059610185.1. NCBI lineage: Bacteria > Pseudomonadati > Pseudomonadota > Alphaproteobacteria > Rhodobacterales > Roseobacteraceae > Ruegeria > Ruegeria sp. YTSA108. The sequence continues at coordinate 92,840 of NZ_JBXWND010000010.1, read as the reverse complement.
GGCGACGCATCAATTCATTCCGGTACAGGCTGACAAAATCAATATTGTCCAGGTTAACCGGCGGGTATCCTCCATCGCGCGTGATGTCGCTGACGATGCGGCGCAGGAACGGGAACAGCATGCGCGGGCATTCGATCATCAGGAACGGATGCAGCTGGTCTTCGGCGACACCTTCCACATGGAACAGGCCGCAATAATCCAGCTCGCACAGGAACAGGATGTCTTCCATGCCCTTGGCTTTGGATTTGAGGTTCAGCTTGATCGACACCTCGTATTGATGCTCAGCCGGGCGCTTTTTGGCGTCCAGATTGACCTGAACCGCGATCTCGGGCTGGACATCGCCAGACACGCCTTTTTGCGCCATCACGTTTTCAAAGGACATATCGCGAATGAATTGTCCCAGAACGCGCATCTGGATCTGGGGTGCGGTCTGGGCCGCGGTGTTTTCTTGGGCGCCGTCTTCGGCCATGGGTCTACTCCGAAACTGAAATTCGCCACTGCTTAGCAAGTTGGGCGAGGCACCTCAATGCTGGTGCGGCCCTTCGACCCATTTCGATGGCTTTGACGGGTTCTGACGGGGACGAACCTCGGTGTATTCACCGTCGACCACATCGCCCTGGGTCGATGCTTGGGGCCCGGTCCTGAACTGCGTCCCGCCGCCCATCTGAAACTGCGTGATTGTGACCTTCGAGCGGAGATAACGGAATACAGAGACCCGGACGCCAGGGATTAACAGCGCAAATCCAACGGCATCGGTGAAAAACCCCGGTGTCAGCAGCAAGACACCAGACAGCAAGATCATCGCGCCATGGGCCAAAGGTTCGGTCGGGTCGTCAAGCTCTGCAAAGGATCGTTGCAGGTTTTCCAGCGCCATGCGACCTTGTGTCCGCACCAAAGCGGTACCCAGAACGGCCGTTAGAACCACGATCGCAAGGGTTGGCCACAGTCCGATTAGCCCACCAACCTGAATGAACAGGCCGATTTCGATGATCGGAACAAGTAAAAAAGCCAGGAACAGGTACATTTGCATTATCCTTTACTGCAGGTCGGGCGGTAGACTTGTCCCGAACTGTCACCTACATAGTGGCAAGAGGCCGTGTATACAAAGTCGCGGTCTGACCAAGAGGATGAAATGAACGAACCAATGATCCAGTTGCTGGTCCTGGCCGGAATTGCCGTTTTCCTGATCCTGCGCCTGAAAAGCGTACTGGGTACACGTGAGGGTTTTGAGAAACCCCCGCTTCAACAACAGTCCGAAGCCAATAAGTCGCGCCGTGATTTTGAGGTGATTGAGGGTGGGCCAGATCACGACATTACCGATCACGTGCCCGAGGACAGCGAACAGGCGCAGACCCTATCCGCTATGAAACGGATCGAGCCGGGCTTTTCGGTGGGTGAATTTGTTCAGGGCTCTCGCGGCGCTTATGAGATGATCGTCATGGGGTTCGAAAAGGGCAATCTGGATGAAATCCAGCCCTTCCTGTCGGAAGAGGTATTTGAAACCTTTGTTTCGGTCGTTGCCGCGCGCGAGGATCAGGGGCTGACCATCGAGGCCGAATTTATCGGTGTGCGCGAAACCACACTGGCAGATGTGAGCTTTGACAAGGATACCAACCAGGCCGAAATCACCATGAAATTTGTTGGTGAGCTGACTTCGGCCGTGCGGGATCGTGGTGGCGATATCATCGAGGGCAACCCAAACACGGTTAAACGTCAAAAGGACAGCTGGACCTTTGCCCGCGTTATGGGCTCGGACGATCCGAACTGGCTGCTTGTTGCCACGGACGCATGATTGAAGCGTTTCGGTCGCTTTTCCTGGTGGCTGTCATGACCACCTCTGCCAGCGCCGAGGTGACACGATCCATACTGTCCTATGATGACCTGAATGGTTGGGCCGCCGATGATCACGGGGCGGCCCTTTCGGTTTTTCTGAACACGTGCGGTGATCTGGATGATCCGGACTGGCAGGCATTGTGCGGCGTGGCGCGCACCTATAAGCCCGATGCGGCCCGGTCATTTTTTGAGCTGTTCTTCCGTCCCGTTCTGGTCGAAGACGGGAAGGATGGCCTGTTCACAGGCTATTTTGAACCCGAACTGGACGGGTCCAAAACCAGATCGGAGCGGTATAAATACCCGATCTATAAAATGCCTCCTGAGGCGCGCGGAGCCGAAAAATGGTTATCCCGTCGCGATCTGCTGACCGGTGATGTCATGCAGGGCCGCGGTCTTGAAATCGCCTGGGTGGACGACCCAGTCGAGCTGTTCTTTCTGCAGATTCAGGGCTCAGGCCGTATCCGGTTGCCCGATGGGAGGGCGCTGCGGGTCGGTTATGGGGGCGCCAATGGGCATCCTTATCGTTCGATCGGGTCCGAACTGATCCGGCGCGGTGCCCTGGGTGCGCATCAGGTCAGTGCGCAGATGATCAAATCCTGGGTCCGCAAGAATCCCGAGGCGGGTACCGAATTGCTGTTTCACAACCCGTCTTATGTGTTCTTCCGCGAGGTGAATCGTGTTGCACCGGAATTTGGCCCTCTGGGTGCGATGAACCGTTCGGTCACTACCATGCGCAGCATTGCCGCCGATCCGGCATACACACCGCTGGGTGCTCCAGTCTGGGTCGAAAAGGACGGCAAGGATCCTTTGCGCAGGCTGATGATCGCTCAGGATACCGGGTCGGCCATCAAGGGCGCGCAACGGGCTGATATTTTCTTTGGAACCGGCGATGCCGCAGGGGCTGCAGCGGGGCGCCTGAAAGATCCGGGTCGCATGGTGGTACTGCTGCCGATTCAGCGCGCATATGCTCTTTTGCCGGACGAGTTCTGATGTCGCGCCGCAAATTGACCCCTGACGAAATGGATCTGTGGCGCAAGGTGACCAAACAGGCAGATCGCCTGCATCCCGAACTGCCGCAGTCGGTGCACCCCACCTCATTGCCCAAGCCGAAACCGACAAAGACCTTTAAGCCCCGGATCGAGGCGTTTGAAGTCGGGCAGAACGCGGCTGGCAGGGGTGTACGGCATGTGTTGAAACCATCCGTTACCGAAGGGTTACGCGCCAACCCGGTGCAAATGGACAGCAAGGCTTTTGCCCGGATGAAACGTGGCAAGCTCCGACCCGAGGGCAAGTTGGACTTGCATGGCTTGCGGATGGACACGGCCTATCCGGCACTGGTGCGCTTTGTGCTAACCGCGCAGGCTTCGGGCAAGCGTCTGGTTCTGGTGGTGACCGGAAAGGGCAAGGATCGGGACGAGCCCGGCCCCATCCCCACTCCGCGCGGCGTCTTGCGTAATCAGGTACCGCAATGGCTGTCACTGCCGCCCTTGGCACAGGCTGTGATGCAGGTGACGCCCGCGCATATCAGCCATGGTGGCGACGGGGCCTATTACGTCTATCTGCGTCGCAGTCGCTAAAGCGTGCGTGCGGCGCGGCTGATTCCAATCCAGGTCAGCAGACAAACCAGCAGGAAGAAGACGCCGATCCACAGGAACTGCGTGTCCAGAGGAACCCCCTGATCAATCAACACGCCGGTCAGTCCGGGGCCAATCGCCGACCCAAGGACCATGACCGCAGTGGCCATGGCCTTGATCGCGCCAATATGACGGGTTCCATAGAATTCCGCCCAGAACGCACTGGGCAAGGTGCTGTTTGCGCCGACGGTAAGCCCCAGAAAGACCAATGCAGCAACCGCACCCCCAATCGAGGTGCTTGCAGCCGCCAACATGAAGCCGATAGCTATTGGCACCTGATAGAAGGGCATCATTCGGGCGGTTCCCCATTTATCCAGTGCCCATCCCGCGACAAACATCGAGATCAGGGAAACACCTGTGTAGACGGGAAACAGCGCCACCAACTCGATATGTTGCCAGCCTTTGACCTCGGCCAGATGGACCTGATGAAAGAAGAATGCGGTGATAAAGGCAGAAGGACCCAGCAAGGCGGGGGCCATGAACCAGAACAACGGGTTCAGCAAAGCGTCGGTGCGTGTCCAGTGCCGCCCCTGCATACCTGCTGCTGAGTACTCGCTGGCCAGACTTTGCGGTGTGCGCTCTTGCCGAAGCAAGCGCAGCAGAATCGGAATGCCGGCCACACAAATACCTGCCGAGATGATCCAGAGCAGGCGCCAATCCAAAAACACCATCGCAGCGACAAAGATTACCGGCAAAAGCGCTTCGCCAACCGCAAATCCGACCGAGGCGATCGACAAGGCCTTGCCGCGCGTTGTGGTAAACCAACGCGCCATCGCGACCAAGGCAAGATGGGTGCTCATCCCTTGCCCGAACAGGCGCAACAGGAAGATCACCAGCGGTAGCAGGATCAGCCAGCGGTTCAACGCCATCGCTAGCGCCGCCACGGCTAGCCCAGCCAGGACAGCGGGGCCGAGCACACGCACCCGGAAGATATCCGTAAGCCCGCCCGCCCAGATCATGATGATGGCGGATGCGGTCGTACCCAGCGAATAGATCCCACCCCAGGCTCCATGGCTCAACCCGAACGTCGCACGAATTTCGCCGGAAAAGATCGAGATGAAGAACGTTTGCCCAAAACAGGACAGAAAAGTCAGCAGAACTCCGGCGCCAAGCCATGAGGCATTTGCTTTCAGATAATGCCCCAGGTGAAAGGACATTACGGAGAGCTGACCTTGGCCTGCCCGGTCTCGGTCAGCTCAATCTCGGTCGCCCCGGTCGGGTTGCGGACCTCGGCGGGGGCGATCACGTCAATTCCGCGTTGCCTGCCAAAGGTGCTGCTGACTCGCCGCGCGGAATTGATGATCGCAAGAAGCGCCGGAGAGGTTGCGGCCACAAAATGAGAAGACCCGGCATCGCTGTTGAAGGCGGTCGTATCCAGAATACTGATCTTATATTCGGACAGCGCATCGGCCGAGCTGATATTTCCCAGACGTTCGCTTTTGGCGGTACCGCGCAGGCGTGCGGATATACTCAGCAGCCTGTCTTTGCGTGAGATCATCACAATGAACGGGTCAGGCAGCGTTTTGATGCTGTCCATCTGCGACCGGAACAGATCGACATCCAGATCCGGTGCGATCAGAACAACCCCTTCGATATTCCGATGCGACCAGCCCGGTTCGCGCAGCTCGGCCTGCCGCATCATCTCCATCGTCAGGGCGGTGCCCATGGAATGCGCCACAAGGATAACCCGATCGACCCCCATTGATTTCAGCTGGCGAACAGTTTGTTCCAGACCATCACGGGCGAACAGCATGCTGTCGATGTCATAGGCATAGCCATAACCCGTTGCCTGGCTTGGCCAGGAATAGACCATGGTTTCACCCGGTATTTCCAGATCATGTTCCAACTGCGCGGCGCGGAACACTGTTTCCGACTGGGTCGTGTTATAGCCGTGGATAAAGATCGAAACCTCGTCCACACCTCTTAGTCGCGAGGCAAGGCCCTGGGGTCCAGCAAGCTCGTCTTCATCAGCCATCACGAACTGATTTTCCGGGTCCGGGTCGGCATAGGAAAAATCCAATGTCCCGGGTGTGTGATTGGGTGGAATCGAGACCGTCATCTCGAGAAACTGCAGCTGATCGCTGCGGCGATACCCATAGGATCCGTCCGCTTCGCGCGCGCGGGTGGTTGCTGCGTAAATGGTTTTGGGCGTGCCAATCTCCAGTGCCGAGGGCACGGTTTGAGATACGGTCCGGTCGACACATGCGGCTAGCGTTGCCGCAGTCAGGACAAAAATAATATAGCGCAGCACCTGTCGCCCCCTAAGGAATTTGCGCACACGCTACTCTATTCTGATCCCAGGTCCAGCGGGGTCAATGACACGGACCGGCAAAAACCGGCTGGAGATATTACAGAACGTAACGGCTGAGGTCCGTAGACTTTGTCAGCTCACCCAGATTGTCGTCAACGAACTGTGCATTCACGGTGATTTCCAAACCGGCCTGATCGGGGGCTGTGAAAGACAATTCCTCGAATACGCGCTCCATCACGGTGTAAAGCCGACGTGCACCGATATTCTCGACGCTTTGGTTCACATCCGCTGCGATTTTCGCCAGGGCTGCGATGCCGTCCTCGGTAAAGCTGACCGTGACATCCTCGGTGCCCATCAAGGCAGTGTACTGGCGGGTCAGCGCGTTGTCTGTCTCGGTCAGGATGCGGACGAAATCCTCTTCGGTCAGTGCGCGCAGCTCGACACGGATCGGCAGGCGCCCCTGCAGTTCCGGCAACAGGTCGGATGGTTTGGCAATATGAAACGCGCCTGAGGCAATGAAAAGAATGTGGTCGGTTTTAACCGGCCCATGCTTGGTGGAGACGGTTGTGCCTTCGATCAGAGGCAACAGGTCACGCTGCACCCCCTCTCGGCTGACATCACCGCCGCGTGCGTCCGAACGGGCGCAAACCTTGTCGATCTCGTCCAGAAACACGATGCCGTTCTGTTCAACCGATTCCAGCGCCGCGCGGTTTACGGTTTCGTCATCCAACAGTTTGTCGGCCTCTTCCCCGATCAGCATGTCATAGCTTTCGGCGACGGTCAGGCGTTTCTTGACGGTGCGCCCGCCAAAGGCCTTGCCGAAAATATCGCCCAAATTCATCATCCCCATCTGACTGCCGGGTTGGCCAGGGATATCGAACATCGGCATCTGACTTGAGGTATCCGTCAGTTCCAGCTCGATCACTGTGTCGTCCAGCTCTCCGGATTTGAGCTTTTTGCGGAACATCTCGCGGGTGCCCTCACGTGCGTCTTCCCCGGCAATGGCAGTAATCACCCGGTCTTCGGCGGCCTGATGGGCCTTGGCTTTGACGTCCTCACGCATGAATTCACGGGTCTGCAGGATCGCGGCATCGGCCAGATCACGCACGATCTGTTCCACATCGCGGCCAACATATCCAACCTCGGTGAATTTGGTGGCCTCGACCTTGATGAAGGGTGCGCGGGCCAACTTGGCCAGACGCCGGCTGATCTCAGTCTTGCCAACGCCGGTGGGGCCGATCATCAGGATATTCTTGGGATAAACCTCATCCCGGATGTCATCAGCCAGTTGCTTGCGCCGCCAGCGATTACGCAGCGCCACGGCGACTGCACGCTTGGCATCCTTCTGCCCGATGATAAAGCGATCCAGTTCCGAGACAATCTCGCGCGGGGTCAGGTCGGTCACGGGGGCAGTCCTTTCGGTCGGCATAAGTTGGCTGCGGTCTAGGTAATCACCGCAACGGCGAAAACAACAGCGGCAGCGTTGGTTAGCAATGCCCCACCCGGTTTGCAAATGCTTTCCATAGGTAAAGCGCCCGGCCTCTGTTACAGTGATTTCAAAGCGTTGAGAGCCCGGAGCGCGGAAATGACCAAGATTGCCAAGATCACCCTGCTGTTTGTCGTGTTTGTCGACCTGATCGGGCAAGGGTTGGTCTTTCCGATCATCAACTCACTGATCATGGAGACGAAATCGGGGTTCCTGCCTGAAAACACGGCCATGGGCACCCGGCATTTCTACTACGGCTTGGTGATTGGCTGTTTCTTTCTGTCCTGGTTTCTGGGCGTGGTCTATGTCTCTAAGGTTTCAGATTCCATTGGTCGCAAGAACGCGCTGCTAGTGTGTCTGGGAGGGGCATTGATAGGTTATGCGCTGACCATCACTGCGCTGTATCTCAACAGCCTTTTGCTGTTGATTGTCGGCCGGTCGATCACCGGGTTCACAGCTGGCAACCAGCCTATCGCGCAGGCGGCAATGATTGACGGCAGCACCGATGCCGCTGACCGCGACCGCAACATGGGCTATATCGTGACAGGTGTCAGCTTTGGCCTGGTTGGCGGTCCCATTATTGGCGCGGTCCTGTCGGACTCGGCCCTGCTGGGCAGCGCGGCGACGCTGAAAACGCCATTCTACGGCGCCTTTGTTCTGGTGTTGATCGCCATTTTCCTTGTCGCCGCGTATTTCAAGGATACCCGGACCGAGCGTGAGCCCTTTGTCTTTCGCCCCCGCGATATCACCGACAGCCTGATAGCGGTGCGCGAACATCCGATGGTTCTGAAAATCATGCCGGTCTATGGCCTGTTCATGATCGCCAATGTGACCTTCTATGTGTTTGTCGACAACTTCCTGACCAGCGCATTTGGATACGGGGTCATCGGCGGCAGCATGGCCATGGTCGTCATTGGGGTTGCGCTGGCCTTTTCCAGCACCTTCCTGGTCAAACCTGCGCAAGAACGGTTCAGCAAACACCAGATCATCTATGTCTCACTGGTTGTGATGGTGATCAGCGGCCTAGGTTTCGCCTTCAGCCCCAGCGGTGTGCTGAGCTATGTCCCGGTCTTTTTCTTCTATTTCTTCTTTGGCGTCTCATACCCGACACTGCTGGGCCTGTTTTCCTCCAGTGTCAGCGACACCGATCAAGGCTGGGTCATGGGGGTGACCACGGCTGTCTTCTGTTTGGCCGGGGGCGTCATGTCCCTGATCGGCGGCGGGTTGATGAGTATCGACATCCGCCTGCCCTACTACATCGTGATCCTGACCGCCCTGTTGGGGCTGGTCGGGATGCATAAGCGGTGGAAAGGCAAAGAGATCCGAGAGCTGTTGGCCTGAGACAGTTCTGCGTCTTAGATCGTCTCAACCGTGAGATTGCCATTGGTATAGACGCAGATATCGGCGGCGATGGCCATGGCTTCGCGGGCGACTTGTTCCGCCGGTCTGTCGCCATCCATCATCGCGCGCGCCGCTGCCAGGGCAAAATTGCCACCCGATCCGATGGCAGCCACGTTGTGTTCCGGCTCCAGCACATCCCCTGCCCCGGTAATCACCAGCAGATCCTTGCCATCAGTGACGATCAGCATCGCCTCAAGCTTTTGCAGGTATTTGTCGGTGCGCCAGTCCTTGGCCAGCTCGACCGAGGCGCGGGCCAGTTGGCCGGGTGTGGCCTCAAGCTTGGTTTCCAGACGTTCCAGCAGGGTAAAGGCATCGGCGGTTGATCCGGCGAAGCCTGCGACAACCTCGAACCCGCCGGGTGACAGGCGGCGTACCTTGCGCGCGGTCCCTTTGATCACGGTCTGGCCCAAGCTGACTTGCCCGTCCCCGGCAATGACCACCTGCCCGCCTTTTTTGACGCCAATAATGGTTGTGCCGTGCCAACCGGGAAAGTCGCTGTCTGCCATGGGGGCCTCCGTTTTCGCCTGCTGTTCTATATGGGCCGGTCTCATCCGCAGCGCAACAGTTCACAACTTGCTTATAAGATATGCAAAAAACGCAAATCGGGGCTGTAAAACCAGCAATTGTGGGACTCAGTTGAAAATCCTACATGAGGCTCACAACCGACAACGGGTCGGCTGTTTCTGTTTATAAGGAATGCGCAAATGGCAACTACCGCAAATATCCATGCGCCGCTCGGAGCAGCTACCATCCTGCATGTAGTGGACGCGTTTTTTGGCGCTTTTGAAAAAGCCGCCGATTGGAATGAATCCCGCAAAACCCGCAATGCCCTGTCGGCTCTCAGTGATGAACAGCTGGACGATATCGGCCTGTGCCGCGCGGATATCACCACCCTCTGATCCACGAGAATTCGTGAATTCAAGATAAGCCGCCCGGGTCTGGGCGGCTTTTTCTTTTTCTGCGCAGCTTTTTCCAGTCAGACAATTCAGGCGGAAGCGCTTTGCCCCAGATACGAAAAAAGGCGCCCCGAATGAGGCGCCTTCAAACGTTGTTTCCCGAACCGGATCAGAGCGCTTCTTCGATCCAGCTTTGCAGCGCGGCTTTCGGTGCGGCGCCTGCGCGGTTCGAAACGACCTGACCATCCTTGAAGATGAACAGCGCCGGGATGCCACGTACGCCCATGGCGGCGGCAGAGTTCGGGTTGCTGTCTACATCGACTTTGGCGATCTTGACCTTGTCGCCATATTCAGCCGCCAACTCTTCCAGAGCGGGTCCGATCTGTTTACAGGGGCCACACCATTCGGCCCAGAAATCGACAACTACGGGGATGTCGGAATTCTTGACTTCGGCGTCAAAAGTATCGTCGGTAACAGCTACGGTCGACATATTCTGTCTCCTGAATGGGGAATGCTTGGTCACTGAAACTAGGTGTCGGGTATGCCAAGGTCAAGGCGTCAGCGCACGGGTCAGCGCAGCTTTCACCAGATCGTGTGGCAGCCACATCAGCTGGGCTGTTCGGGTCCACAGAATTGCGGTTCTGACTTCGTGGTCCGGATAGATCTGCGACAATGAATCAGCATAGGCACCCATCTGCCGCAGCAGTCCTTCGGGGCAGGATGCTGCATTGTCTGGAACTGTCATATTAGATTTAAAATCAATTACTTGGACGTCCGTTTCAGTGACGATCAGCCGGTCAATGACACCATGGATACGCCGCCCGCCCAGATCGGCCGTTACCGGGACTTCGGCCAAGGTATCGGGGGCGAACACTGCCTTCAGGTGATCCGCCGTCAACACATTTTGCGCCTCGGCCAGCAATCCTTGCCGCTCGGCCTCACGCATATCGGGAAGAACCCGTGCGCAAAGCTGCGGCCTGTTCTCAGGAAGGACCCGCGGCAAATGCTCCAGCAGCAGGTGCAGGCGGGTGCCGCGCAGCTTGGCGGCCTCTTCATCCTGGCCCATGTCCCCGGGCAAGGCCTTGGCCCCGCCCAGATCAGACGGGCTGAGGGTTTCCGGCGCCGCATCAATGGCGGGGGCGGAATTCAGGAAGGTCGGCGGCAATTCGCTGTGGGCACGAACGGCACCTGTGTGTTCGATAAATTCCGGACCATGCCAATCTCCGTGCGACAAGCGCAGGATCTCACTGTTGGGCAGAGCTGTTGCCCCTGCCCGCGCCATAGCCGCCTGCACCAGTTGATACCAACTGGTTCCGTCCTTGCCGACATCCCCTGCCGCACCGACGATTAGCCACTTCTCTGCACGGGTCAGCGCCACGTATAACAGGCGCAACCGTTCATTCTCTTCCCGTTCGCGCGCTTCGGCTCGCGCCTGCGCGATCAGCGCCGGGGACGCGTCTGCCGGTACTTTCCATAGTGGCTTAGCATCCGTCACCATGATCTCGGCATCGCGCGGGGCTTGCCGTCTGCCGGTATCCGGCAGGATCACGATGGGGGCTTCCAACCCTTTCGATCCGTGCACGGTCATCACGCGGATCATGTTGCCGACACCGCTCATCTGCCGTTTGATCTCCAGATCGTCCGTCTGCATCCAGACTAAAAAACCTGTCAGGCTTGGAATGTCGGTGCGTTCATAGGCCAGCGCCTGTGACAACAGCGCGTTGATGCCGTCTTCGGCCTCGGGGCCCAGCCGACCCAGCAGCAGGCGCCTCCCGTGATGACGGGTCAGAATCCGCTCGATCAGGTCATATGGGCGCAGAAAGTCGATTTGGCTGCGTAGGTCATTCAGAATGGCTAGCGTCTCGGGAAACTCCTCGGCCCGATTTCGCAGCGCTGCCCAAAGGAATTGCTCTTGTCGCCGATGCGCCAGATCAAAAAGCTGCTGTTCTGACCATCCAAACAGAGGAGATTTCAGTACCGTGGCCAGCGACAAGCTGTCCTCGGGCGTGGCCAAAAAGCTCAGCAGAGCCGCCAGGTCCTTGACCGCAAGCTCGGCTCCGACCTTCAACCGGTCAGCCCCTGCAATCGGCAGTTCGGCAGCCTTGCAGGCGCGGATGATCTCAGCAAACAGGTCCGAGCGGCGCTGGACGAGGATCAGAAAATCCCCCGGCTGTACCTTTCGCCGGACGAAACTGCCCGGTACCTCGCCATCTTCGGGGATGGTTTCCCCCTGTTCGATCATATCCCTGATCGACTGTGCAACCTGCTCGGCCAGAACAACGGTATGGTGGCGCGCTCCAGGGCGGTCCACCGGGTCGGTCCATTCGGTATCTTCCTCGTCTTTGACTTTTTCGACCACCGGCCATAGGTCGACGCGCCCTGGCAGATCGGACTTGAAGGCGCGGTGCTGGCTTTCTTTGTGAAACCCGGCCTCGGCATGGTTTTCGAACAGAATATCGACCAGAGACAGAATGGCGCTGGAGGAGCGGAACGAGTATTCCAGCGTAGAATCCCACAGTTTAGAGCCTGATTCTTCCAGTTTCCGCCCAAATTCGGCCTGCATCCTGTCAAAGGCCTGAGGGTCGGCCCCCTGGAAGGAATAGATCGATTGTTTCTTGTCACCCACCACGAAAATAGTGCGCTCAATCCCGGACCGGGCCCCCTCCCCACTGGTGAATTCCTGCGCCAACTTTTCGACGACGTCCCATTGGTCCGGGCTGGTATCCTGGGCCTCATCCACAAGAATGTGGTCAATCCCGCCATCCAGCCGGTACAATACCCAAGACGCTACCGCCGGGTCGTTCAGTACGTTTCGGGCGCGCAAGATCAGGTCGTCAAAGTCCAGCCAGCCGCGCAGTTGTTTGCGCCGCTCATATTCCGGCAGAAAGGCCATTGCGAACCGATGAAGTGCCAGCGTTTTACGGGCTGCAACCAGTGCAAGCCGCTGTTCACGCGCGGCTTCAATGCGCAACATCAACGCCTCTAGCTGTGGCATCTGACCCGCCAGAACACCTTCGCGCAGGGGTTTGGTCGGGAAAGCGTTAATCTTGGCGGTAAACGGGTCCTTGGCCGCCTTTCCGGTCAGAAATACATCTTCAAGCACCGGCAGCGCACTGATATCGGCGCGGGTGAAGGCCGCAAGCCTGGTGGCTGCCTTGGCATTATTCCCACCGCTTTCGGTCAGTGCGGGCAAGACGCTGCGGACAAGTTCGACCTCGCCCCCCAAAAACACCTGACCCAGCAAGAGCTGTTCGTCAAAATCGGCGGGCAGATTGAATTGCTGCAAAACCTGCGACCAATCGACGGTCTGCGTAAACAGATTGCGCTTTTGCGTGATGGCGGCGGTCAGTGTTTCGAACCCCGTATCGGTCACAAAACGGGCGACATCCCCGATCAGATTGGCCATATGGCCTTCGGCAAAATCTTCAACGATTTCTTCGCGCAGTAAGGCCGCGGCCCGATCTTCCATCTCGGTGAATTGCGGGCTGACCCCGGCCTCAAGTGGGAAACGGCGCAGCAGCGAGGCGCAGAAAGAGTGGATGGTCTGAATCTTCAGTCCGCCGGGCGTTTCGATCGCGCGGGCAAACAATGTGCGGGCCTGTGCCAGACGGTCCGGGTCAATCGCACCCTGAACGCCCAGATCGGTCAACTGCGCCAATAGCGGAGCATCCCCCAGCATGGCCCACTCACCGAGGCGTTTGAACAACCGGTTTTGCATCTCGCTGGCTGCAGCCTTGGTGTAAGTCAGGCAGAGGATGTGTTGCGGCTGCACCCCGTCCAGCAACAGCCGCGCCACCCGATCGGTCAGAACCCGCGTTTTGCCAGATCCCGCATTTGCCGCCAGCCAGGTCGAGGTATCGGGTCGTGCGGCCTGCACCTGCCGTTCGGTTGCGTCGTTGCGGGCGCTCATTTCAGGTACTCGGGGGCGCTGTTGCTGGTTCGGTCCCACTCTCCGAAACGTGCCAGATGATCATAGTCCCCGATATCGGTATCCTTGTGCAGCATGCGGCGCGAGGTGAAGCCTTGATCAGGCTCTAAATAAGAGGAAATGAGCTGTTTCAGCTCAGCCAGGACCTTGTCGACCGGCTCTTTGGTCAGAGGCGCGGGCACCTCTTTATAGGTGCCGCCCATGCCGATAAAAATTGCTTCGGCCACAGGCAGCGGGTCAAACCCTTCGATCCCGCCCTGCTCGGCCATTGCAGCTTCGATCAGCAACTGTTTTTCAAACTTGGCCTGCTGGCTTTCGGTCGGGGGCGCACCGGTTTTATAGTCGACCAGCCGCAGCGCCCCGCGGCTGTTCAGGTCAATGCGGTCGGCGCGCCCGACTATGGTGAAATCCAGCGGACTGAGCGCCAGTTTCATCGCGGCCTCAAAAGCCACAGGCCCACCATCGCTGCGCCTGGTGGTCTCGGCCCGCAGGAAATCATCCGCAATCCGTTCCAGCCGCGCGAGCCATAATTTGCGCGCTGTGGGCCATGGGACATGCTGGACCAGCAGGCTTTCGGCGCGTTTCAGGAAGCTTTCGCGTGTCAGCAAGGCCGTGTCCAGCACGCTGTCCTTGACGAATTGCTCCAAAATCTCGTGGATCACGATCCCGCGCAGCAGCGCATCCGGGGCCTGAACCAAAGGGTCCAGTGGTTTCAACCGCAGCACATGTTTGGCGTAGATCGCATAAGGATCACGGATCAGGCGCTTGATCTCTGTGACGCTCAGGCGGCGCGGGCGCGACCCGACCGGAGGGCGCGGAGATGGGCGCGGTGCCGCCTTGATTTCTGGAGCGTATTCAAGTTGTTCGGACCACCCCAGATATTGCCGCCCTCGGCCGCGCATTTCTACAAGGGCGGTTTGGCCACCCTGTTCTGCGAGGCCACTCAACAGGTTGGTTAACCGATTCAACCAGCGGGAAGGAACGGTTTCGGCATCGTCGGACCGGGTCGACCGGGTCAGCCAGACCTCGGGCGCGCCGATAGCCTGCTGGAAGTCATGTGCCGACAGGCCAATGCGCCGCTCTGGCAGCAACAGCCCGGCCTTATCGCGCATCTGCCGGTTCAACCAGGGATCGGGCGCGGGCGCCTCGGGCCAACTGCCCTCGTTCAAACCGCCAAGGATTAGCAAATCGGCGCCCTGCACCCGGGCCTCGAGCGTGCCCCAGATCATGATCCGGGGGTGTGGCGCGTCGCGGTCGCGGACCTCTTCTCCGGCCAGCAAAGCACCCAGCAGATCGGCAAAGTCATGGGCGGTCATGGTGCCGCCATGCTGAGCCTCATTTCGCAGCTCGGTCACAACCGCCAGCGCCTTTTGACCGGCGTTCTTGTCCCATAGGGTGCCGGAATCGTCAGTGTGACCGGCGGCAATGGCCTGAGCCAACCCGCAGAGGCGATCAACCCAATCCGCCAGTGGCAACTCATCAGCAATTTGCTGGTCGCAGAAATGCTGCACCAACCAATGGACCCAGCCTTCGGGCATCTCTTTGCGGATGGCAAATGCCGTCAGGCTGGCGGCATCCGGAAATGGCGGCCCGTGGCGGCGCAGGTCCAGTTCCAGATCGCGGGCGTGCAACAGATGAGAGCCACGCTCGCCCCCGTCATGACAGAGCGGATGTTTCAGCAGGGTCAACAGCGCTTCGCCGTCCAATCGACGCGCGAACAGGGCCGCGACATGGCGCAGGAACCGTCCGGGTGGGGACAGCTGCAGCGGCAGGCCAGCACTGTCATCGGGCAGGATGTTCCACCGGTCCAGCGCAGCGCTGACCTGACGAGTCAGCATGCGGTCGGGGGTGATCAGAGCGGCGGTCTGGCCGGTTTCAGCCGCCTCTCGCAAGCGGAGTGCTATGGCCAGGGCCTCGGCCCGAGGGGACTGCGCCTCGACCAGGGTCAGGTCCTTGGTTGCACCATGCAGATCGGTCAGTTGCGGGCCTTCGGACATCCACGCATCCGTGATCGGGGCAGGGCGTAACGCAAGCGATATCAGTTTGTTACGGGCGGGTGAGGGTGGATTGTCCTGGGCCCAGGCTGTGATTTGATCCGGACTCAGCCCAAGCTGGTTCATGAGTTTTCGGAACCGGTATTGCGGGTGATCCTCAGAGGTTAACGCCGCATCCAGCTGAGCCCAGACCTGATCGGGCTGGTCAAAGTCAAAACCCGGCAGGATCAAAGCGCCTTGCGGCAGGCAGGCAACGGCTTGCATCAGCATCAGTGTCGTTCCCCGTGACCCCGTCGAGCCGGCAAGAATGACCGGGTGCTGAGGTGGATCCACTCGCCAATGTTTGATTAGGTTCTCGACCACGCGGCGCTGCCGGGCCTGCGTGTCCAGGATGTCGTCTTCTGTGTCGATGAACTGATCCGCAATCCCGATAAACGCCTGCGCGCGGGCCCAATGCCCGGACATGTCGGTGACATCCAGCCGCCGGATCGCTTCGGGTGAAACGCCTTCGCCCTGCATCTCATCTATCAATGTGGCCAGACTGTCTGACAGGTCAAACAAAGACGAGCGCGCCGCCAGATCCGGTTGTTGATCCAGCAGCTTCGAGACCAGCTGCGTCAATTCCAGCCGCCGTCGCAGGGGTGGGATTGCGGGTGGTATCTGCGCCAGATTCACGCTTTCACCCAGATCAGTCACCAGTGAAAGGCGCGGCAACAAACAGGCAGGGCCCTGGTCGAACAGCTCACGCACCCTGCGAGCCATACGCCGCGTGTTAACAACCAGTTCCACTCGGGCCAAAGCCTCGGGCGGAAGAGCGGCACAGCGATTTCTCAACCCCCGGACCAGCGTCTTTGGAAAATCCACACCCGGAGGTACGGCAAAGACGCGGGGCAGGGGTGAGGGGTCAAACATCCGCCAACAGGCCTTCAGCAAGGGCGATCCCTTCCGGATGGCCAACATCGCACCAGCGGCCGGGATAGGTTAGGGCAAACAGCCGGTCTTTCTTTTGCATCCGATCCCAAAGCAGGTTCAGCGAAAACACCTTGTCTGGAATTTCGACCAGCCCTTCCGTCTTCATGATCTGCGCGCCTCCGTAGATCAATCCGGGGCCGCGGGTAATCCGGCCCGTTTCATCAGCAGTAAAGTCTCCGGCGCCGGCATGACCAATCGCCTGCGCGGTCGGGATGCACATTAGCAATGCGTCCATCAAATCGGGGTTCCAGGCGGCCCGCAGCATTGTCAGCGGGTTCAGGCCGGACCAAATGGCATCTGAATTCAACGTGAACACTGAATCAGACCCTAATAAGGGCAAAGCTGCCCGTAATCCGCCCCCAGTATCCAGAATGTCGGGCTGTTCGTGTGAAACAAGTACGCCTTTCGGTGCCAAATGCGCCTCAAGCTGATCCGGCAGATAGTGCAGGTTGGCCACTTTGCGAACCGGCCCAAGCGCGTCAACCAAATCAAGCGCGTGGTCGATCAACGGGCGCCCGGCTACCTCGATCAGCGGCTTGGGGCGGTTCAGGGTCAGGGTGCCCATGCGGGTGCCGAACCCGGCTGCGAACAGCATGACGGCATTGGGGGGCCGGGTCATCTCTGTCTGAGCCTGTTCAGGTTTTCGGGTGTCGGCGCGGGCAGAGCCACGCGCAGCAGGTCGGCAACATTCACCAGCGCCGGGTGATCCAGATCCCGCATCAGATGGCCCCACGCAGCGGGGATCAAATCGACATAATGGGGTTTGCCATACTCGGTCGCAAGCCGTGTAAACACACCAAGAATCCGCAGATTTCGCTGGGCACCCAGCACAGCATAGGCACTGCGGAAATCATGATCGTTGACACCCGTAGCCGAGATATAGTGGCTGACCATCCGCATTTCCGTACCCGGCGTCACTTTGCGGCGCACATCCTGGAGCAAAGACACCAGATCATAGGCAGGATGGCCCAGCATGGCGGTCTGAAAATCCAGCAATCCAACCCGCTCAACCCCTTGGCGGTCAGGGAGCCAGATCAGGTTTTCCGCGTGGTAATCCCGTTGGACAACAACTTTGGTGCCGGATGTTTCTTGATGCAGGATATCAGCAAATCGGTGTTCGAACCGATCCTGCGCATCCCGGTCATATTCGCCAAGAACCCCTTGGGCGTATTTGGTGAAGGATAAGGCCGCCAGTTCGGTCATCAGTGCCGGGCCGTAAGATTGCAGCGACAGGGTCGGGGCCTCGTGCAACGTGATCAGAACATCTGTCGCCGCCTCGTATAATTCCCGCTCCATATCGGGATGTTTGACCAGAACCCGCGCGAACAGGTCATCGCCAAGGTCTTCCAGAAGAAGAAACCCATATTGCGTGTCTTCGGCGTAGATCTGTGGGGCGCTTAGCCCGATAGATTGTAAATGCCGGGCCATCCGTACGAAGGCTTCGACCGGTTCCGCCTGGCCCGGGGGCGAATCCATCAGAACAGCGGACTTGCCCGTGACCGGGTCGGTCAGGCGCTCGTACCGGCGGTTCGAGGCATCCCCCGCCAAAGGCTCTCGGCGGGCCTTGGACCACGGCGTGTGTGAAATCAGAGCTTCGGCAAGGACGGCGCGGTTTGTCATTCGCTGACCTCCAGTTTTTGAGTCCATTTTTCGTCGGTCCATGTGAGGGTGATGTGGCGCATATCCAGCATGTCCGGGTCTGTTTCAAATGTCATCGCCAGGGCAGAACCGGGTGTCAGCGGGCCCAGTTTCTCGGGCCACTCAATCAGGCAGATCGCTTGTTCCATCGCTTCGGCCAGCCCAAGCTCTTCGACTTCCTCCAC
Source organism: Ruegeria sp. YTSA108 (assembly GCF_059610185.1). Classification (NCBI taxonomy): domain Bacteria; kingdom Pseudomonadati; phylum Pseudomonadota; class Alphaproteobacteria; order Rhodobacterales; family Roseobacteraceae; genus Ruegeria; species Ruegeria sp. YTSA108. The sequence goes on along the minus strand of NZ_JBXWND010000010.1, from coordinate 74,622 downwards.
CGCGCTCAGCCGGTATAGATCGCAGTGCCAAATCTCACCTTTACGGGTGTCATAGACCTGAACCAGCGTGAATGTGGGCGAGGGCACATCCTCGGGCCGGGTCATCAGTGACTGGATCAGACTGCGCGCGAAATGGGTCTTACCGGTTCCGATCTTACCCTGCAGCAGCAGGATGTCGCCCGGATGCAGAATTGCGCCCAGCCGACTGGCAAATTTGGTCGTATCTTCGGGCGAATTCAGGGTGATCCTGAGGGGTGGTAACGTCATGGCGCCACAATGGCCCCACGCTGGATTGGCTGCAACCCGGTTCAGGCGCTGATTTGCTGTATCTCGTGCTGTGGCAACGCATTGTGCGTGGCAAAGCGAATGATGGTGGCCCCGTTTTGCAATGGGCAGATGGTGCAGTTCAGATCGGTTCCGTTACGCATCTGGATTCTGGCTGACCACTCAGCCCGGTTGTCCCGCATTTCCACGAAATCCCGGATTTCACCCAAAATCGGAGTGGCCGTGCAATGTTTCTGCCAGTTGCGGGTCACGTCCAGAACCGTGTCGGGTTCAAATCCGGCACCATCGGCTTCACCCCATAATTTCTGATAGGCATAATTGGTGAAGGCCAAGGTACCGTCATCACCGAAAACGGCAACCGCGTCGGCCAGCTTATCCAGGATGGATTGCATCAAATCCATTTCCGCCCGAAAGCGGCGGGTCAACGTGATCTCGGCCGTGATATCTTCGAACAGAAAGGCCACCGCACCATCCGGGTGCGGGCGGCCGCTGACGGAATAGACCGAGCCGGATGGCAGCGACCATGTTTCCTGGTAATTTCCGTCTTCTGCGGCCTCCAGCAGATCGTTCATCTGATTACGCCAGCTGCGATAGTTCTTGGGTTCCGGCATCATGTGCTGATCGCGCAGGCGGTCAAAGAAACTGGACAGGTTGGGGCGGCAGCTCAGGAAATCCGGGGGCAGGGTGGTCAGGTCAATCAAGGCGGGGTTGAACAGGGCAAGCTGGCGATTTCTGTCAAAAATGGCCAAGCCGATGGACAGCTGTGCAAAGGTTTTGGTCATCGTCTGTACGAATTTTCGCTGTGCTGTCTCGGCGGCGACGATGGCGTTGATGTCCACAGCGTAGCAAAGGCTGCCTTCCGGATGGTCCACCATCGTCAGGTCAAACCAAAGCTTGTTTGCACTGTCTTCGGACGAAATGAATACACGGGTCTTGGCGCTGATACGCGCGCCATTTTCGGGCCCGGGAAAAAGAGGTGCAGTCAGGTCGGTATCGCCACCGCGCACTTTGCGGACAAGCGAGACATAGGCGGCGTTGCACCAGCGGATCTTGTTTTGATAATCCAGATGCCAGACCGGGTAGGGCGCCAGTTCCATCGCCAGGCGGATCGGATCGCTATTCTCGCGCAATACGGTTCTGGGGTAATCAGAGCTTTCCCGCAGCTGTACGCGCACGACCCCGTCGATCCATTCGCACAAAACGTCCCGCTCGACCGAGCAATCAATGGCGGGGATGACAAGATTCCCTTCGTGCCTGACGCGTTCAGGGGTTTCAGGAAAGCCCGGAAAATCCCGCTGCAGCAGCCGACGCAGATCTGACCAGTCGCGCACAGCCTCAAACCCATCCAGAGCGATGTCTGTGTGGCTGATCAGGCGGTCACCGTCGAACAGAAACACGACATTGAACAACGAGGCCGGCTCGGACAGGCCGAAATTGTCACTTGTCTGCTGACGACGGGGCAAAAGCCATTGAACCGCCAGACTGGCAGACACCACACTGATGACGGCCAATATGATCCAGTCGACCATGTGCTCTCCCGCGGTGAATTCACGGGTATAGCTATGGGCGGAAATGGTTAACGGGGTCTTAACTCAGACTTGGATATGCTGATTTACACCTGAAGGAACGGGGGTGTCGCCGGTCTGTGCATCCACAAGTTTTCGCGGCCAGGATACCCGGACGATGGCCCCTATACGTTCGGGATTGTCCGACAAGGTCTGATATGGATCAGAGCCATTGGCGAAATCCAAATGCGCACCGCTGCGTTCCAGTAGGGTTTTTGCGATGAACAGGCCCAGGCCCATACCTTCATATTCCGGCCGGGCCCGCTTTTCCGATTCTGCCCGCCGTCGGCGCATGAACGGATCCCCGATCCGGCCAATCATTTGCGAAGGATACCCGCGGCCGTCATCCATGATGTTGATCGTAATCCTTTCGGCTGTCCATTCCGCTTCGACCCAGACGTTGCTGCGCGCGAAATCCACAGCATTCTGGATGAGGTTGCGCATTCCGTGGATGATCTCAGGTTTACGCAGGATCGAAGGCTGTTGAACATCGCCATCCCCCACCGGGCCTTCGGCAAAGTGAACCTGCTTGCCGCGGTTGATATGTGGCTCGGCGGCCTCATGGATGACAGTGGACAGGGGGGCCTGTCTCAGGTGGAGGTCGTCTTTACCAGCCCGCCCCATGTCGCGCAGAATGTCGCGGCAACGATTGGCCTGTTCGCGGATCAAGGCGGCGTCTTCTTTCAGATCCGGGCGGTCGTCCAGCTCTTCAATCAGTTCGGCACTGGTCAGTTTGATTGTTGCCAGAGGTGTTCCAAGTTCGTGCGCGGCGGCGGCGACAACTCCACCAAGATCGGTCAGTTTCTGTTCACGTGCGAGGGCCATATGCGTGGCCGACAGCGCCTGAGACATCGACTGCACCTCAGAGCTTACGCGGTGGGAATAGGCCCCCAGGAAAACGATCGCGATAACGATGGCGGCCCAGTTTCCGAACAGAAGGATATCGGGGATCTCAAGATCCACACCGCCATCCGTGTGCAGGGGAAGGTGAAATTCGGCTAGCAGCGTGGTCAGAATGATGGCCACCGTACCGATGATCAGCGTAGAACGGGTGCTCATGACATTGGCCGAGATCGTCACAGGACCCACCAACAGCAAGGCGAACGGATTATTGAGGCCTCCGGTAAGGTACAGCAGGATGGTCAGCTGCAACAAATCGAACAACACCATCAGAAAGTTTTCGAACTCGGACAGGCGTTTGTTGCGTGGAAAGACAAGAATAGCCGTCAAGTTGCCCATGACCGAAATGCCGATGGCCAGATAGCACAGCGTCACATCCAACTGCACATCATAGGTCTGTTGCGCCACGGTGATTGCGGTGATCTGGCCAAAGATGGCCACCCAGCGCAGCAGGATCAGCGTCCGCAGGCGAATCCAGCTGCGTTCCTGACCAGGCCAAAAAGTGATGTTGGAATCTGCCATTGGTCCATTATGTCCTGTTGCATCGGCTGTTCATCTTGATAGGTGTCCCGGCCGGAACGATCAACAACTCCTCTATCGTCAGGTAAGATGCCATGGTCCGTCTATACGCTATCCTTGCAACAGTTGTTTTGGCCGTAGGTCTGGGGGCCATGTGGCTGCTGACGCGCGGCGCAGGCTCGGACGACAAATTCGCGCAGTGTCGGTCCAGCCAGATCGCAGGGGGTACGGCCACCATTGGCGGGCCCTTCGAACTGATCAACGGCAAGGGCGAGACTGTGACCGACAAACAGGTGATAACCGAACCTACGCTGGTCTACTTCGGCTATACCTTCTGTCCGGATGTTTGCCCCTTTGACATGTCCCGCAATGCCGAAGCGGTGGATATTCTGGCCGAACGCGGACAATCGGTGACGCCGCTGTTTATCTCGATCGACCCGGATCGCGATACACCCGAAGTTATGGCCGATTACGCCTTTAACCTTGGTGGTAAGACCATCGCCCTGACCGGCACGCCCGAGCAGGTCAAGGCCGCCAGCAAGGCCTATAAGACCTATTATAAGGCCCATGACAAAAGTGATGAGTACTATCTGGTTGATCACTCGACCTTTACTTATCTGGTCACACCCCAGGACGGGTTTATCGAATTTTTCGATCGCAATGACACAGCCGAGCAGATGGCTGACAAGGTGGGCTGCTTTCTGGACAAGATCTAGAACGCAACGGTCTGTTTGACCTTTGCAATGGCGCTGCTATTACTCATGTTTAAGCCAACGGCGTGAATTAGCGGAAAGAATAGAATATGGCGGACAGCTCTGACCTCGACATCGGCCCGGATAAATCGCTGTTATTGGTGGATGATGACGAACCGTTTCTGAGACGTCTGGCCAAGGCCATGGAAAAACGCGGGTTCGAGGTTGAAACCGCGGGCTCTGTCGCCGCTGGCCGCGCCATTTCCACAGCCCGCCCGCCTGCATATGCGGTTGTTGACCTGCGGTTGGAGGATGGCAACGGCCTGGATGTGGTCGAAGTGCTGCGCGAAAAGCGCCCCGACAGCCGGGTTGTGGTTCTGACCGGGTACGGCGCTATTGCCACCGCTGTGGCCGCAGTCAAGATTGGTGCCACCGACTATCTGTCGAAGCCCGCCGACGCCACCGACATCACCAACGCATTGCTGGCCAAGGGCGACGAACTGCCCCCGCCGCCGGAAAACCCAATGAGCGCGGATCGCGTGCGCTGGGAGCATATCCAGCGGGTCTATGAGCTGTGTGATCGCAACGTCAGTGAAACCGCGCGACGCCTGAACATGCACCGCCGGACATTGCAACGGATCTTGGCGAAGCGCAGCCCGCGATGAGATCGTGAGTATAGCTTGCGCATACCAGGCCAGAACTCATGAAGCCGGAAAACCGAATTGAGTCTCGACAGGCGGCTATCAAACATATGCTTTGTCGCGGCTGATGGACCGCCACCCCTGAAGACTTTAATTTAGTGTCTGTTAACCAATTTGTGTTGTCGTTAAGTTCAATAATTATATTTTCCGAACAAATAGTTGAGATGTATCGAAGTGTCGCCGCTCCCTAATACGCCATACGAAAGCCTCCGTATTTCCAACCCTGCCCTTAAAGCCATTGTCTCTGTTGTCACCTGGGCAGCAGAGAGATTTGGGTTTTGGGCGCGACCACGAAAGGGCGCTGCGGGTGAGCTTTCCGAAATGAACATTTTGGACAACCTGTACTGGGTCTATAAAAGTAAGAACCCCATTCAGCAGCCTGAAGCGGAGCTGGATCAGTCAGGCTTTATGACTAAAACGGCCGTACAACTTTCAACCGCTGACATCAGTGACACATCAAATTCGGTCACTCTGAGCTTTGCCGGGGACATTCTAAGAACCCACAGGGCCAGTGTCGCAAAAGATCAAGTATATGCTGAGATTGAAGATCTTTTGTTTCAGGATGATATTTTGGTCGCCAACTACGAGTCACCTGTAACGACACAGCCCTTGATTGATGAAGTGATCGGGGACGCTGGCCCGCCGATCGAATGTGCGTCGGAAGAACAGTTCGATGCTTTGACCAGCCATAACGAAAGGTTCATTGATGTTTTGAACCTTGCAAACAACCATATTCTCGACATGGGTGTTGAGGGGCTTGAGACGACTTTGAACGTCTTAAGTGACAGAAATATCATGCAAATCGGCGTGAATGAGAGTTTGGCAGAAGCCACAGCCGTCAAAACGATCGAACGAAAAGGGATAAAGTTCGGATTTGCGTCCTGCGCTTTTGGTACCAACGGCCACGCGCTTCCTGAAGGTCAAAAGCAGAGCATCAATATCGCCAAGCTGACTTCAAAACATCAAGCGCCGGACACCACCCTTCTAAAGACACAGATCTCGAACGCAAAAGCGGCTGGCTGTGATCTGGTTATTGGGATTATTCATTGGGGTCATGAGTTCGAGCTGTTCCCGCGCCGAGCGCAGCAAGAGGCCGCACAGGATTTGGCCGAATTCGGAGCTGATCTTATCGTCTGCCACCACCCCCATGTCCCTCAGCCAATACAGCTGTATCGCACACAGACCGGAGATCGGACGGTGCCAATCGCCTATTCCCTAGGAAGTCTGCTGTGGGGTTTCGCCGATAGAGACATTGCCAGCAGTACGATTATGCAGATTGAAGTACAGAAGACTGAGGGCAAGGCCGAAATAACAAATCTGAAGGCGACGCCAGTGCGTTGGCATGCCCATGAGATGGACGGTAACGTCTTTCAGAAGGTGGCGCGATCAGAAGGCTGATAGTGGTCAGGGCCCAATCTCGGCCATCAATGCCGAATGTCTATGCGTATAGGCACATCTTACTTCAACGGGTGGCCGCAATTTGATCTGCAGCCCTTCCATAATAACCCTGTCCGGGCGGCCGAAGAATTTTGTCGCCTCGGCCTCGGAAAAGCCCGCGATCTGGGTGGCTTCCATCCAGGCGCTGATCTTGTCGGCCTTTTTGATTTGCCGTTTAACCGTTTTAGGCACCGCAGCGGGCAGGCCAAACCGGATGTGGATCGCCGCAGCCAGCCGGTCATCCAGTGCGCCATAGTCGGGACCGACAGCGGATTTGACCGGAGAGATCATATCTCCGATCACGTATTCCGGCGCATCGTGTAACAGGGCCGCCAGCCGCCATTTGACCGGTGCCTTGGGGGCAATACGACCAAAAAGCTCTTCGACCAGCAGCGAATGCTCGGCCACCGAATAGGCGAAATCGCCATGTGTCTGCCCGTTCCAGCGGGCCACAAAGGCCAGCCCATGCGCGATATCCTCAATTTCGATATCCACCGGTGTTGGGTCCAGCAGGTCCAGCCTGCGCCCGGACAGCATTCTTTGCCATGCGCGGGGTTGTGTTGCCATTCTGCCATGCCTTGTGAAGTGGGACACATTAAATTCGCATTTTTGTGGTAAGCTGTACCTGTCAAGATCACCAGCTGCCAACTTTTTCTTGAGCAATCGTGCTTTGAACAAGCGCGCGGTGATACCGACATTTGTACCGAGGGGGGCGCATGCTCCTCCCGGTGTGCCCCTCTCGGACGTAACTCGTATCGAAAGGAGCTTGCTATGTTCAAGCGTTTGTTAGGAATTGCTCTGGCCTTTGGTATGGCCGCCACTGCACCGCCTGCCTTTGCCCAGCAAAGCTGTGCGTTGCGTGATCAACTGATTTCAACGCTACAGGACAATTATTCCGAGGAATTGGCCTTTGGTGGATTGCAAAAATCCCGTGGCTCGCAATCGGTGATGGAGGTCTGGACCTCTCAGGAAACGGGTAGCTATACCGTTTTGGTGACACGTCCGAACGGCATCAGTTGCATTGTCGCCGTTGGGACCGACTTTTTCCAAGCGATCCCCAAAATCAAGGTAGAGGGCATACCAAGTTGATTTTGGCGGCTTAAAACCCCGTTTCCGGCCATCTGCGTTGCCACGTCCCAAAAGGGATGCTAGGGCAACCCGGATTGAATTATACCGGAATGGAGCACCTGATGGCCGGGGACTATATCGTCAAAGACATTTCGCTGGCCGGGTTTGGCCGCAAAGAACTGGATATTGCAGAGACCGAGATGCCGGGCCTGATGGCCCTGCGCGCGGAATACGGTAACGCAAAGCCCCTGAAGGGCGCGCGTATTGTTGGGTCGCTGCACATGACCATCCAGACAGCCGTTCTGATCGAAACACTTGTGGCGCTGGGCGCGGATGTGCGTTGGGCGTCGTGCAACATCTTCTCAACCCAGGACCACGCAGCGGCGGCGATTGCCGAAGCCGGAATTCCGGTGTTCGCCATCAAGGGCCAGACGCTGGTAGAGCATTGGGATTATCTGGACAAATCCTTCCTGTTCACCGACGGCCCCAACATGATCCTGGACGATGGCGGCGATGCGACGCTGTATATCCTGCTGGGCGCCCGCGCCGAAGCGGGCGAAGACATTATCCCCGTACCGGGCTCGGAAGAGGAAGAGGTGATCAAAAAGCAGATCGCCAAGCGGATGGCCGCGTCCCCGGGTTGGTTCACCAAGATGCGCGACCAGATCCAGGGCGTGTCCGAAGAAACCACGACCGGTGTGAACCGCCTGTATCAGCTGGTGAAAGACGGCCAACTGCCGTTCCCAGCGATCAACGTCAACGACAGTGTCACCAAGTCGAAGTTCGACAACAAATATGGCTGTAAGGAATCGCTGGTCGACGGTATCCGCCGCGCCACCGACACTATGATGGCTGGTAAAGTTGCCGTGGTCTGTGGCTATGGTGACGTGGGCAAAGGCTCGGCCGCGTCGCTGCGCGGTGCCGGTGCCCGTGTGAAAGTGACCGAAGTTGATCCGATCTGCGCCCTGCAGGCCGCGATGGACGGGTTCGAGGTTACGCTGCTGGAAGACGAAGTTGACAGCGCGGATATCTTCATCACCACGACCGGCAACAAGGACGTGATCCGCATCGAGCATATGCGCGCGATGAAGGACATGGCCATCGTCGGCAACATTGGTCACTTTGACAACGAAATTCAAGTGGCTAGCCTGAAGAACCACAAATGGACCAACATCAAGGAACAGGTGGACATGATCGAGATGCCCTCGGGCAATCGTCTGATCCTGCTGTCCGAAGGCCGCCTGCTGAACCTGGGCAACGCCACCGGTCATCCGTCTTTTGTGATGTCGGCTTCGTTCACCAATCAGGTGTTGGCCCAGATTGAGCTGTTCACCAAAGGCGATCAGTACGAAAACAAGGTCTACATCCTGCCTAAACATCTGGACGAGAAGGTTGCACGCCTGCATCTGGACCGTATCGGCGTGAAGCTGACGCAGATGGACAGCGAACAGGCATCGTATATCGGTGTGAATCCGGAAGGCCCCTATAAGCCTGAACATTACCGCTATTGATTGCGGGTCAGGCATGACCAAACCTTCTGGACGCCGTCGGATATTGCATCTGGCGGCGTCTTTCGTTTTCTCAGCACTCGCCTTGGTGGTTTTGATGGGTGGGGGTGGCTACTGGCTTTTGTCCCACCCGCAATCACCGGTTCCGGACCACTGGAACCCTTTGCGAGATCTGACCATTACGGCTCGGGTCACGCCGGTCACACCTGTGCAAATGCGACGAGCTTTGGCCGATGAAACGCAGTGCAGGGCCGCATTGGCCGGGGCGGGGGTAAGCTTTTCCCTGGTCGAGGATCTGATTGTCGACGAGAAATGCGGAATAGCCGGGCGCGGGGTTCTCTCGGGCTTAACCACGGCCAGCGTCAATGGCGTCGAGACCCGTTGTGCCACGGCTCTGCTATTGGCCATGTGGGAACACCATGTGGTCCAACCCGCCGCGCGCGAGATGTTGGGCAGCAGGGTGCGCAGCTTGCGCCACCTGGGCAGCTATAACTGCCGTCGCATGCGCACCGCGCAGGGAAAGGACAGCGGTTGGAGCAGTCATGCCACCGCTGATGCCATCGATATTGTCGGGGTCGAGTTGGCAGATGGGCGAAGCCTGAGCCTGCTGTCGGACTGGACAACACTCGGACCCGAAGCAGATTTTCTACACCGGATTGGCCGGGGTGCATGCGAATGGTTTCGGGTGGTACTTGGCCCAAACTACAACCGGCTGCATGCGGACCACTTTCATCTTCAGGGACCGGGTTGGGGATATTGCAGATAACCACCGGTTGGTTAGCAGGTGCCATGTCGGCACGCTGGACTGGTTTCAACATTCTCCCGCTGCGCCCTGAATCCAAACCACCTGACCCTTACAGAAGGCCAGAATCAGGCATTGTGGTACGCGGAGTCTATCTGTGCTGCCATAATTTCGCTTACGGGGAATGACCTGAAATTTTCCCTTTGTGTAAACAGAACAACTGAATAACCTTCCGACACCTGTTCATAGGCGCATTGAAAATCGCAGCCAAAGCTGCTCAACGGGAGAAATATTCATGGGAAAACGCGACGAACTGATCGCCAAATACGCAGATGATCTGAAAAACAAATGCGGGATGGACCCCGACATGGACCTCTTGACCAAGGTCACAATCGGATGTGGTCCGGCGATTTATGACGCCGACGCGTCGACCGTGGCAGCAACTCAGTCAGGTGAAATTGAGACCGTCAAGAATAACTTCCTGATCAAGAAGCTGGGGCTTTCCGACGGTCCCGAGCTGATAGAGGCGATTAACAAAGCGCTGGAAACCTATGGCATGTCCGAGCGCAACAAGTATCGTGCTGTCGTTTACTATATGCTGACCAAGCATTTCGGCAAAGAGTCGGTCTATAGCTAAATCCGGGTTTCGACCAATCAGCGCCCGCCCGATCTGTGGCGGGCGTTTCCAATTTTAGGTACTTGTTGTTTGTGCCAAACCTGCCAAATGGGCTAGTGTCAGTTTGTGACCAGGACGGTCAGAACCGAAATTCTATACGCGTGTGGTGAGTCGGGAGCACGCGGGGTAGGGAAGGTTCTGCATCTGTCAGGACCTTCCCTCTGATCAATCCGCTTTCGTCTGCCCCAGATCGCAAATCACTTGCCATTCGGCATCGCTGACCGGTTGCACGGACAGGCGGGAGTTTTTGACTAAAACCATCTCGCCCAGACGTTCGTCCATTTTGATCTGATTCAGCGTGACCGGGATGGTGAACGGGCGCACGGCTTTGATATCCACACATTCCCAACGCTCATCCTCGGTGGTGCTGTCTGGATGGGCTTCGGCGCAAACCTCAACAATGCCGACAATCGCCTTGTCTTTTTGCGAATGATAGAAAAAACCACGGTCGCTCACGGCCATCTGCCGCATGAAATTGCGTGCCTGATAGTTGCGCACCCCATCCCATTCTTCGCCCTCTGCGCCCTTGGCGACTTGCTGGTCCCAACTCCAGGTCGAGGGTTCGGATTTGAACAGCCAATAAGCCATCAGCCGACCACCTTTTTCCAGACGATCAGATCAACTGACTGGAACAGTCCTGCATTGGCATAGGGATCATTGTCGGCCCAGTTTTGCGCCGCCGTCATATCCTCGACCTCGAGGATGATCAGTGATCCGATCATCGCATCGCCTTCCAGAAGGGGTCCGGCCTGGGCAACAACACCGGTTTCTTCGATATAGGCCAGATGGGCGGAACGGTTATCCAGCCGGGTTTGCAGCGCGTCGGGTTTATCCTTGGCGATAAGGGCGATCAGCATGTTATTCCTCCTTCAGGGGTCGGTTCAGCAGCCAGCGCATGGCTTCACCAACGCTGCATTTTCCGGTGCTTATTTCTGAAACGATTGTGCTTATGGGCATGTCCAGGTCTTCGGCCTTGGCAATTTTGGCCAAAGCCTTGGCCGTGGCAACACCTTCGACGGTTGTGTTTGTGTCAAAAGCATCCTGGCGCCCAAGCGACAGGCCAAATCGATAGTTCCGGGACAGTTCGGAACAGCAGGTCAGTACCAGATCACCCATACCCGACAGGCCCATCAATGTTTCAGGGCGGGCCCCGCGCATCAGCGCAAAGCGCTGCATCTCGGCAAAGCCCCGCGTCATAAGGGCGGCACGGGCGCTTTCGCCCATGCCTTCGCCAATGCAGGCCCCGCACCCGATGGCCATGACGTTTTTCAAGGCCCCACCAAGTTCGGCGCCGATAGTATCCGCGGTGCGATAGAGGCGCAGATTTGTGGTGCTCAATTCATGCTGCAGGTCACGGCCAATCGCATCATCCGCACAAGCGAGGGTCAATGCGGTGGGAAGGCCGCGCGCGATGTCGTTCGCAAAGCTTGGCCCGGTCAACAGCGCAGCGCGCGCCTCTGGGACGGTTTCACGGATAACGGAAACCGGCCCAAGGCCCGAGGTCAGCTCTATCCCTTTGCAGCAGGCGACCAGCGTTTTATCTCTGAGGGTAGCGGAATGCGCACACAACGCGCTCCGCAATTTCTGCATCGGCACGGACAGGAGGATGATTTCGCTTTCTGCCGCCAGATCAGCGTCCGAAGTAACCGTAATCGCCTTGGGCAAAGGTGCATTCGGCAGGCGCGCGCTGTTTACGCGATGGTTCTGCATCATCTGGGCCTGTTCCGGATCCCGAGCCCATAGCGTGACGGGGCCTTTCCCGGCCAGCGAAATCGCCAGAGCTGTTCCAAACGCTCCGGACCCCAGAACCGACACGCTCATGCTTTGGCTCCTTTTTTGCCGCTGCCCAACATGGCCGGGCTGGTTTCATCCAGAGGCCAACGCGGACGCGCGGTCAGGGTCAGATCATCGCGGGCACCAGTGCGGAAACGTTCAATTCCGGCATAGGCGATCATGGCGGCATTGTCGGTGCACAGGGCTAACGGAGGGGCGGTAAATCGGGCACCTTTTTCGACGCAGATAGACTCTAACACGGTACGAATGGCCGTATTTGCCGCAACGCCGCCCGCAACAGACACAACCGCCTCCGCAGGGCCTTCCAATAGGTAAAGGTCGATTGCGCGGCGGGTTTTCTCGGCCAAAGTGTCCACGATGGCCTGTTGGAACCCGGCGCAAAGATCGGCGCGGTCCTGTCGCGTCAGGCCACCTTTTTCAGCCACGATCTGGTCGCGCATTCGCATCAGCGCGGTCTTGAGCCCGGAAAAGGACAAATCGCAGCCCGGACGGTCCAGCAGTGGCCGCGGAAACCGGAACCGCTTGGGATCGCCCGTGCGGGCTTCGACCTCGACCGAGGGGCCACCGGGTTGCGGTAGGCCCAGCAGGCGGGCTGTCTTGTCAAAGGCCTCTCCCGGGGCATCGTCGATGGTGCCGCCGAGACGGGTGAACTGCTCGGGCCCATGGGCAATCAGATATTGGCAGTGCCCGCCCGAGACCAGCAGCATCAGGTAGGGAAACGCGATCCCGTCCGTCAGGCGTGGCGTCAGCGCGTGACCGGCCAGATGGTTGACTCCGATCAATGGCAGGCCCGTGGCGGCACTGATCCCTTTGGCGCACATGACGCCCGACATAACCCCCCCAATCAGGCCGGGACCGGCGGTTACGGCAATAGCGTCCATGTCGGCAAGGCCCAGACCCGCGGCCTCTAACGCCTGAATCACACAGATATCCAGCTTTTCCGCATGCGCGCGGGCGGCAATTTCAGGGACCACGCCACCAAATGCGCTGTGCAATTCGGTCTGGCCATAGACAACCGAGGACAGCACCTCGGCGGCTGTATCATCGGATTGGCGCACGACTGCGGCGGCCGTGTCATCACAGCTGCTTTCCAACCCGAGGACAGTAAGTGTTTGCACCATTGGCCTGATCCGTTACACCTTGGTTGCCAAGCGGGGTATCACCCTGCGCGGATGCAAACAATCCCAAGGCCGAAGGCGCCAACTGTTGTATTTGTTGATGACCCGCCCGCGCGCTGCGTCTGAAAGGTTCGTCGCGCAGTTGCCAACCCGCATCAGAAGCCGGGTAGAGGTTATCCATTCGCCGATTCTGGAAATCAAACCTTTGGCGGTGCAAGTGCATGCGGATGAAGCAAAGGGGCTGATCTTTACTTCGGCCAACGCCGTTAATGCGGCGACGTCTTTAGATGTATCTCGAAAGATGCCGGCCTTTTGTGTGGGTCCTGTTACCACCGGAACGGCCAAAGGCGCTGGCTGGGATGCCCGGATGGTGGGTGCTACCGCCGAAGAGCTGATTGCAAACCTGCTAAAGCACCGGCCCCAAAGCCCGCTGCTTCATCTTCGGGGGGAGCACAGCCGGGGTAACATTGCTGAACGGTTGACCGAATCCGGTCTGGCTGTGCGTGAACAACCTGTCTATAAACAGCACTTGTTACCGCTCACAGATCGGGCAGGCGCCGTTGCTGAGGGCAATGAACCGGTGATTGCCCCCATATTTTCACCCAGAACAGCGCGACAATTTGCCGACATCTGGGTGGGTTCGGCACCACTTTGGCTGGCTGCAATCAGCGAGGCCACGGCTGAACCCCTTTATTCCTTGGATTATGTCCGCCTGAAGATTGCCAAAGAGCCGACACCGAAGAAAATGCGGAAAGCCGTTAAAAAGCTTGTGAAACATGCGATGCGGGTTGAGGGCGGCGAGGCCACAGATTAACTTAGTCTGGTTAGTTGTTCAGGTTGTTTTGGATTCGAAAAGGGGAACATTGCGGTGGCTGGTAAGAAGAAAACCGATCAAAAGCCGGAAGATGACCCTAAGGCTGACGCAGTCGAGGACATTGTCCAGACCCCGGATGAGGCACCTGTTGACGATGCTGACCCCGTAGAAGAAACGCGTTCCGAAGCCGAAGCCGAAGCCGAAGCCGAAGCCGAAGCCGAAGCCGAAGCCGAAGCCGAAGCCGAAGCCGAAGCCGAAGCCGCTCTTACGTCGCCTGATCAGACCGTCGCAGAACCGCCGGTCGAAAAACGCGGCGGCTTTATCCCGGCGCTGATTGGCGGTGCGATTGCTGCGGCGGCCGGGTTCGCTCTGGGTCAAAGCGGCGCGTTCTCCTCGGGTGAGTCCGACGCAATCGCCGCGCTTGAGGCGAAGCTGACCGCACAATCCGATCAGATATCAACACTGTCGAAGTCTCTGACCAACGGGTCGGACCTGTCCCAGAAGATTGACGCGCTGACCAGCCAAATCGCGCCAATCACCGCTGATCTGGATGGGGTGAAGTCCAGCATATCCGATCTGACCAACAAGGTTGATCCGCTTGCCAGCCGTTTGGCCGAGTTGGAAAGTGGCGCGCTGACGCAGGGCGCTTCACCTGAAACCGGCGCGGCCATCGAAGCCGAGCTGAAAAAACTCCAAGACTCTTTGGCCGCGCAACGGGCCGAGGTGGAAAAGATGGTGTCCGACGCTCAGACGCTCGAGGCCGAGGCTGCAGCAAAATCGCTGGCGGCGACCAATGCAGCCCTTCTGTCACGGGTGCATGAACAGTTGAATACGGGTCAACCTTATGGCGAACTGATTGCAGAACTGAAGGCCGCAGGCGTAACCGTTCCCGAGGCGCTGGCAGCACCGGCAACCGAAGGTGTCGCGACGATTGCAGCACTTCAGGACAGCTTTGCGCCCGCTGCGCGCACGGCGCTGGCCGATGCGCGGGACGCGGACAAGGGCACCGGAATTGTCGCGTTTTTGCAGCGCCAGACAGGTGCACGTTCGGTTACCCCGCAAGAAGGTGACAGCCCCGATGCGGTCCTGTCGCGGGCTCAAGCCGCTTTGTCGGGCGGAGATGTCTCTGCTGCCCTGGATGAGCTGAAATCCCTGCCCGATGCAGCCAAAGCTGCATTTGAAGGGTGGGAACAGGCGGCCCAGACGCGGGTTTCTGCTGTGGATTCTGCAAATGCGCTTGCCTCAAGCGCGAACTCGAACTGAGGGGCCTGCTATGCTGTGGTCACTGTTTAAGATCCTTGTTTTTGTTGCGATTGTCGGCTTGCTGGCTCTTGGCGCCGGGTTCCTTATGGAAACCAAAGGCGGGGTGCAGATCACAGCGGGTGGCACGGAATACACGCTTGGTCCGCTTCAATCGGTCATTGCGCTGGGCGTGATGATCATTGCGATCTGGCTGTTCTTCAAGCTGCTGACCCTGCTGATCGCCACGCTGAAATTCCTCAATGGGGATGAAACAGCCCTGTCGCGTTATTTCGACCGCAGCCGGGAACAGCGCGGATATCAGGCATTAACCGATGGGATCATGGCGCTTGCCTCGGGTGAGGGGCGGATCGCGATGAACAAGGCCGCCAAGGCCGAAAAGCTGCTGAACAAACCCGAGCTGACCAACCTGCTGGTGGCCCAGGCCGCCGAGATGAATGGCGATACCCAAAAGGCATCTGAAACCTATAAGAAACTGGTGACGAATAATGCCACGCGTTTTGTGGGGGTGCGCGGTATCATGAAGCAGAAGCTGGCCGAAGGCGATGATGACACCGCCCGGAAGCTGGCCGAAAAGGCATTGGCCATCAAGCCACGCCATCAGGAAACGCAAGATATCCTGCTGG
This sequence comes from Ruegeria sp. YTSA108, assembly GCF_059610185.1. Taxonomy (NCBI): domain Bacteria; kingdom Pseudomonadati; phylum Pseudomonadota; class Alphaproteobacteria; order Rhodobacterales; family Roseobacteraceae; genus Ruegeria; species Ruegeria sp. YTSA108. Next base: position 58,917 of record NZ_JBXWND010000010.1, on the reverse strand, counting down.
GCCTGCAGACCAAGTCGCAGGATTGGGCTGGGGCGCGATCAACGCTGACCGCCAAGCTGAAATCCGGGCATTTGCCCCGCGATGTGTTCAAGCGCCGCGATGCGGTGCTCGCCTTGTCCGAGGCAAAGGGCATTCTGGACGAAAGCTCGACCGTAGAACAGCAGGAACAGGCAATCGAGGCCAACCGCCTTTCCCCTGATTTGGTGCCGGCCGCTGCGATGGCCGCCCGTGCCTATATCGAAAAAGGCAAGCCGCGTGCCGCAACGAAGATTCTGAAAAAAGCATGGGAGGCACAGCCACATCCCGATCTGGCCCATGCTTTTGCCGATATTGCACCGGATGAATCACCGGCCGAGCGCATCAAACGCTTTGCGACGTTGACCCGCATACACGCGCAGAATCCGGAAACCTGCCTGATTCTGGCCGAGTTGAACATCGTCGCCGAAGATTTCCCCGAAGCCCGCCGCGCGCTGGGGGATGTGGTCGAAAAACAGGCTGATGCCCGCGCCTATACGCTGATGGCAGCGATTGAACGTGGCGAAGGGGCCTCGGATGTGGTTGTGCAGGGCTGGCTGGCAAAGGCGCTGAACGCGCCGCGCGGGCCGCAATGGGTCTGCGACAACTGCCATGACATTCAGCCGGAATGGGGTCCGGTCTGTCAGAACTGCCACAGCTTTGACACGCTCAGCTGGCAAACGCCGCAAACGCCAGAGATCGCCTCGGCCACCGGTGTTCACATGCTGCCGCTGATCGTTGGCGCGCTTGAGGACAAGGCCGACACCGATATGGATGAGGTCGACGAGGCCGATGAGCCTGAGGTTATCGAGGCAGAGATCGAACCGGTTCGGCCTGATATCGAACCGGCCATCGACGAAAAGACCTAGCGCGCACTTTCCACGTCGAAGGCGTCGTTCCACAGCTTGAACAGCTCGGCCCGTCGGTTCTGATCTCTGGCCACCAATAGAGCCGGCGACAGGGCGATGAACCTTCGGGCGCTGGGCGTTAACCCCGTATCGGCTGTGTCCATCTGGGCGACGAGACCCGAAGTTGCCAGCAGGGTTTGCGCCTGTGGCGACAGGAGAAAATCCAAGAATTCCGTGGCGGCTTGTTTGTTCCGCGCCTGGCGCGGGATCATCAGGGCACGTGACAGGACCAGAGTATAGTCTTCTGGCAGGATCACCCCAATGCCCGGGGCCTTGGCATTGGCCACATAAGACCCCAAAACGTTATAGGCGATCAAAAAGCGCCCATTGGCCACATCGCGGATGATTTCCGCAGAACAGCAAGTGGCCACCGCGTCGATACGTGCAAAACCTTCGATCAAAGAGCCGAAAGTCGTGGCCTCAAGGCTGTCTCCATAGGCAAACAGATAACCCAGACCCGAGGCCGCGATGTCATAGGTTGCCACGCGCCCACGCAGTAGATCCGGCTGGGTTCGCATCATGTCCAGCAGGGCGAACCGGCTGCGTGGGACGTTCTGATCCTGTAACAAGGTCTTGTTGTAGACGATGACGGCGGGTTCGGTGGTGATCCCCCACAGCTCATCCCGCCAGCGTCGCGCGGCGGGCAGGGCATTGGTAAGGTCGGATTGAAACCGGTGTCCGCAGGCCGAATTCACCAGCCAGACCATCTGTTGAATCGCGGATGAGAACACGATGTCTGCAGGATTCTCACCTGATTTACAGACAGTGCGGCTGTGTTGGAACAGAGCGTTAGATCCCCATTGTTCATAAGTGACCTGCAGATTGGGGTTCAGCGCCGTAAATCGTTCGAGCACGGGGGCGATGATCGCAATGTCGGTGGTTGACCGGATCAACATCGGATCCTGACCTGCGCCGAATTCTGCGATGGCTTCTTGGGCGCGCGAAAGCGAAGGAATCAAACTCAGCGCTACAAGGGCTAGGGCTCGGATCATGTGCTGCTCTCATCTGTTCTGGCCGGGAAACTCAGCGCAGCGCGAAACCCGGTTTCATCCCGCCCCATCTCGACTCGGCCGTCAAAGGCCTCAGCGGTGGATTTCACGATGGACAGGCCCAGGCCGGTGCTATCCTCGCCCGAACCTGTGCTGCGATTGAACCGGTCCCCCAGCTGATCGGCGATTATGGTCGCAGGCCCGGGCCCCTGATCGCGCACCCACAGAACAGCGCGCGCGCCCTCTTGCGCGGCGCCAATACGGACGGGTGGCAGGCCATGACGCAGAGCGTTGCCAAGCAGGTTCTTGGCGGCTTCGCCGATCGAAAAGGCATCGCCATTCACAAGAACTGGCGTATCGCCGATTTCCAGACGCACCTCGATAGTGGGGGCCATCAATTCATGATCGCTGTGTTCCAGCACGTCCAGCGCCACTTCGCGCAGGTCGACGGGCAGCCGCGGGGCGCTGTCGATACGGTGGATCACCATGGCGCGCGACAGCAACTGATCCAGCAGCGTGCCCAGTGACCGGGTGCGCCCCAACAGCCGATCCAGCGCGCGCGTGCGGGCTGGAAGGTCGGGATCGTCCTGCGCAATCTCGGCCTGTACCCGGATTGCGGCCACGGGTGTGCGCAGCTGATGGGCGGTGTCGGCAATCAGGTTGCGCATCGTGTCCACTTGTCGATCCAGCCGCCCCATGAACCGGTTCATCGCGCTTAGCATCACCTGCAACTCGTGTGGCAACCCGTCGCTGGCCATCGGTGTCAGGTCATAAGGATCGCGGCGGGTCAGGTCATCGGACAGCGCCTCAAGCGGGCGCAGGGCCGAGCGGGTGACAAACCACGACATGATCAGCAGCAACATCCCGGCCACCGCCATGGGCAGCAAGGCATCGCGCATCAGGCCCACGGTCATGGATTGGCGCGCGCGCAGGGTTTGGCCGACCAGAATTTCCACCTCGCCCGAGAAATCGCGCTCGGCAAACAGGCGGGTTACGCGGACGAAACGGGCGGGTTCCCCGTTCAGATCAGAGGCGAAATAGACCGGCGCAGTGCCAGTCTGTGGCGGCACCTCGATCACGGTGTCCCGGTCCAGCCCGGTTATGAACGGGCCATCCGGTACCTGAACCGCATAGAAAATACGGTCATCAGGCGCCTGTGCCAACAGTTGAAAGGCCGAGACTGGAAGATCGACAAAGGGTTGGCCATCTTGAATGCGAACGGATTCGGCAATGTCACTGGCCGCGCCCAGCAGCAGCCGGTCATAGGCCTGCCGCGCAGCAAGGCGACCATTGGCCCAGATCGACAGGCCAACCAGAAACCCGCCCAGAACCAGGATCAGAACCACCGCGCTTAGAACGCGGGCCGTCAGGCTGTGGGGCAGGCGCAGCCTAGTCATTCAGACCGATCCGATACCCCACCCCACGCTGGGTGGTAATGCTGATGGCGCTGCCGGTGAATTTTTTGCGGAGCCGTGCGATATACAGCTCGATCGCGTTTTCCCCCACATCGGCGTCTTCGAACCCGTAAAGCGAGTTATACAGCCGGGATTTCGACAGATACTGACCTTCGTGCCGGATCAGGGCGTCCAGGACCGCCGCCTCGCGCGCGGTTAGGTTCAGGCGTTTACCGTTCAGCGTGGCGCTGCGATCCTTGGCGGCATAGATCAGCGGACCCAGCGTGATCTGTTCGCTTTTGCGATCGGCATCGCGCCGGACAAGGGCGCGCAACCGCGCCTCAAGCTCGCGCTGGTCAAAAGGCTTGCCCAAATAATCGTCGGCACCTTTGTCCAAAGCGGCGACACGATCTTCGACTGAAGTCAGTGCTGTCAGCATTAGCACTGGGGTGCGGTCGCCGCTGTCTCGGATTTTGCCCAGAAAGTTCAGGCCGGACCCGTCAGGCAGGTTTATATCCAAAAGCATCGCGTCATAGGTTTGAACTGCGCGGAAATCACCTGCGGATTCGACAGTGGTCGCCAGATCGCAGACAACGCCCGACCGCGCTAGATGAGCTATTACGCCTTCGGCCAGATCTACGGCATCCTCGATCATCAATACGCGCATTGTCCCCCCGCGCCCTGCCCTGAATTTCTGTGACAGGTTCGTGACAGCATTATTCTGTAAACAGTACCAGCCCGCAAGGACAGTCCCTTGCAGGAACAGGTTTCGGTTGCAGGACGCAGCCCAAAAAGACCAGAGGAGGAGACACGAATGAAACTGTTTGGAACAAGCGGCGCGATTGCGGCTGCTGTTTTTGCCCTGTCCGGCGTGAGCGCCAGCGCACAGGAATGTATTGCCCCGGCCAACCCCGGCGGCGGTTGGGATTTCACCTGCCGTCAGGTCGGTAAATCTCTGCAGGATCTGGGTCTGATCGACCAGACCATGCAGGTTGTGAACCTGGCCGGCGGCGGTGGCGGTGTTGCCTTTGCCGAGGTCGTCAACAAGCGCGGCGAGGATAATGAGCTGATCGTAGCGGCCAGCGCAGCCACGGCGACCCGCCTGGCGCAGGGCGCCTATCCAGGCAACACCATGGATCAGGTGCGTTGGCTAGCGGCCATCGGTGCGGATTATGGCGTGATCGCCGTTGCAGCCGATAGCGCGGTTAACACGCTGCCCGACCTGTTGGATCAGATCAAATCCGATCCGACGTCTGTGTCCGTGGCGGGCGGTTCCGCCGTGGGCGGTTGGGATCACCTGAAGGTTCTGATCGCGGCCAATGCCTATGGCATCGAGGACGTACGGTCGGTCAAATACATCGCCTTTGATGGCGGCGGCGAAGCTGTGACCCAGCTGTTGGCCGGTTCGGTTCAAGCCTTTACCGGTGACATCTCGGAAGCCAAGGGTTTTGTCGACTCGGGCGATATCAAAGTCATCGCCGTATTGGCGCCTGAACGTCTGCCCGGCGAATTCGCTGATTTCCCGACGGCCAAGGAACAGGGCATTGATGCCATCGGCGCAAACTGGCGCGGGTTCTACGCCCCTGGCGGAATGAGCGATGAGGCCTATGGCGATTGGGTCGGTAAGATCGGTGATCTTTACGCCTCGGATGAATGGAAAGAGGTCATGGCCGCCAATGGTCTGGCCCCGCTGGACCTGCAAGGCGCAGCTTTCCAGGATTTTGTTGCGCAATCCGTGGGTCAGATCCAGACCATCTCGAAAGAGATCGGTATCATCAAATAAGACCAGCACTCACCTGAGAGCGGGGTGTCGCGCCGGGCGCGCGGCACCCCGACCAGGCCCATACTTCCCTTACATAGGAGATACCCATGAGTGATCGCATATTCGGGGTCTTCGGCATTCTTCTTGCCATCGGCTTTGCCCTGTCAGCGCTGGCGATTGAAGAGAGCTTTCTGTCAGACGCGGTTGGCCCCAAGGCCTTTCCACTGATTGTCGCCGCCATCCTTGGCCTGTCCAGCGCGGTCATCGCGTTGCGCCCGGATGCCGAGCCCGAGTGGCCCGCGCTGGGCCGGCTGGTCGAAGTCGGCGCCGCTGTAGTCGTGATGATCTTCTATGCCGAGCTGTTGCCGGTTCTGGGATTTGTAATCTCTACCGCCTTTGCTGCGGCTTACCTGGCCTGGCGGCTGGGATCTGGTCCGATCGAAAGCGTAATGGTCGGAATCGGTACTTCTGTCGGTATCTACGTCATCTTCCATCTGGTTCTGGGCCTGTCACTGGCTCGCGGACCATTGGGTTTCTAAGGGGAACGTCATGGAAACTCTTGCATCCCTTGGCGATGGATTCGCTATCGCGCTAACATGGCAAAACTTGTTGCTGGCCCTGTTGGGTTGTTTTCTGGGCACGATCATGGGCGCGTTGCCCGGTCTGGGCCCGTCGAACGGCGTGGCCATTCTGATTCCTCTTGCGTTCACGCTGGGGCTGGGCGCGACGCCGTCTCTGATCCTGCTGACCAGTGTTTATTATGGGGCAATGTATGGCGGGAGAATCTCGTCGATCTTGCTGAACATCCCTGGGGACGAGCCTGCGATGATGACCTGCTTGGACGGGCATCCGATGGCCAAAAAAGGCCTTGCGGGCGAGGCGCTCTCGCTGTCCGGTATCGCCTCATTCATTGGTGCGTTTCTGGCCACATGGGGCCTGATCTTTCTGGCGCCGCAGCTGGTCAAGATCGCGCTGCTGTTTGGACCGGCTGAGTATTTCGCCCTGTTCGCGCTGGCCTTCATGACGCTGGGCGGCGTGTCCTCGACCAATCAGGCGAAATCGGCTTTTGCCGCTGCGCTGGGCCTTGGGTTGGCGACCATTGGTGTCGATACCCAGACCGGCGTACCGCGGTTCACCTTTGGTGAGGTGCACCTGTATGATGGGCTGGATTTCCTTGTCGCCATTGTCGGCCTGTTTGCCCTGTCCGAAGTGTTCATCTTTCTGGAAAACCGTCATGGCGGGTCGGATGCCGCTGGGCGCAAGTTGAATATCGGGCGGCTTTACCCGCCGATGTCAATGATCAAGCAATGCATGCCGACCATGCTGCGCACCTCATTCCTGGGCTTTCTGGCGGGGGTTCTGCCGGGGGCCGGGGCGTCTTTGGGCTCGTTTATTTCCTATTCGATGGAGAAACGGCTGGTCGACAAGGACAACACATTTGGCACCGGTGATCCGCGTGGCGTCGCCGCGCCCGAGGCCGGCAACAACGCCGCCGCCGGGGGGGCCTTGGTGCCGATGCTGGCGCTGGGCGTGCCGGGGTCAGGGACCACCGCCGTGCTGCTGGCGGTTCTGTTGGCGCTGAATATCACGCCCGGACCGCTGCTGTTCACCCAGAACCCGGATGTGGTCTGGGGCCTGATTGCGGCACTGTTCATTGCCAACTTTATGTTGCTCGCGATGAATATCCCGATGGTGGGCCTGTTCACCCGCGTCCTGATGGTGCCCTCGCGTATCCTGATGCCCGTCGTGGCGATGGTCAGCTTTGTGGGTATTTACGGCATCTCGGGGTCCAGCTTTGATCTACTGGTGATGATTGGGTTCGGTGTCATGGGCTGGGTTCTGCGCAAGCTGGACGTGCCGCTGGTGCCGATCATTCTGGGCACGCTGCTGGGCAACTCGATGGAGAATAACTTGCGCCGCGCAGTCACCATCGACAATGGCAACTGGTGGACGCTGGTTGACAGCCCGCTGGCCATCGGCTTGTGGTCCATTGCCCTGATCGGATTTGTTCTGCCTCTGATCGTAGGCGCGCGTGTCAAAGCCAAGATGCATCAGCGCCGCGACGAAGAGGGCGCGATCAGCGACTGACCGCATTGGGCGTCACCGCAAACCGGTGGCGCCCGATTAGGTAAGATTTGGGGTCGCGTATCCTGATCTGAAACAAAAAATTGAAACATTTGGCAAAAACCGCGTTATTGATAGGCACAAAGCTGTTGTGCGAAGGATGCCAGAATGGAACTCAGTGACGAAATCCGCATCGCTGCCCCGCGGGACGTGGTGTATGAGGCGCTGAACAACCCCGATATCCTGCAGGAATGTATCCCCGGCTGCGAAGAGCTGACCCAATCTTCGCCGCAAGACCTTGAGGCAAAGGTGGTTCTGAAAATCGGTCCGGTGAAAGCGCGGTTCGCGGGTCAGGTCACGCTGGATAAATCCAAGGCACCGGACGGATTTTCGCTGCAGGGCGAGGGCAAGGGCGGGGCTGCGGGGTTTGCCAAGGGCGGTGCCGATGTGACCCTGACCGAAGACGGGTCCGAGACGGTTCTTGCCTATACTGCTAAGGTGGATGTCGGCGGCAAGATCGCCCAGCTTGGCAGCCGTTTGATTGCCGGGACTGCCAAGAAACTGTCGGGGAAATTCTTTACCCGGCTCGGAGAGATCGTCTCAGAACAATCCGGCAGCTAGCCAGTTTCGCGCATTTCAGTTGACGGCGACCTCATTCGGCGCAATCACAAGAAAAACTGGCGGGCCAAACCCGAAGCAGGAGGCCAGAGTGATGGATTACGCGCAGCTGGAACGTCTTGAGAAGCGGGTTTCACTCAAGCCCAATGACCGACAGGCCATCCGGCAGCTTGTGACGATGCTGGAATACTCCAACCTACCGAAACAGCATCTGGGCGCCTACAGCAAAGCGCAGCTTGAGGTGACGGGCGGGTTGAAAAAGGGCTGGCAGGCAGCCCTGGTCGACACCGGACGGCAGACCGCCGCCTATTCTGGTTGGATGAAAGCCCTGGACACACAGAAAATCCAGTTGGCCGTGCCCATCGCCCAGATCTATGTGGGTCAAACCATCACCATCAATGGCGAGCATGGGAATTGCGGCCAACGCCTGAATTTCTTTGAAGAAACCAAGGTGATTTGTGGACTGTGCCACGAGTGCTACAAGGTGCAGATCCTGCCTGAGAACCTTGAGGGGATGTTTCAGGTCTATTTCTTGCTGCTCAACCTGCAGCTGCCCAGGGACAATGCCAGAAAAAGCATGATCGAGCTGCGCGAAGCGGTCAAGTTTCCCTATAAGGCGTATATCTATTGTGAGTCGATCGCAGAGGCGAAAGAGTGTCTTGCGATTTTCCGTGCCGCACAGGCGGAATTTGAGATCACTGGGGTTCACTCAAAAATATCCCACGGATGTTCTGAATACAGTATGGAATACCCCGCGTTTAAGTATTCCGATGGTGCGGGGGACGACTTTGAAACACCATCCGATTGGAGCGGGATCGAAGAGGCGTATTTCACGGACATTCCGATGCCTGCCCCGGAAAGACCAAGCAATTCCAAACCGATCCTCAGCTTGCGGGACGTTTTTGCCTTTCGGACATGGGTCAGGTTCGCTGAGCTGATCGGTGATAAATCCTGCGAAAAATATGGGACGCGCCTTGGCCCGGAGCTGCCTCAGCCCTTCGTCAAGCGTGTACAGGGGCAGGCGCGGGACCGGCACAGGGAAATGGTGGAGCTTTCTGCACAGGGTTAGCAGCTGTAGCCCATGTGCCAGTGCTGACGCGCGACCGTGGTCTAGACCGGAAAGTCCAATCCCAAATCCACGGTGCGCGCCGAATGGGTCAATGCACCTGAAGAGATATAGTCAACACCCGTTGCCGCGATTGAGGCGATGCGATCCAGCTTCACATTGCCCGAGGCTTCGGTCTTGAGCCTGCCATCCACCATCGCCACCGCCTCGCGCAGCATGTCATTGTCCATATTGTCTAACAGGACGACCGAGGCGCCTCCGACCTCAAGCACTTGGGCCAGTTGGTCCAGACGGTCGACCTCGATCTCGACGGCCATCATGTGGCTGGCATGGGCCTTGGTGGCCTCCAGCACCTGACGCACCCCGCCAGCGGCTGCGATGTGGTTGTCCTTGATCAGGATCGCATCTGACAGAGAGTATCGGTGGTTGAACCCGCCGCCATGCAGCACGGCCAGTTTTTCAACCAGACGCAGGCCGGGGGTTGTTTTGCGGGTGCAGGTGACGCGGGCATTTGTGCCTTTAGTTTCAGCCACGAAGCCGGCGGTCTTTGTGGCGATCCCGGTCAGGCGACCGGCAAAGTTCAGGGCCACCCGTTCGCCCGACAGGATTGAGGCGGCCGATCCCTTGATGGTCATCAGCGTATCGCCTGCCTTACAGGGTTGGCCATCGGCAATATGCGTGGTGATGTCCAATGAAGGGTCGATCAGGCGAAACGCCAGCGCCGCGACTTGCATGCCGGACACGACCGCATCCTCGCGCGCGTTCAGGCAAGCATCATAGGTGGTATCCGCCGGGATCACCGCGCGGGTGGTGACGTCGCCATAGCTGCCAAGATCTTCCATCAGGGCAATGCGGATCATCGGTTCAAGGACAAGATCGGGAACGGTAGAGAAGCTCATGATTGCTCCTTGCAGGCCTGCGCGCGGATGGCGAGTGCTTGGGAAAGGTACATCTCGGATCGTTTGCCGGGTCCGGCCGAGGGGTCGGGGAAATCGGATCGTTCATGCGCGCCGCGGCTTTCTTCGCGCGCCAAAGCGCCCGCCGCGATTAAAGTGGCGGTGGCGCACATGTTCAGGAAAGACGGGTTGTCGCTGTTTGCTGCCTCTAGCCGCGCGATGATACCAAGCGCTTTGATCAGGCCCTTGCGATCACGGATAACGCCAACATAGCGGGTCATGGTCTGGCGCAGCTCTGTCACGGCGGCAGGGTCAGATGGGGTGCCGCCGTCCTGAAAGGTGATTTCCAGCGGCGGCGTCGCGCTAGGTGTTGGCAGGGTCCGGGCGATGCCTTCCGCGCAGATGCGGGCGTAGACCAGCGCCTCAAGCAGACCGTTCGAGGCCAGACGGTTGGCGCCGTGCAACCCGGTCGAGGATGCCTCACCGCAGACCCATAAGCCGTCGATACTGGCGCATCCGCTGGTGTCGGTCGCGATGCCACCCATGTGGTAATGCGCTGCGGGGGCGACGGGGATGGGCTCCTGCGCCGGGTCGATTCCATTGCGGGCGCAATATTCCGCGACCGAGGGGAACTGAGCCTTGATCTCCTCGCCCAGAACCTCGCGCGTGTCCAGCATGGGGCGGTTGCCCGCCTGAACCTGAGCATAGATGGCGCGGGCGACGACGTCGCGCGGGGCAAGCTCGGCATCCGGGTGGATGGCCTGCATGAACCGCGCGCCATGACGGTTGACCAGAATGGCGCCTTCACCGCGCAGCGCTTCGGTTGCCAGCGGCGCAGGGTCTTCGCCGACATCCATGGCGGTGGGGTGAAACTGCACAAATTCGGCATCCGAAATCAGCGCCCCCGCGCGCGCAGCCATACCGATGACCTGCCCACGGATACGCGGCGGGTTGGTGGTCAGCGCATAGAGCCCACCGGACCCGCCCCCGGCCAGCAAAACCGCAGCCCCGCGCAGCATCACCGGGGCTGACCCGCCATTATCCGCACGCTGAATGCTGACGCCGGTAACGCGCCCGTCTTCGAAGTCCAGCCCAAGGGCCATGGTGCCCTCCAGAACCTGGATCGACGGGGTTTCGTGCACCTGTTCGATCAGGGCGGCCATGATCTGCGCGCCTGCCTGATCGCCCTTGACCCGGACGACACGGGCAAAGCTGTGCGCGGCCTCGCGCGACAGCACGTAATCGCCGCCCGCGGTCCGGTCGAAAGGCGTGCCCAGCGTGGTCAGGTCCAGAATATAGTCGCGCGCCTGACGCGTCACCAATTCAGCCACCTGCGGATCAACGGTGCCCGCACCGGCATTCACGGTGTCGTCCGCGTGGCTTTCCGGGCTGTCATCAGCGTCCATCGCCGCAGCCACTCCCCCCTGCGCCCAGGCAGAACTAGCACCCTCGCCCAACGCTTCAGGAGAGATCATCACCACCGGATGCGGGGCCAGTTTCAGCGCAGCATAGAGCGCGCCCAGCCCGGCGCCCACGATGATAACGCGGTCGGTGGTGAGGGTTTCCATCTCGGATCAGAGACCCAGCTTTCGCGACAGGTCGATCATCGCCTGCACCGAATGGCGCGCTTTTTCCGCGATCTCGGCGTCAACCTCGACCTGACCTTCCATCGTGTGCAGCACATAGAGGATTTTTTGCAGCGTGATCTTCTTCATGTAGGGGCACATGTTGCAGGGGCCGACAAAGTCGACCTCGGGCAGTTCATCGGCGATGTTCGAGGCCATCGAGCATTCGGTGATCAGCATCGCCTTTTCGGGCTTTTCGGTGCTGACATACTTAATGATCCCGCTGGTCGAGCCAGAGAAATCGGCCTCGGCCACCACTTCGGGCGGGCATTCCGGGTGGGCAATCAACCGTGTGCCCGGATTCCATTTGCGAAAATCGCGCAGGTCCTGGGCGGTGTATTGTTCATGCACGATGCACGAGCCCGGCCAGTACACGATGTTCTTGCGGCTTTCATTTGCCACGTTCTGCGCCAGATATTGATCCGGCGTCATGATGACGGTGTCGGATTCCATCGCATCGACGATCTGAACGGCGTTGGACGATGTACAGCAGATATCGGACGCGGCTTTCACCTCGGCGGTGGTGTTCACATAGGAGACGACCGGCGCGCCGGGGTATTTGGCGCGCATCTCGTCGATTCCCTCGGCGGTGATGCTTTCGGCCAGCGAACAGCCTGCGGCCATGTCCGGCATCAGCACGATTTTCTCGGGGCTCAGGATTTTCGAGGTTTCGGCCATGAAATGCACGCCCGCCTGTACGATCACGTCGGCTTCGACGTCGCTGGCCTTCATCGCCAGTTGCAGACTGTCACCCACAAAATCCGACACGCCATGGAAAATTTCAGGCGTCATGTAGTTATGGCCCAGAATGACCGCGTTCCGCTCTTTTTTAAGCGCATTGATCGCCTTGATATAGGGCGCATAGATCGCGAAATCCGGCGGCGTCACCACCCGGTCCATCCGGACATAGGTCTCCTGCATTTCCTCAACCAATTCGGTCGAAGGTGTCAGGTCATAATGCTGTGAAAGCACATTGGTGATGCTCTGGTGAGTGACATTCATCTCGGCAGTCCTGCCTTGCGTATTGGGGTGGGAAAGGGGTCGGAATTCGTGCTGCCCGACCGTCCAAGAAAACGGTTGATTTCAAAGGCGCACGCCTCTGATCGCACAATTCGAGCGGTTTTGGTCATGCGATCTGGATCATTCCGCATAACCGATGCCTTCGGTCGATACACATGCATAGCAAATCGGCATGAAAAACCGCTCTGAATATCCTACTCAGTTGCGGGATGCATACGGTGAATTCCAGGCGCGGTAAACATACAAAACCCCAAGCCAATACCGGTATACGTGGATGAATGCGCTTACCTGCTGCAAATTTGCAGTTCGCGGAACAGTTTGTGGTCATCTCGGGTCGGGTCTCTGACGAGGTGTATGACCCGGGCGGCACGGCCCAACTTGTTACATTTCGTAAGAATTGAGAAAACATCAGGCAAAACTTGACGCTGATCGTGTCGACGTCCCTTAATCGGGGCGTTGGCGTCCGGGCCAGACCCGGACCCGCCATTTCCGGCCCGGGTAGGGGCCGGGTGGGGAGGAGAAAAAGATTGACTCAGACGCAGTCAGGCGCTGAAGGGATGCAGTCTCTTCCGGCGCTGCTACACCGCAATGTGACTCAGTTCGGGGATGCCCCGGCCTATCGCGAAAAGGAATTCGGGATCTGGCAATGCTGGACCTGGGCCGAGGCGGCCAAGGAAATCCGCGCCATTGCGCTGGGGTTTCTTGAGATTGGCGTTGAGAAGGGCGACCATATCGCCGTCATAGGCCGGAACCGCCCGGCGCATTACTGGTCGATGGTTGCGGCCCAAATGGTGGGTGCGATTCCGGTGCCGCTCTATCAGGACGCGGTCGCCGAAGAGATGACATATGTGATGGAACATTGCGGTGCGAAATATGTCGTCTGCGGTGACCAGGAACAGGTCGATAAGGTCATCGAGATTCAGGAAAAAGTTCACCAGATCAAACACATCCTCTACACTGACAAGCGTGGGATGCGGAAATATGATCATTCCCAGATGAACGCGCTGGACGACATCAAGGCCGAAGGCAGCGCAGGTCATGCTCGCTTTGATGCCGAGCTGGACGCGCGTATCGCTGCGATCACCTATGACGACACTTGTGTGATGCTGTATACCTCGGGCACCACAGGCAAGCCGAAAGGCGTGGTGCTATCGAACCGCAATGTGATCGAAAGCGCCAAGAATTCTGCAGAGTTTGACCACCTGACCCGGAATGAGGACATTCTGTCCTATCTGCCGATGGCTTGGGTGGGTGATTTCATCTTTTCCATCGGTCAGGCCTATTGGTGCGGGTTCTGTGTAAACTGCCCCGAAAGCGCTGACACGATGATAACCGACCTGCGCGAGATCGGTCCGACCTATTTCTTTGCCCCGCCGCGGGTATTTGAAACGCAGCTGACCAACGTCATGATCCGGATGGAAGATGCGGGCAAGCTGAAGCAGCGTATGTTCCACCATTTTATGGCCCATGCCAAAAAGGTGGGTGGGTTACTGCTGGATGGCAAAGCGGTTGGGTTTGGTGATCGGATCAAATACGCGCTGGGCAATCTGCTGGTCTATGGGCCGCTGAAGGATACGCTGGGGTATGGCCGGTTCCGGGTCGGTTATACGGCAGGCGAGGCGATCGGGCCTGAGATTTTCGATTTCTACCGCTCGCTGGGGATTAACCTGAAGCAGCTTTATGGGCAAACCGAGGCGACGGTCTTCATCACCGTGCAGCCCGATGGCGAGGTGCGCGCCGATACGGTTGGTGTGCCCGCGCCAGATGTCGAGCTGAAGATCGCCGAAACGGGCGAGATCTACTATCGCTCGCCAGGTGTGTTTGTCGAATATTACAACAACCCGGACTCGACCGCCTCGACCAAGGATGCCGAGGGTTGGGTGGCCACGGGTGATGCCGGGTTCATTGAGGAAAGCAGCGGTCATCTGCGGATCATCGACCGCGCCAAGGACGTCGGAAAAATGGTCGATGGCTCGATGTTTGCGCCGAAATATGTTGAGAACAAGCTGAAGTTCTATCCCGATATTCTTGAGGTCGTGCTGTTCGGCAATGGCAAGGATCGCTGCGTGGCGTTCATCAATATCGACCTTACCGCCGTGGGGAACTGGGCCGAGCGCAACAACGTCGCCTATGGGTCCTATCAGGAACTAACGGCACATCCGCAAGTGTTAGAGACAATCAAGTCCCATGTGGAAGCGGTCAACAAATCGGTCGCCGCCGATGAAATGCTGTCGGGCTGTCAGGTGCATCGCTTTGTGGTGCTGCACAAGGAACTGGATGCGGATGACGGTGAGATGACCCGAACCCGCAAAGTGCGCCGGGGCTTTGTCGAAGAGAAATTCCACGACATCATCACCGCCCTTTACGACGGGTCTTCAAGCGTTTCGACCACGACCGAGGTGACCTATGAGGACGGCCGCAAGGGCTCGATCAGTGCCACACTTGAGATCGTGGATGCGCCGGTTGTAACGGTCACGCAACACAAGGTAGCGGCGGAATGAAGTCCGGTCCTGCGCCGCTCGACCTATGGTCATCGCCCGCCCGCCATTCCGTGTATTGCGTAAGTCAAGGAGGGGCTGATGTTGGATAGTTCCGAAGGATATGTCACCGAAGACGGCCGCAAGATCGGCGGCGTCGTGATGGAGATGAAGAACATCACTCTGCGCTTTGGCGGTGTGGTGGCGATCAAGGATATCTCGTTCGACATCCGTGAGGGTGAGATCCGCGCCATTATCGGTCCAAACGGGGCGGGTAAGTCCTCGATGTTGAACGTAATCTCGGGGTTCTATGTCCCACAAGAGGGCGAGGTCTGGTTTCACGGGGCCAAGCGCCCTCCAATGCGGCCCTATGAGGTCGCGCGGCAGGGGATTGCACGAACATTCCAGAACATCGCCCTGTTCGAAGGGATGAGCGTTTTGGACAACGTCATGACCGGGCGCCTGAACTATATGAAGACCAATATCCTGCAGCAGGCTTGGTGGAAGGGTAAGGCCGAGGCCGAAGAGACCGAAAACCGCGAGGCGGTCGAACGGATCATCGACTTTCTCGAAATCCAGCATATCCGCAAGACGCCCGTTTCACGCCTGCCCTACGGCTTGAAAAAGCGTGTCGAACTGGCCCGGGCGCTGGCCGCTGAACCCAAGCTGTTGCTGCTGGATGAGCCGATGGCCGGGATGAATGTTGAAGAGAAAGAGGACATGAGCCGCTTTATCCTCGACGTGAATGATGAATTCGGCACCACGATCGCCCTGATCGAACATGACATGGGCGTGGTGATGGATCTGAGCGATCGGGTGGTCGTGATGGATTACGGCAAGAAGATCGGCGACGGCACGCCTGATGAGGTGCGCAACAATCAGGAAGTCATCGATGCCTATCTGGGGGTGAGCCATGACTGATCTACGGAACGGGCTGAGAAAATTCGACGAATTTTCCGGGATGACGCGCCAGATGAAATCTGTTCGGAGGACATAGGATGCCTGAACAACTCGTATTTGCGATGGAAGTCATCCTCAACGGTCTTATGGCCGGGGTGCTCTATGCGCTGGTCGCGCTGGGCTTTGTGCTGATCTACAAGGCGTCAGGGATTTTCAATTATGCGCAAGGGGTTATGGCCCTGTTTGCCGCGATGACTCTGGTCGGAATCATGAACGGGCAGGTGCCGTTTGCACATCTGATCAATGCGACTTTCGGGACGCATATCCATTACTTTGGCTGGAGTGTCCCTGCGCTGCTGGCGATTATTCTGACTATGGCGGTGATGGTTCTGCTGGCTTGGGCGGTGCAGCGGTTCGTGATGCGCCATCTGGTTGGCCAAGAGCCGATCATCCTGTTCATGGCCACCATCGGGCTGGCCTATTTCCTTGAGGGCGTGGCCGACCTGATGTGGGGGTCCGAGATCAAGACGCTGGATGTAGGCCTGCCGCAGGGCATCAACCTCTGGCTCGATGAAGCGACCTTTAACGTCTTCGGCTATGGGTTCTTCATCGACAATCTGGACATTGTGGCAACGGTAATTGCGGCGCTGCTGGTGGCAGCGCTGGTTGTGTTCAGCCAATATACCAAGCAGGGCCGGGCGATGCGCGCTGTGGCGGATGACCATCAGGCGGCGCTGTCGGTGGGGATTTCGTTGAATTTCATCTGGATCATGGTCTGGTCTGTGGCCGGGTTTGTAGCGCTGGTCGCGGGCATCATGTGGGGCACCAAGTCTGGTGTGCAGTTCTCACTGTCGCTGATCGCGCTCAAAGCGTTGCCGGTGCTGATGCTGGGCGGGTTTACCTCGATCCCCGGAGCCATCGTCGGAGGGTTGATCATCGGTGTGGGTGAGAAACTGTTCGAGTTCGCCATTGGCCCGATGGTTGGCGGTGCGACCGAGAACTGGTTTGCCTACGTGCTTGCGCTGATCTTCCTTGTGTTCCGGCCGCAGGGCCTGTTCGGCGAGAAGATCATCGAAAGGGTGTAGTCATGACCAAGCTCATCGCCATTCTCAACGTGATCGCATGGGCCGGGTTCTGGGCGTTTGGGTATATCGCCCTGACCTCGGACGATCTGACCGACAGCCAACTGACGATCGCCGCGATCCTGGCTTTTGCCGGGTTGGTCACGGGTGTCATGGCCTACATGAAACTTGTGCGCGCCTCAGAGGCGAGCGGATATGCCAAAGGCTCCAGCCAACTGAACACTGCTGCCCGCGACCGGGCGCAGGAAGAATGGGGAAAGTAAGACATGTTTTATCGCGAGGCCGGAGATTTCAAAACCTCTTACGTGGAAGACAGCCAGACCTTTCCGATCAAATTTGACCGGTATCGGTACTATGTGGTGCTGGCAGTGGCATTTGGGATCATTCCATTCATCATCAATGACTACTGGGCGAACGCGCTGCTGCTTCCGTTTCTGATCTATGCGATCGCCGCCATCGGTTTGAATGTATTGGTTGGCTATTGCGGGCAGGTGTCGCTGGGTACCGGTGGGTTCATGGCTGTGGGGGCCTATGCCTGCTACAAGCTGATGACGGCCTTTCCCGAAGTCAGCATGTTCATCCATGTCATCCTTGCGGGCGGGATCACCGCCATTGTCGGTGTTCTGTTCGGATTGCCTTCGCTTCGGATCAAAGGGTTCTATTTGGCCGTGGCCACGCTTGCGGCGCAGTTCTTTCTGGTGTGGCTGTTCAACCGTGTGCCGTGGTTCTACAACTACTCGGCATCTGGGCAGATCAACGCGCCCGAGCGGGATGTGTTCGGCATCATCATCACAGGCCCGAATGCTCCGGCCTGGGCAACCTATCTGTTCTGCCTGATCTTCCTGACCTTCTGCGCCATCATTGCACGGAACCTGACTCGGGGAACGACTGGCAGGACATGGATGGCAATCCGCGACATGGATATCGCGGCCGAGATCATCGGGGTAAACCCGCTTAAGGCAAAACTGACCGCCTTTGCTGTCAGCTCATTTTTTGTGGGTATCGCGGGGGCGCTATTCTTTGCGGTCTATCTGGGCGCAGTTGAGGTTGGCGAAGTCTTTGGCATCCAGAAATCGTTCCTGGTCCTATTCATGGTCATTATCGGCGGATTAGGGTCTATCTTCGGCTCCTTCGCCGGGGCAGCTTTCTTGGTATTGCTGCCGGTTGTTTTGAAGGTGGTCGGTGTCGATCTACTGGGCTGGCCCACTGATATCGTTGCGCATCTCAATCTGGTGATCGTCGGCGCACTCATCATCATGTTCTTGATTCTGGAACCGCATGGGCTGGCGCAGCTTTGGCGTGTGGCGAAAGAGAAACTCAGACTCTGGCCGTTTCCGCACTGACAGGCAGGCCCAAAGACAAGACGGGTGCAAAGCCCGAATTCAACATCGGACCAATCAAGGGAGGAGACACCCGATGAAGACGAAACTGGCAACCCTGGCGCTGGGCGCCATGATGGCCGCAGGTCCGGCCATGGCCGACCTTGTGTTCCCGTCGCTCAGCTATCGGACGGGACCATATGCGGCAGGCGGTATCCCGTTTGCTGACGGCTATGCCGATTATTTCACACTGCTCAACGAGCGTGATGGCGGCATCGGAGGTGTTTCGGCCAATGTGATCGAATGCGAAACCGGCTATAACACCGAAAAAGGCGTGGAATGCTATGAATCCACAAAGGGCGAAGGCGCCTTGGTATATCAGCCATTGTCGACCGGCATTACATACCAGCTGATCCCAAAAGTGACCGCAGATGGCATTCCGCTGCACACGATGGGCTATGGCCGGACCTCTGCTGCGAACGGCAAGGTATTCAGCCACGTGTTCAACTATCCGGCCAACTACTGGAACGGAGCGTCGGGCGCGATCAACTATCTGCTGAGCGAAAACGATGGTGACCTGAACGGTAAGAAAATCGCACTGGTCTATCACAACTCGGCCTATGGCAAGGAACCGATCCGCACGCTGGAGACTCTGGCTGAAAAGCACGGGTACGACCTGACGCTGCTGCCTGTTGACCACCCCGGTCAGGAACAGAAATCGCAGTGGCTGCAAATTCGCCGCGAAAAGCCTGATTATGTAATCATGTGGGGCTGGGGCGTGATGAACCAGGTCGCGGTGCAGGAAGCTGCGAACATCCGCTTCCCGATGGAAAACTTCATCGGTGTCTGGTGGTCTGGCGCTGAATTTGACGTGCAGCCCGCGGGCGACAAGGCAAACGGCTATAAGGCACTGACCTTTACCGGGCTGGGCATGGACTATCCGGTCTATGACGATCTGCAGAAATACGTGGTGGATGCAGGCAAAGCGGCGGGTGCGGGCGATCAGCTTGGCTCGGTTCAGTATAACCGCGGTCTCTATGCCGCCATGCTGGCCGCTGAAGCTGTGAAGACTGCGCAGGGAATCCATAATACCGCTGATATCGACGCATCCATGATGCGCGATGGTATGGAGGCGCTGGAAATGACCAACGCCAAGATGGAAGCGCTGGGCATGACCGGTTTCGGGCCTGAATTTTCGGTCTCGTGCGAAAATCACGGCGGACCCGGCCTTGTCGGCGTTGTGCAGTGGGATGCTGCGGCCGGAACCTGGAACCCGGTTCAGGACTTCCAGCCGACCGATGCAGATGTGATCAACACGTTGATCGAAGAAGATTCTGCAGCCTATGCAGCGGAAAACAACATCACACCTGGGTGTGAATAAGTGGCTGGCCCCGGTCTTGATCCGGGGCCGCGAAACTGACCAGAGCGGCGGGCAGCCGCCGCTCTATCCCAACGGTCCCTCTCGGGACAGTCATGAGGACACGCGCTGATGCTGGATGCGGCACAAACCACTGACGTGCAGGCGGAAACCCTGCTTGAGGTCAACAATATCGAGGTGATCTACAATCATGTGATCCTTGTGCTGAAAGGCGTCAGCCTAACGGTGCCCAAAGGGGGCATTACGGCCCTGCTGGGCGGCAACGGGGCAGGCAAGACCACCACGCTCAAGGCTGTGTCGAACCTGCTGCATTCGGAACGGGGCGAAGTCACCAAGGGATCAATCAAGTATCGCGGGACCAGCGTGCATGAAAGCGATCCTGCAGATCTGGTGGAAAAAGGCGTCATCCAGGTGATGGAGGGCCGCCATTGTTTCGAACACTTGACGGTCGAGGAAAACCTGCTGACCGGCGCCTATACCCGCAAAGATGGTAAGGCCGCGATCCAACAGGATCTGGACCTTGTTTACACCTATTTCCCACGTCTGAAGGAACGCCGCCGCAGCCAGGCGGGTTACACGTCGGGCGGAGAGCAACAGATGGTTGCGATGGGTCGGGCGCTGATGTCGCGGCCCGAGACGATCCTGCTGGATGAGCCGTCCATGGGACTGGCCCCGCAGCTTGTCGAAGAGATTTTCGGCATCGTCCAAGATCTGAACGAAAAAGAGGGCGTCTCGTTTCTGCTGGCCGAGCAGAACACCAATGTGGCGCTCAGGTTCGCACATTATGGCTATATTCTTGAATCCGGCCGCGTGGTGATGGATGGCCCAGCTGCCGAGCTGCGCGAAAACCCCGATGTTAAGGAATTCTATCTGGGCATGTCGGATGACGGCCGCAAAAGCTTCCGCGATGTGCGCTCATACCGCCGCCGCAAGAGGTGGCTGTAGGCGGATGGAGGATTTGGCGATGACGAAATTCTACGATGCGCTAGAAACCCGCTCGGCCGACCAGCGCGCCTCTGAACAGTCTGAGGCGTTGCAGGTACAGATCACGCGCGCGAACTCGGCTCCGGGGTTTGCGGCGCATATGGCGGATGTTGATAAGGCAGCTGTAAAGTCGCTGGACGACCTTGTGAAGCTGCCAGTTCTGCGCAAGTCCGATATGGCTAAGGCGCAGGCGTCGCGCCCGCCCTTTGGCGGGTTTACCGTCAAACCGGCCCGGCATTTCCATCATGTTTTCCAGTCGCCCGGCCCGATCTATGAGCCCGGCAGCACCGATCACGACTGGTGGCGGATGGGGCGGTTCCTGCACGCAGCAGGTGTCGGGCCCGGAGACATCGTTCAGAATTGCTTTGGCTATCACCTGACCCCGGCGGGCATGATCTTTGAAAGTGGCGCGCGGGCGGTGGGGGCTGCTGTGCTGCCTGCCGGCACCGGCCAAACCGAACTGCAGGTAACCGCCGCGCGCGATATCGGCTGCACCGCTTATGCGGGCACACCGGATTACCTCAAGGTCATTTTGGACAAGGCCGATGAGATGGGCGTGGCACTGGATTTCGTGACTGCCGTTGTTGGCGGTGGTGCTTTGTTCCCGTCTTTGCGTCAGGAATACGCCAATCGCGGTATCGCCTGTCTGCAATGCTATGCCACCGCCGATCTGGGCAGCATCGCTTATGAAAGCCCGGCGATGGATGGGATGATCATTGATGAGCATGTCATCGTCGAGATCGTCACCCCCGGAACCGGAAACCCGGTCGCGCCGGGTGAAGTGGGTGAGGTTGTCGTGACCTCACTGAACCCCGATTATCCGCTGATCCGGTTTGCCACCGGTGATCTGTCGGCGGTTCAACCTGGTCAGTCACCTTGCGGTCGTACCAACATGCGCATCAAGGGCTGGATGGGACGCGCGGATCAGACAACCAAGATCAAGGGTATGTTCGTGCGCCCTGAACAGGTCGCGGCGCTGGTCGACAAGCATGATGAAATCGTCAAGGCGCGCGTCATTGCCGCCCGCCAGGGTGAGATGGACACGATGACGGTTCAGATCGAAAGCGCCGGCGGAAATGACTTGGTTTATGCGAAATCCGTCGTCGAGGTGCTGAAGCTGAAAGGCGCGATCGAAGTCGTGGCGCCGGGATCGCTGCCGAAAGATGGTTTGGTGATCGAGGATCAGCGCGTCTACGAATGAAGGCTGTGCAACTCTGCGGCAGTATGTGTCGCAGATTTGTTTCGCTGCCCACTGGTGTTTCCGAGCGTTTTGGTCGATTAAAGACGGACTCTGCGCCTTAGCCAGTTAAAGCCGGGATCATGGCCGATATCGAAATCTCTGAGCACGGACGGCGCAACCGCGGCGCTGTAGGTACACGCCTCGTCGGCGTAGTGGCCTGCCTTGTGGCGGCAGCCTGTCTGTTGCCGATGCTTGCGGTTGTTCTGGCCGCTACGACGGGCGGCACGGATACGGTTTCGCATCTCCTGGAAACTGTTCTGCCCGGCTATGCTATGACGACGCTGATACTGGTCGTGCTGGTGGCCACGGGCACGTTTTCCATCGGCGTGGGCGCAGCTTGGCTCGTGACGATGACGCGGTTCCCTGGCGTGCGCATTCTGGAAATTGCGTTGGTGCTGCCGCTGGCCTTTCCGGCCTATGTGCTGGCCTATGCCTATACATTCATTCTTGATCACCCGGGCATTGTCCAGACCACCCTGCGTCAGGTAACGGGCTGGGGCCCGCGCGACTATTGGTTCCCCGAGATTCGGTCGACCGAGGGTGCGGCGGTGATGTTGATCTTGGTCTTGTATCCTTATGTCTATCTTCTGGCCCGCGCCGCCTTTCTGCAGCAGAGCGCAACGGCCTTTCTGGCAGCGCGCGCGTTGGGCAAAAGTCCGTGGCTGGCCTTTTGGCACGTGTCGCTGCCAATGGCGCGTCCCGCGATTGCGGGTGGCGTGCTGCTTGCCATCATGGAAACCATCGCCGATTTCGGCACCGTGGCCTATTTCGGGGTGCAGACATTTGCCACGGGCATCTATACCAGTTGGTTTTCGATCGGTGATCGGGTGGGTGCGGCGCAGCTGGCGCTCTGCCTTCTGGGCTTTGCGCTGGTCATGGCCGTGGCAGAACGGATGCAGCGCGGGAAGGCCAAATACTATCAGGCAGGTAAAAGCCACGCCTCGCTGCCATCCGCCCGGCTGAAGGGCTGGCAAGCGGGCGCGGCTTTTGCCCTGTGTGCCATACCGGTGCTGTTCGGATTTCTGTTGCCGGTGTTCATTCTGGTTCAGATGGGGATGGAGTCCGAACAGAACCTTCTGTCACGGCGCTATCTCGGGTTCATTCAGAATTCGCTGACGCTGGCCGGTGTGGCGGCGGTTGTCACGGTTTTTGCGGCCATCAGCGTTGGGTTCTTTCAGCGATTGCGGCCGGGGAGGGTGTCCTCTGGTGCCGGGTACATGGCGCGGCTGGGCTATGCGGTTCCAGGCGGTGTGATCGCCGTCGGGCTGATGGTGCCTTTTGCCAGTTTCGATAACGCACTGGATGCATGGATGCGGCAGAATTTCGACCTGTCGACCGGGTTGCTTGTTACCGGTTCGATCTGGCTGTTGGTAGCCGCTTATATGGTGCGGTTTCTGGCCGCCGCGCTCAGCGCATATGAGGGAGGGCAGAGCACGGTGCATGCCAATATGGATGCGGCCTCGCGGTCTTTGGGGCAGACACCGCTGGGGACGTTGCGCCGGGTGCATCTGCCTATTCTGACGCCATCGCTGCTGACAGCGCTGCTGATCGTCTTTGTGGACGTGATGAAAGAACTGCCCGCGACCCTGATCATGCGACCTTTCAATTTCGATACGCTGGCGGTGCAGGCCTATAGGCTGGCATCAGACGAGCGGTTAGAGGGCGCTGCTGTGCCCTCGCTGGTCATATTGGCAGTGGGGTTGCTGCCGGTGATCCTGATCTGTCGGCAAGTCGGGCGACAGCGTTAGACTTGACCAAAAAACCACACCTATTTGCGGATGGGCTTGATTCGAACGCGTTTTCCGGCAAGGCTTGAGCCATGAACATGCAGCCTCCCAGCCGGTATTCTGCAAACTCGACCCAGATGCCCGTCGCGTTCGATCGGCACGAGATGTCCCAAATCCTTTCTGTCTATGGCCGGATGGTCGCCGCCGGAGAATGGCGCGACTACGGGATTTCGAACCTGTGTGATATGGCGGTGTTTTCCATCTTCCGCCGCACGGCAGAACATCCGATCTATCGGGTTGAAAAGGACCCGCGTCTGCGGGCACGACAAGGGATGTATTCGGTGGTCGGTATGGATGGTCGCATCCTGAAACGCGGTCATGATCTGCGCACGGTTCTGCGGGTATTGGAACGCAAGCTGATACGGTCGGTCGACTTGGATTAGAGCCTTTTATGGGCGGTCACGGGCCCATCGCCCTGGTCCAGAATGCGCGTGATTGCAACATCCATCGGCTCAAAGGTCACGTCCATGTGGAACGCATTTGCGTGCAGCAGCATATTGTCGCCGTAGACCCAGGCCACATGCCCTTTCCAGAACAGCAGATCACCGCGCTGAGCGGGTGTGCCAGGGGTCAGCGCCTGACCCAGATCACGCTCCTGGTCGCCACTATCACCGGGGCAGGGCAGCCCACAAGCCAGCATTCCGGCCTGAACCAGACCTGAACAATCAAGTCCGAACCGGCTGTTGCCGCCCCAAAGATAGGGCGTTCCCAGAAACAGCTCGGCCACGGCGACCGGATCGGTCAGGGTGACGTTGATCTGTTTGGCGTGTATGGCCGGGATAAAGCCCAGTTCCGTCTCAAGAAATCCATTCTGTTCAGACAGCGCCTGAACCTTGCTGCCAAAGCTTAGCGAGGTTCGGTCCCGGGATTTCATCGCGGGCTGCTCATAGGCATGGGTTGAGGGCGCGGTGATCCAATGGGTGGCAGGCAAGTCGGGGGCCAGACAGTCTGACCGGACCCAGCCCGCATAGCCGTCCTTGTCCGCAGTGATCCGGCTCCAGCCGTCACGCTCTTCGTCCGTGCGAAGGTTATCCCCATACAACAGCTGGCGATCGCGGGGACCGTCGGGGTCACGCATCAGGTCAACGACCGGCTGTATGATGCGCTGCCGGGTCACAGGCCCAAAATCTCGGGCAGGGCCGTCAAAAGGGCGCGGGGGCCTTGGCCGAACCCGCCCTTGCTGCGTCCGGGCTCCTTGCTGCGCTGCCACGAGAAGATGTCGAAATGCATATAGGGGCTGTCACCGACAAACCTGCGCAGGAACAGCGCGGCGGTGATCGAACCAGCAAAACCACCTGCCGGAGCGTTATCCAGATCGGCAATGCCGGGTTCGATCAGGCCCTCATAGGGGTCATGGAAAGGCATGCGCCAGACAGGATCGGCCGCTTTGCCAGCGGCGCGGGTCAAGGCGTTCGCCGCGGTATCGCTGGCGGTATAGAAGGGCGCCAGATCGGTACCCACCGCCACACGTGCCGCGCCGGTCAGCGTCGCCATTGAGATCACAAGGTCCGGATTTCCTTCATCCGCCAGCGCCAATGCATCGGCCAGAACCAAGCGCCCTTCGGCATCGGTATTGTTGATCTCAACCGTCAGCCCCTTGCGCGAGGTCAGGATGTCGCCGGGCCGAAAGGCGTTCCCCGCAACCGAATTCTCAACCGCGGGGATCAGCACACGCAGTTGCACGGGCAGCTCCAGCGCCATGATCATCCGGGCCAACCCCAGCACATTGGCAGCCCCGCCCATGTCTTTCTTCATCAGACCCATTGAGGCGCCGGGTTTCAGGTTCAGCCCGCCGGTATCAAAGCACACACCCTTGCCAACAAGGGTCAGCTTTGGGCCGCTTTGACCCCAGTTCATTTCGATCAGCCGGGGCGCTTGCGCGGCGGCGCGGCCAACCGTGTGGATCATGGGAAAGTTCTGTTCCAGCAGGGCGTCGCCCAGAACCACCTCGAGAGAGGCGCCGAATTCCTGCGCCAGGGCTTCGGCTGCGCTATGCAGCTGTTCGGGCCCCATATCCGAGGCCGGAGTATTGACCAAATCGCGGGTCAGCGCCTCGGCCCCGGCCAGAACCTCTAGCCGGGCTGCGTCGATACCATCGGGTGCAACCAATCGGGCCTTGGCCGGGGATTGGCTGGCATAGCGGTCAAAGGCATAGCCGGTCAGCAACCACCCTAGGCATTCGGTTTCGAGATCAGCTTGGTCTATGCTCGATGCGATGTGATATGTGCCTTCGGGCAGGGCTTCGGCGGCTGCGGCCAAAGGAAAACGTTTGCGGGCCCGGCCTATGGTTGTGCCATACCCCGCCAAAGCAGACTGTATCGCACCGTCAGCGCCGGGAATCAGTAAGACCTGACCCAGTGCACCGGTAAATCCACTGATCTTGGCCCAGGTCGTCTCGGCTTCGGGCTGACCCGCCAGCCAATCGTCCAGATCCGGCTGGGCAATGACGTGAAGGGGGACAGATGCGTCCGACGATGGAGCGAAAGACAGGGTCATGGAAATCTCGACTGTTGTGGCTTATGCCCAACCTAGCCGTCCATGGACCGTCCGCAAGCCCTGTCAGACCGAAAGATCTTGCTGATCCCAGATCACGGTCAGCGATTTCTCACCCACCCTGATCAGCCGCGACAGCGTGGCCCCGGCGGCGACCGAGTCGCCCGCGTCCACATTCTGCGCCACATCATTGGCCACACAGGCCAGCGCCATCATTCCGATCTGTTCGGCAATGGCCACAATGGATCGCGCACATTTGCGCAGCCCGGCCCAGTCACGCTGTCTCCAGAACCGCTCGCAATTCGACAGGCGCACCGCCAATTCCTCGACCGTGCGACACAGCACGTCCAACGCGTTTTTCTCACCCAGTTGTCGATACAGCCCATTCAGACGATCCGAATCCAGCCGCACTGTTTCTTTGTGTTCAAGCGTGACGATCTTATCCACCACATTCACCCCAATTCCATACGCCCCCACGGCATAGCCCGAATGTGGTGCGCAATTCCTTTGCAAAACCTTGCCATGGGGCAGGATAATGGCTCGAATTTTCTTCGAATTCAGGTTACAGCAGTCCACCGAGACACGAACAGGGACACAAGAATGGAATTCGCCAAACCTTTGCCAAACTATCTGGTCAATCGGTATCATGGCTGGAAAGCCACCACATATTCGGAAAACCAGGTCTGGTATCGCCGTCTGGCCACCGAAGGGCAGCGTCCGCGGGCCATGGTGATTTCCTGTTGCGACAGCCGGGTTCATGTCACCTCGATCTTTGGGGCGGATCAGGGTGAGTTCTTTATTCACCGCAACATTGCAAACCTGGTTCCGCCTTATGCGCCCGACGGTGATCATCACGGCACCAGTGCTGCCATCGAATACGCGGTGACCGCGCTGAAAGTGGCGCATCTGATCGTGCTGGGCCATTCCCAATGCGGTGGTGTGCAGGGCTGTATCGACATGTGCAAGGGCCAGGCGCCACTACTGGAAGCCAAAGAAAGCTTTGTTGGTCGCTGGATGGATATCCTCAAACCAAAATATGATCTGGTTGCCGATATCGAAGACAGCACCGACCAAGCGCGCCAGTTCGAACGGCAGGCGGTTGTTGCTTCGCTCGAAAACCTGATGACCTTCCCCTTCATCTCCGCGGCGGTAGAGAGCGGCTCGCTCAGCCTGCACGGTCTGTGGACAGATATCGGTGAAGGTGGCCTTCAGTGTTATGATCCCGGCGAAAAGAAATTCGTGGTCGTCTGACCCGGCGGATTTTCGACAATTTCAGGCAGCGCGGATCAGACTACTGATTCTGCGCTGTTTTTTTGATAAGTTTGGGATGTCATTTTAGGGATTCGGAGCATTCCATGCGATTGATCAAACGTGTTCTTGTCACCTTGCTAGTCTTGATTCTGGTTCTGGTAGGGGTGTCCTTTATATTGCCAGGCAAAACAGATGTTTCGCGTAGCATCACGATTGATGCCTCGCCCGAGGTCATCTTTCCTTATGTCAACTCCATGCAGGAGACCGAGAAATGGTCGCCATGGTTATCTCGTGATCCCGAGACGAAGCTGACCTATGGCGGGCCTGATTCCGGGGTCGGGAATGTGCTGAACTGGTCGTCGGATCACCCGCAGGTCGGCACCGGTTCGCAAGAGATCACCGAAAGCGTTGAAAACCAGATGGTCAGAACCGCCTTGGATTTTGGTCCAATGGGCACTGCCATTGCCATGTTTGAACTGCAGCCGGAGGGCAGCGGCACCAAAGTGACCTGGGGGTTTGAATCCGAATTGGGTATGAATCCCATGTCCCGCTGGATGGGGCTGATGATGGATAAATGGGTTGGCGGAGATTACCAGCGCGGGTTGGATAATCTGAAAACGCTGGTCGAGGGGCAGGGGTGATTTAGAGGACCCCGAGGTGTATTCGGATGGCGGCTTTGAGCCCCGAGCAGTCGTTACAAAGCTGGCTTTGAGCAAAGGACTTCATCTGGAACTCAGTCCAGCGTGTTCTTGTAGACTTTGCCGTCTTTCATGATCAGATCGAAATTCTCATGCGGGTCTGCGATCAGGTCGATATCTTGCAGCGGATTGCCGTCCACAAGGATTAAGTCGGCATAAGCGCCCTTTGCGATTACACCCAAATCGCCTTGTTGATAGGGGTGGCGCGGGCCTGAGAGTTTGAGCAGTTCAGCATTGGTTGAAGTCGCCATTTTCAGCACCTCGTATGGCGTGTACCAGCGCTGCAACTTGGCAAGGAACGCGCCTTGACGTTCGGCCAGTTTGGGATCGAACAGGATGTCGGTGCCGAAAGCGACTTTCACGCCAACTTCTTTCGCCGTTTTGTAGGTGAAATCTGTACCGTTGGTGACGTCGATCCATTTCTGCTGGCTAACAGGGTCGTCGAAAGAAAAGCCATCCTCGTCATCCAGAAGAGGCTGCACTGACAACCACACGTCGTTGTCGCGCATCAGTTCCATCGTTTCGCGGCTCATCAAGAAGCCATGCTCGATGGACTTAACGCCAGCGGCAACGGCTATCTCCACTGCCTCGTCCGTGAAGACATGAGATGCAACATAGGTGTTGTAGGTGTCAGCCACCTCTACGAATGCCTCGATTTCGGCCTTGGTGTATTGGCGTACATCCAGAGGGTCATAGGTAGATGACACCCCGCCGCCGGTGGAAATCTTAAGCTGGGTCGCGCCCATGCGCATGATCTCACGCGCGCGTTTGACCACTTCCGGAACACCATCAGCCTGCGCCATCAAACCAACGCTGTACCAGTACCATTGCGAATCCGCGCCGTTCGTCGGAACCGCTTGGTAGGGGCGATAGTCAAAGTGGCCGCCGGTTTGTGTCACGGGCGGGCCGGACGGCAGGATACGAGGGCCTTCGATCTCGCCTGCGTCAATCATCCGTTTTATGGCAAATGAATTGCCGCCAACGTCGCGCACCGTAGTGAAGCCGCGCATTAATGTGCCTTCGGACCCGATGGCACCCCGCACCGCGACCTCAAGAATATCGCCGGTCACAACCACGCTCTGCGGATTGCAGCAGTAAAGCGTGTGCCAGTGTACGTCGATCAGGCCAGGCATCAACGTGCGTCCACCGCCGTCGATGACGATACCATTGGCGACGGCGAGGGGTTCTGAGGACACATCTGTGATCAGATTGTCGGTTACAACGACATTGGCATTTGCAATCATTTCCTCATTCACACCATCAAACACGTTGACGTTTGTGAACAGTATCGGTCCCCCATCCTGGGAGAGCGCTTGCGAACTGGTTATTGCAAGAGCAATCGACGAAACTGCGGCAAGTTTGGGAAAATGCATTCGAAATTCCTCAGAAAATTCTGTCGGATAAACCATCTCAGCGGAAGCAAGATTTTTCAAGCATTACCTCGCTTTTCTCCAAGGTCGGCTTTGTCCGCCTAGCCGACGTTCAATAAAAAAAAACCCCGCTGACCATGCAGCGGGGTTTACTTAATCAATGCTAAGGGTTGTGCGTATCGCTCACCCCTTCTTCAGGACCTCACGGCCCAGCAATTCGGCGATTTGTACCGCGTTCAGCGCTGCGCCCTTGCGCAGGTTGTCACTGACGCACCACAGGTTCAGGCCGTTCTCGATGGTTGAATCCTGACGGATGCGGCTGATGAAGGTGGCGAAATCACCTGCGCATTCGATCGGCGAGACGTAGCCGCCCGGTTCGCGCTTATCGATCACCATGATACCTGGTGCTTCGCGCAGGATGTCACGGGCTTCGTCTTCGTCCAAGAATTCCTCGAACTCGATATTCACGGCCTCTGAATGGCCGACAAAGACCGGAACGCGGACGCAAGTGGCTGTAACCTTGATCGAGGGATCGACGATCTTCTTGGTTTCGACAACCATCTTCCACTCTTCTTTAGTTGAGCCGTCTTCCATGAAGACGTCGATCTGCGGAATGACGTTGAAGGCGATCTGCTTCTGGAACTTGTTCGGCGGAACTTCGGTGGTGGGGTTGTAGATGGCTTTGGTCTGATCCCACAGCTCATCCATCCCTTCTTTGCCCGCGCCGGAAACCGACTGATAGGTCGACACGACGACGCGCTTGATCTTGGCGCGATCATGCAGCGGTTTCAGCGCGACAACCATCTGCGCGGTCGAGCAGTTGGGGTTGGCGATGATGTTCTTGTTCTTATAGTCGTGGATCGCCTCGGGGTTACATTCCGGCACGATCAGCGGAATTGCAGGGTCATAGCGATACAGGGACGAGTTGTCGATCACCACGCAGCCAGCCGCCGCCGCCTTGGGGGCGTAGACCTTGGTCGCCTCGGATCCCACGGCAAACAGCGCCATGTCCCAGCCGGTGAAATCAAACGTGTCCAGGTCTTTGGTCGTGAGTGTCTTGTCGCCAAAGCTTACTTCGGTTCCCAGCGACCGACGGCTTGCCAGCACGGCAAGTTCATCGATGGGGAACTGGCGTTCTGCCAGAATGTTCAGCATTTCGCGGCCCACATTACCTGTGGCGCCGACGACTACGACGCGATAGCCCATTTCATGTCTCCAAAGTTAAGGACGCGCGTTCATAGCCGCGTTGCAGCAAAGAAAAAAGAGGTTTCACGGGATATTTCCCCCAATGACACCGATTTGACGCGGTGCATCGCCTCAGGCGTCGGTTAGAAGCCGTTCATAGAGCGCTACCAAGGTCTTTGCCTCGCCGTAGATGTCGAAATTCTGTTCCACATGGACGCGGGCGGCGCTGCCGGATAGCGCCAGCGACTCGGAGTTCGACAGCATTTCAGCGGCGGCATCAGCCAGGGCGGGAATGTTCCCCGGTTCGACCACTTGGCCCAGTGAGGGGTCGGTCACGATCTCTGCAAAGGCACCGACATCGGTTGCCACCACAGGCACGCCGCAGGCCATCGCCTCGAGCGGGGTCAGACCAAAGCCTTCCCAGCGTTGCGGCGCGATGAACAAGTCCAGCACCTGGTACCACTCGGCGATCTGATCCACAGTGACCTCGGGTTTGAATAGGATGCGGTCAGACAGGCCCGCCTTGGCGACCTTGTCTTTCAACTCGGCCAGAAAGCCGGTGTGTTTTTCGGTCGCGCGGCCCATGACGATGCCATGGACGTCTTCGAAACGGCCACAAAGGTCGATCATCGCATCGACGAAAGCATCGGTGCCTTTCTGGTGCCGGATACGGCCATAGCACCCAAGCAGCAGACCACTGGGCAGGCCAAGTTTGCCCCGCAGGGCGGCTTTGTCCGCGGGCGGGGTGAAATTCTGCAGGTTGATGCCATGCATGATGACCTGCGCGTCCCGCTCAAGATATCCGGCGGTTTTGCGCGAGGTGGCAACCACCGCGTCCATCTGGTCGATCAGCCATTTGGTATAGCCCGTATGCGACCGCTGCGAGGCGCTGGTGAATAGCAATTTCAGGCGCAGACGAAAGACATTGCGCAGGAACAGGCCCAACAGCATCTCGGTATTGCGGCGCGCATGCCAGACGCGCGTGGTCTTGCGCGACAGAAAGGGCAGGCGGCCCAGCGGGATATGGGGCAGGTCGGCTGGAAGGCCCGGTCCGGTGGCGGCGATGTCGATCCATTGCACCTGCAAAGGCACCAGCCGCGCAATCGTCGCGGTCACGCCGGACAGCCTGCGTTTGAGGTTGGGTGCGATGACAACAGGGTCGGACATGGGCTCTCCCGATGGTTCCAGCGTCAGTCAACGCTGTCGCGGCTGAATAGGTAAATCACGCATCCAATGGCAAGCGTGACTGCAAAAAAGCCGAATATCGCTGTGTAGGGCGCGGTTGGACTGATGTCCACTGTCGCGGCATGGACGCGGCCGGTGACAAATTGCGCCAGTCCCACTCCGCCGATGCCGAACAGATTCAACAGGGTCATGCCACGCCCGACCAGATGCGGCGGCACGAAGGCGCGGCCATGGGCCATGATGACCGGAAAGCTGGCGCCCATGAAACCGATCACCGCCATCAGACTTACTGACACCCAGACTGCCATGTCGATCCACAGGCACAACAGCCCCAGCGCCGCCGCGCCCAAGGCATTGCCGCCAAAGATCACCCATTTCCGTGTGCCCAAAAGCCGGTCGAGCGGCCCATAGGCAAAGGTGCCTGCAATCATCGCGGCCCCCATGAACAGGGTCGCGGTGCCGATCTGGGTGGTGCCAAGGGCGAACACGTCGTTCAGGTATGGTCCGGCCCACAACCCGCGCGTAGCCGCCGACGGCGCATAGGCCACCAGCATCAGCGGCAGGATGGCCCACAGGGCAGGTTCTTTCAGCAGGTCCAGTACTGACCCGCGATGATCGGTCTCAACCGGTTTGGGGTCGTGAACGCTGATCCAGATGCCCGCTGCGATAATGGCCGAGACGATGGCCAGTGTAGCCATTGTGGCGCGCCAGCCCATCAGTTCGACCGCAAGTGCTGTGGGGTAGGAGGCCACAAGATTGCCGACCGACCCAACGCCCAGCATGATGGCTGCTAGCGTGGCAAAGCGGGCGGGCGGGTATTCGCGGGCAAAGATGTAATAGGATGCCATCAGAACGGGCGAGCACCCGACTCCGATCAGCCCCATCGCGACTGCGATATGAAACGGGGTGCTGGCCACTGCAAACAACGCAGCGCCGCCCGCGCCACCTGCCAGCAACAAAACCGCAGCCGTCAAACGCGGCCCGATCCGGTCCAGCGCCCAACCCACTGGCAGTTGCATGGCGGCAAAGACCAGAAACCAAAGCCCCGAGGCAAAGGCCAGATCTTCGGGCCTTGCCCCGATGTCACGCCCCAGATCGACGCTGAGA
This sequence comes from Ruegeria sp. YTSA108, assembly GCF_059610185.1. Lineage (NCBI taxonomy): Bacteria > Pseudomonadati > Pseudomonadota > Alphaproteobacteria > Rhodobacterales > Roseobacteraceae > Ruegeria > Ruegeria sp. YTSA108. The sequence continues at coordinate 26,104 of NZ_JBXWND010000010.1, read as the reverse complement.
ACGGCAAGAAAGGCGCGAAAAAATTGGCTGAGCACATAGCCCAGACACAGAACCACCAGTCCGGTTTTCATGAGACGCCTCTTTCGCCCAACCCGCCAGCAAATGCTTGGCATGTCCCCGTGATATGTACAAGCGCGTGTGCTATGATGTTTTCAGCGGACATCGAACAAATTTGGGCTATCTGAAGGTCTATTCATATTGTCGAGGAACCAATGAAAGATGCACAGGCCGCATTTTATGACAGCCTTCCGCTGTTGCGGGACTTTAACAATCTGACTGATCCTGAACGCTTTACCGCGGTGCCGACGGAATGGGTTCTTGGTGTCGCAGATGTCGTGGATTCCACCGGTCAGATAGAGCGGGGACGATACAAGGCCGTGAACATGGTTGGGGCCGCGGTGATCTCGGCCATGACCAATGCGCTTCGCGGGCAAGAATTTCCCTATGTCTTTGGGGGTGATGGTGCCGGGTTCGCCGTACCGGCAAGCGCGGCAGAGGCAGCACGTAGCGTTCTGGCCGATTTGCGGCGCTGGGCGGAAGAAGAGTTCGAGATCGCACTGCGCGGGGCCGTCGTGCCCGTCGCCGAAATCCGGCAGGCGGGCAAGGATCTTCGGGTTGCGCGTTACGCGCCATCCGAGGGGGTGGATTATGCGATGTTCTCGGGCGGTGGTCTGGCCTGGGCCGAGGCCGAGATGAAAGCAGGCCGGTTTGAGGTTCCGTACGCAGCCCCCGGTGCGCTGCCGGATTTGACCGGGCTGTCCTGCCGCTGGTCCAACAGCAAGGCGCAGAATGGTCAGATTGTCTCGGTGGTGGTGCAGCCAACTGCCCGCGCTACCGAGACCGATTTCGCCGACCTGTCACGGGCTGTTCTAGTGGCCGCTGAAGGATTGGACCGGTCCGGCCACCCGATGCCGGAAAGCGGCCCTCCGATCCGCTGGCCGCCGCCTGGATTGGCGCTGGACGCCCATGTGTCCCGTGCGGGTCGCAATCTTTTGCTGCAGAAAATCAAGCTGTTGGCGCAGAATTTGATGATCGGGCTGCTGTTCAAATCTGGCAAGCGATTGGGGAATTTTGAGCCAGAACACTATAAGCGCACGGTCAGTCGCAATGCGGATTTCCGCAAATTCGATGACGGGCTGAAAATGACGCTGGATTGTGACCCGGCCACCCTGAACCAGATTCAGACCGTTCTTGAACAGGCCCGGAAACAGGGCAGGATCCGATACGGGCTGCACGCGCAGGATGAGGCGATGATGACCTGCTTTGTCCCCTCGGCCACCCGTGACGATCACGTCCATTTCGTCGATGGTGCCTCGGGCGGGTATGCTCAGGCGGCCTCGGCGATGCGGGCTTAGGCCTTCCACCTTGCGGCCAGGGCACGCGCCGCCTGTGTCAGCAGCATCACGTCGATCCCCACCGCCTGGAACTGGGCGCCCATGTCCTTATAGGCCTGCGATGCCTCATCCGTGACACCAAGAATGCCCGGGGCTTTGCCTGCTGCAACGATGCGCTTCATCGCGTCGGCGATCACCGCCTGGACCTCGGGCGCGGCGCTGTTTCCCTGAAAACCCATGTCAGTGGACAGGTCAGACGGACCGATAAACACGCCATCCACGCCTTCTACCTGTGCAATGGCATCCAATGCGGCGATACCGGCGCGGTTTTCCACCTGTAACAGCAGACATATCTGATCGTCTGCGGTCTGAATGTAGTCCTGAACCGTTCCATATTGCGTTGCGCGTGAGGCCATCGCGCCGACGCCTCGCACACCTTGGGGCGGATAGTGGCAGGCACGTACCAGATCGCGCGCCTGTTCAGCACTTTCCACAATCGGTACCAGGATTGTCTGAGCACCTGCGTCCAGCACCATCTTGATCAATGCGGTGTCGCCCACCGGGATTCGCACGACGGGATGTGTCGGACTGGCGGCCAGCGCGATCAGCTGATCCCGGATGGACCGGATATCATTCGGCGCGTGCTCACCGTCGATCACCAGCCAGTCGAATCCGGCAGTGCCCATGATCTCGGCTGTTACCGCCTCAGCAAAGCTGGACCAACACCCAATCAGATGGTCGCCGTTTTTCAGGGCTTGTTTGAACGTGTTGACGGATGCGGACATGTGGAACCTCTAGTTTAGCGAGCGGGCGATTTCAGTGATCACGTCAAATGCCATTTGGACGTCTGCATGCGTGGTTTCAAACTGACCGGCCTGAAAGCGGATCACCAAGTCGCCATCAACGCGGGTTTGAGTCAAGTAAATGCGGCCATCATCATTGATCGCATTGACCAGCCGTAGGTTCAGATCGTCCAGATCGGTTGATCCAGGGGGGGCATAGCGGAATGTCCACAATGACCACATAGGGTTAGTGGTGATTTCGAAATCGGATTCAGCTTTCAGCCGGTCATGCAGAGCCACTGACCATGTTATATGATTGCGCAACCTTTCACGTAGCCCTTCCAGACCATAGGCGCGGATGACGAACCACAGTTTCAGGGCTCGGAACCTGCGGCCCAGCGGTACCGACCATTCAGAATAATTTATGATCCCGTCCTTGCCGTGGGTCTTCAGGAATTCCGGGCTGATCGCGAGTGTCCGTACCAGATCATCGGGGTCCTTCAGAAAATGGGCGCAGCAATCGAACTGAACACCCAGCCATTTATGCGGGTTGAACACGATGCTGTCGGCTTGCTCGACTCCCTCCCAGTAATGGCGGTATTCGGGGCATATCATGGCCGAGCCAGCCCAAGCTGCATCGACATGCGAATATAGCCCGTATTTTTGCGCAATCTTCAGACATTCCTCTACCGGATCGGCCGCGCCGGTTCCGGTGCCGCCGACGCAGAGGATCACGCCGGTTGGTTGATAACCAGAGTCTAAATCGGCTTGGATTGCTGTTTCCAGCGCCTGTGGGTCCATCCCGCGCCAGTCGCCTTGTATGGGCACCCGCACCAGATTTTCCTGCCCGATCCCCGCAACCCATATGGCACGATCAACCGAGGTATGGACCTCGGCCGAGCAATATACGCGCAGCGGTTTCTGTCCGAACAACCCTTGTTGGTTGCCCTGCCAATTCAGCGCCTTTTCCCGCATGGTCAGCACAGCGGCCAGGGTCGCGGACGAGGCGGAATCCTGAATGACACCTGCAAAGCCCGTGGGCAGATCCAGGGCCTGCCGCAACCAATCCATCATCCGCGTCTCCATCTCGGTCGCGGCGGGGGATGTCTGCCACAACATGCATTGCGGAGCGATGGCGCTGGTTAGAAACTCGGCCAGAACCGACGGGGCCGAGGCGTTTGCATTAAAATAGGCAAAAAAGCGAGGATGTTGCCAATGGGTAATCCCAGGCATCACGATCTGTTCGAAATCGTGAAAGATTTCCTCCATCGCCTGGGAGCGCTCGGGAGGGCGCGCGGGTAAGGCGTTAAGAATATCACCGGGTTCCGTTCTGGCCCGAACCGGATTGTCGCCGACAGTCAGATGGTAATCCTGTGCCCACTCAGCAATCTTGGCGCCCCAATCCGAGAATTCATCCCAGTTCATTTTATCTTCCAATCTTCTCTGAACACCGCTTTCGATCCTGTGCCAGTGATGAATATCCGGGTTGAAACGTCAACGCCCTTTGCAGGAATCCAGTGGTCTGAGATTTTTCTGAACATGTTTCCGCAGAGAGAAATGGAATAATTTAGGCTCTAATAAGCGATAAATGCCTGGAATTCCAAACACGGAAAGGTCAGTTGAAGAATGAACCGAATTCGGCCAGAATTTAACATGGCTCATGAAATTCCATTGACGTCCCGGTCTTTGCCTATTGCGCTGCTGCGCGCGAGGGAACGGGTTATGGGGCCTATCCGTAGAATGCTTGTAGAGGCGGGCGTAACCGAGCAGCAATGGCGGGTTCTGCGGGTGCTGGAAGAGGAAGGCCCGCAAGAGCCCACCCATATTGCTGACCGTGCCTGTCTGCTTTTGCCCAGCCTGACCCGCATTCTGCAAAAGCTTGAGGCCAAGGGCCTTGTCGTGCGGAAAAGCCATCCGGTCGACAAGCGCAGGCAGATAGTTGAGATCACGGTCAAAGGGGCAGGGATTATCCGGGATAACATCGACTATACGTTGCTTTTGGCTGAAGAAATCCGCAACACGCTGGGACCAGAGCGGCATGAGGCGTTGCTGGATCTTCTCAACGATCTGCACCAGTTGAAATTACAATCAGATTCTCGGGACTAACAGTGTGTGGGCCCCGCCAGAGGGCCTTTGTGACCTCTCTGGCGGAGTGGCCAGGCCCGAGTGGACCATGTGCCTGGCCTACAGCCGGATACGAGGGGTGTTCAAACGATCCGGCAACGTTTCAGAGAACATCAGACCCCGAAAATCGGGGTTTCTCAGGCGCAAACTTACCCAGGGGGATGGGTGTTTGGCCGTGGTCCTCTGAATACTCGCACCCGGATTTCAGCGATTTCTGCCGTCCACGCGGGTGTCTTCGCAAGAAGGCGGAGGATTGGTGGTCCGCCGCCTTTGTGAGTGGTGACGTCTCAGTGCTGAACGCTTTCTGTTAGCAACAAGCTAGCGCGATACAGCGGTTTTCCAAGGTTTGACGGCTAAAATCTGAATGAGCTGTCGCAGTGTTTTCAGTCGCATGTTGAAAGTAAGCCCAGCGCCATAAGTAGCCATGTCTGCGAATTTTGAAACACGCGCAGGCTTACCGGTTCGATTTGGGCAAGCCTGTGCCGAATCATCCCCGAATTGTCGGCAAAAACCGGCGTGCGGGTTTCCAAGGATTGCGACTTGCTCTGGTTTATGCCCTTTAATATCCACTTTAACTAACCTGTGTTATGGCGGCATGATGATGGGTAGCCTGTTCTCTATTCCTGATCCGATCGCTTTGCCGGTTACCGGCGAGGACGACACATACCCGGTTGGGCGAATCTTTTGTGTGGGCAGGAACTATGCCGCACATGCGGCTGAAATGGGACATGAGGTCGACCGTGAGGCCCCTTTCTATTTCACCAAGGCCGCTGCAAACGCGGTCCTGTCTGGGGTGACGACGGCTTATCCTCCGGGGACCGAAAATTTCCACCATGAGATGGAGCTGGCTGTTGCAATCGGAAAGCCGGTTTTTCAGGCTGATACTTCTCAGGTGCAGGAAGCGGTGTTTGGCTTTGGCTGCGCCCTGGACATGACCCGACGTGATCTGCAAATTCGCGAGCGCAACAAACAGCGCCCTTGGGATCTTGGAAAAGATTTCGAGAATGCAGCCGTATTTGCCCCTCTGACCCGCGTGAGCGATTGGCAACCCGACCCGCAAAAACGCATCATTTTGCGCGTTAATGGCGAAACCCGGCAGGACGCAACCTTGGATGAGCTGATCTGGTCGATTGACGAGATCATAAGTCACTTGTCCGGCTATTATCATCTGCGACCAGGGGATTTGATCCTGACCGGAACGCCGGCTGGTGTAGGGCCGGTTCAGCCCGGAGATTCACTCGAGGGTGAGATTGACGGGTTGCAGCCGGTCAAATTGATTATATCAGACCCTAAATAGGGTCTTTTTGCCAATTCTCGGCAAATTCTATGTCATCCAACCCGGCAAAGCGACGAACCCGGTCCAGTTCGGCCTGTAGGCGGCGCGTGCGGGCATCTGACCACCGTACTGTACGTTCTGGCCACAGGGCGCTGACCCGCAGCACCGACTGATCGCGATGGGCCTTCATGTCGATCCGGCCAATCAGCCGGTCGCCTTCGAGAAGCGGGAAAACATAATAGCCATAGGTGCGTTTAGGGGCAGGAACAAAAACCTCGATCCGGTAGTGAAACCCAAACAGCCGCTGCGCGCGATCACGGTCCCGCAGCATGGGGTCAAACGGGCTCAGCACTCTGATCCGACCCGGCGCTGGGGGGATCTGCGCGGCTTGTTCAGCAACATCCGGGCGTGCAAACAGTTTCCTGACCTGACCATTGGCACATTCGATCTCGATCTCTTCGACATGGCCCTCGGTCAAGGCGGTTTTGCACCAGCTTCGGGCTTCTGCGGTGCTGACCGTATCCCAAAACGCCGCCAATTCGCCCGAGGTCGCAAACCCCAGCCGGTCAAGTGCCGCATGGCACAGCCAATCCACGGTATGTTCGGCGTCACACGGCATGTTGCCGGGGCAAAGATGCGTCTCGATCACCCGCTCGGTCAGGTCATAGCGTTTCTGGAACCCTTGCCTGCCGATCACGGTCAGCGCGCCCGAGCGCCACAGGAACTCCAGCGCGGTTTTCGACGGGTGCCAATCCCACCATCCGCCGGAGCCTTTCTTTTCGTCTTTTCCCACATCCGACGAGGAAACTGGCCCATGATCGCGTATATGCTGCAATACGGTTTCAAATTGCTGCTCGAACCCATCGCGACGCCAGTTTTTCCAGCGCGATTTCAGCAGGTCAGCGTCGCGCTGAAACCGCAAGTGCCAATGGGGGTAGAACTCCATCGGAATGACTGCGGCATCATGGGTCCAGTGTTCGAACAGCCCACGGTCACGTTCATACACATGCTTGAGGTTTTTGGCGCGATACGCGGGCCTGCGCGAAAACAGGATCATGTCATGGGCGCGGGCGACCGTGTTGATACTGTCCAGCTGAACAAATCCCAGACGCCTGATCAATTCAAGCAGGTCAGGCCCTTTCGCAGCCCCGGACGGCTGTTCTGCCATCGCGTGCCGGTCCATGAACAGGGCGCGGGCCGCCCGATTGTTCAGCCTTTGCATCGCCATGGGTCAGCGGCGTTTCAGCGTATCGCCATAACTGATCTTGGGGGTCAGAGTTATGCGGTTTTCGACCTCGGAAGTGGGATCGGAAAGCTGAACGGCGATTATTTCGGCTGCCTTGCGCCCAATCTCGTGTCGACATGCATCCATTGTGGCCAGCTTGCGCGGCAGACCCTGTAACAGTTCGACATTGTTGAACCCTGCCAAACCGATCTGGCCTGGAATGTCTATCCCCTGGTCCAACAGATACAGCAACCCGCCAGCACCAATCATGTCGTTGGAATAATACAGGAAATCCAGATCCGGTGAGCGTTCCAACATGGCTTGAGTCATCTCGCGGCCTTTGGCCAAGGCCGAGCCCCCGGAATAAAACTCGCGGTCTTCGATCTCGATCCCATGCTTGCCCAGCACTTCGGTAAAGCCTTCGAACCGTTTCCGAGCGCGGTGATCCAGGGGCATTTTGGTGCCCATAAAGCCGATATGTTCATAGCCCGCTTTCAGGATCGCCTGTGCCATCTCACGTCCAGCGCGGCGATGGGAAATCCCGACCATCGCGTCCACCGGCTTACCATCGGTGTCCATGATCTCGACCACCGGAATCCCCGCCGAATCCAGCATGGCGCGTGCGGCATCGGTATGTTCCAATCCGGCGATGATCACGCCCGAAGGCCGCCACGAGAGCATCTCGTACAGGACTTTTTCCTCTTTTTCGGGCAAATAATCGGTGACGCCGACCACTGGCTGTAGCTCGGTATCCTCAAGAATCTGATTGATGCCGGTCAGCACCTCGGGGAACACCATGTTCGACAGCGACGGGATGATCACTGCCACAAGGTTCACCCGGCTTGAGGCAAGTGCACCAGCGATTTTGTTCGGCACGTATCCCAGCTCTTTTGCTGCGGCCAGAACGCGTGTGCGGGTCGCATCCGACACGTCACCCCGATTGCGCAGAACCCGGCTGACCGTCATCTCAGACACTCCGGACGCTTCAGAAACATCACGAAGGGTGAGTGGGCGTTTGTTTTCTGTGGTCACGGGGTGCACCTGCGTTGTTGTTTTGTCCGATGGTAGCGTGAACAGGACGCATTTTACAACTGCCCTTCAAAGCCGATGACAACCCGAAAAAACCACGCTACAGAGAGTTTTGCGCGGCCCCGTGGCTCAACTGGATAGAGCAGCCCCCTCCTAAGGGGCAGGTTGCAGGTTCGAATCCTGCCGGGGTCGCCAAGATATCTAATGAAATCATTTATTTTCCATACTTTAGACAATTCACTCGCTTCGAAAGGTGACACATGACTAAAAATTGGTTCGGATGAGCCAATCAAAATATCCATCGCCGAGAATGAATTTCTTTTTGGGGCGAGTGCGGCAAAACAAATTACTGGTCCGAAAGTCGACCGGATATTGTCCGTTCTTGTTCTGTGACGGGGCCAGCCTCGCGAATTTGTGGCATTCGCCAGCTTAGGCCACCGGTCCTGTTGCGCACCCAGCTAATGAGCGCGGCGCTAGATTTATTCTTCGCTGATCTCAGATTGCATAACACCAGGCTGACCACGGCCGGCCTCCCAAAGCCTTACAAAAAACTGGCTTCAATAGGGGGGTAAAAGAAAAAGGGCCCCCAAGCGGCGGCCCTTGATCGTTTTGCAGTGAAAGCTGGATCAGCCGTTCACGCTGTCCTTCAGCGCCTTCGCAATGGTCATTTTGACCACTTTGTCGGCTTCTTTCTTGAACTGCTCGCCGGTGGCAGGGTTACGCACCATGCGCTCGGGGCGCTCGCGACAGTAGATTTTGCCGACACCAGGCAGGGTCACCGCGCCGCCCGCCGACACTTCGCGGGTGATAAGGCCGGTCATGGCCTCCAGCGCAGTGTTCGCAGCTTTCTTGTCGGTTCCCATTTCCTCAGCGAGAGCAGCAACCAGCTGAGTCTTTGTCATAGGCTTTGCCATTTCTTGGTCTCCTTAACGTGCCCGATAAATAGGGCCTCACCGCGTAACTGTAACGGGATATTGTAGGTGAACACAACGAATAGTAGCGTCGAAAACCCTAAAAATAGGGGGAATTCGTTGCTTTTTTGCTTCAGAGAAAGGCCGTTTCATCAAAGGAACGCAATTTCCGGCTGTGCAGGCGCTCTAGCGGCATGCCCCTCAGGTGCTCCATCGCACGAATTCCGATCGCGAGATGGCGGCTAACCTGTGTGGTATAGAAGGCAGAGGCCATGCCAGGAAGCTTTAATTCGCCGTGCAGCGGCTTGTCTGAAACACAGAGCAACGTGCCATAGGGAACACGGAACCGATAGCCGTTGGCGGCAATGGTCGCGCTTTCCATATCCAGCGCGATTGCCCGTGATTGGCTGAGCCGCTGTACCGGGCCGGACTGGTCGCGCAGTTCCCAGTTGCGGTTATCGACCGAAGCAACGGTGCCTGTGCGCATGACCCGTTTCAGCTCATAACCTTCCAGCTCGGTGACCTCGGCTACAGCCTGTTCCAGCGCAACCTGAACCTCGGCCAAAGGCGGAATCGGCACCCAGACCGGCAGGTCATCATCCAGAACCTTGTCTTCGCGCAGATAGGCGTGGGCCAGAACAAAATCGCCCAATGCCTGTGTGTTGCGCAGCCCGGCGCAGTGGCCAACCATCAGCCAGGCATGCGGGCGTAGCACGGCGATATGATCGGTCGCGGTTTTGGCGTTCGACGGACCGACGCCGATATTGACCAGCGTGATACCCGATCCATCCGCCCGCTTTAGGTGATAGGTCGGCATCTGCGGCAGCTTCAGGGGTTGTTCCAGCACTCCGCCTTCGGTGGTGATCTCGACATTTCCGGTCGAGACAAAGCTGGTATAGCCACTGTCTGGTTCGGCCAGCTGCGCGCGTGCATAGTTTTCAAATTCCGAGACGTAGAACTGATAGTTGGTGAACAGCACATGGTTCTGGAAATGACTGGGATCAGTCGCAGTGTAATGCGCCAGCCGGGCCAGTGAATAGTCGACCCTTTGCGCAGTAAACAAAGACAGCGGGCCGTCTTCTTCCTCGTGGTCATGGACGCCATTGACGATGTCGTCATGGGTGGTTGTCAGGTCCGGTACGTCGAATACATCGCGCAGGGTAAATCCGGCGGCGCCCTGATGCGGAACGATCAGATCAGGATTGTTGGCCACGGCGAAATGAACCGGAATGGGTGTGTCCGAGGCCCCGATCGTGACCGGCTGGTCATGGTTTCTGATCAACAGGGCAATCTGTTGAGTCAAATAGGACCGGAACAGATCTGGCCGCGTTACAGTGGTCGAGTGGATGCCCGGTTCCGAGACGTGACCAAAACTTAGCCGGCTGTCGACCCGCGCATAGGAGGAGGTTTTGATGCGAATTTCCGGGTAATAGGCTCTGAAGCGTTCAGTTGGTGCTCCGTGCTCGATCACATTGGCAAAGTTCTCGCACAGGAAGCTGGTGGCTTGCTCGTACAGTTCTTCCAACCTTGCGACCGCGGCTGCGGGATCGGTGAAGTTCTCGGGCGCGGGGGCCTTAGGTGCTCGTATTATTGTCATGCAAGGGGTTCCAAAAGATCGATCTTTTCAAATTTGCGCACATCCACCAGCCCAACATCCGAGATCCGCAATTCAGGGATCACCACCAGAGCCAGCAATGAGTGCTGCATATAGGCGTTGTTCAGTTTACAGCCACAGGCCTGCATGGCCCGAACCATTTGTTCGGCCTTGGCGGCCACTTCGGCTGCCGGGCTATCAGACATCAGTCCAGCGATGGGCAGTTCCACCAGCGCCAGTTCCTCACCGTCTCGGAAAATGGTGATGCCACCGCCGATCTCGGCCAGCCGATTTGCGGCAAGGGCCATCTGTTCGCGGTCGGTCCCAACAACAATCATATGGTGACTGTCATGGGCAACGGTCGAAGCCATTGCCATGCGCCCCTGATATCCAAACCCCGAGACAAAGGCGTTTGTGACCCCGCCCGTTGCGCGGTGGCGTTCGACAAGCGCAATCTGGCAGACCTCACCCTCGGCTTCAACCAGGCCGCCAATGATGGGCAGTTCGGCCTTTAGCGCTTTGGTCGGGGCCTGGTTTTCGACCACACCAATCACATTGGCCTGAACGCGGTTCGCCCCCTTAGGGGCCCCGATCTGAAAATCCGCGCTGGTCAGGGCATGGCCCAGATGCACGGTGTTTCGAGCGGCTCCAGGCCAATTCAGATGCGGGCAGTCCACAGTGATCTTGCCGTCCTCAGCCACGATTTGGCCGCGCGCTATGACAAGCTCGATGGGCAGGTCCTTCAGGTCCGAGCTGAGGATGATATCCGCCCGGCGCCCGGGCGTGATCGAGCCGATATCGCGCTCCAACCCGAAATGCGTGGCTGTGTTGATGGTCGCCATCTGCAACGCGATCAACGGATCACAGCCGCAGGCAATCGCATGGCGCACCACGCGGTTCATATGCCCTTCATTGACCAGGGTACCAGAATGGCAATCATCCGTGCACAGGATGAAGTTGCGCGGATCCAGCCCTTTCTCGGTGATGGCGGTGATCTGAGTTTCCACGTCATACCAGGCCGATCCCAATCGCATCATCGACCGCATCCCTTGACGCACCCGCGCGATGGCATCGGCCTCGCAGGTGCCTTCGTGGTCGTCGGCAGGGCCGCCTGCGACATAAGCTGCGAAATCAGGCCCTAAATCAGGCGAAGCATAGTGCCCGCCAACGGTTTTCCCTGCCCGTTGGGTCGCGGCAATCTCGGCCAGCATCACGGGATCACCATTGATCACCCCAGGGAAATTCATCATCTCACCCAGCCCGATGATGCCCGGCCAGCTCATTGCTTCGGCCACGTCCTCGGCGGTGATCTCATAACCGGTGGTCTCAAGCCCCGGCGCCGATGGCGCGCAAGAGGGCATCTGGGTGAAAATGTTAACGGGCTGCATCAGCGCCTCGTCATGCATCATACGAACGCCGTCCAGCCCCAGCACGTTGGCTATTTCGTGCGGGTCAGTGAACATGCTTGTCGTGCCATGAGGGATAACGGCCCCCGCAAATTCGGCCGGGGTCAGCATTCCTGATTCGATATGCATATGCCCGTCGCACAGGCCGGGCAGCATATACCGCCCCTCTGCCTCGATGATCCGGGTGTTCGGGCCGACGCAGTGCGAAGCATCAGGGCCAACATAGGCGATACGTCCATCGACAATCGCGATGTCATGATCGGGCAGGGCTTCGCGGCTGTGCACGTTAACCCAGATCCCGCTACGGACAACAAGGTCAGCGGCTTGACGCCCTGCGGCGACAGCGATCAGACGGGGGGCGGTATCGGGCCAGCTTGGGAAAGGTGTGAATTCCATGACCCAACTTTCCCGAACGCACGGAAAGGTGCAACCCCTGCTCGGCAGTTATCATGATTCCGTCATGCAGCGCGTCAGCGCTGTTGTGCCTAGCCCCGTGAAGGTCCCGTAAGAGCCGCTATGTTAGGCAGGAGAGCCACGGCCTAGCCAGGGAACGTTTTCGCAATCTCGCGCCGGACCCATTCGGCAAAGGCAATCGCTCCTGGTGACTCTTCTGCCTGAGGCGACAGCAACAGGTAATAGGCCTCTGGTACAACTGCGCGATATTCGAATGGTGCAACCAATCGACCTTCATCAATCAAGTCGCGCGCGATTGTGTCATGCGTCAGGCACAAGCCACCCCCGGCCATCGCAACCGACAGGCTGACCAGATAGGTGGTGGAATATGTGATCGGAGGATTTTCCCAAATTAGACCCTGATCTTCGATCCAATTCTGCCAATTCGACAGCAGGTTTGAGCAGTCATACAACGGGGTTCGCTGTAGTGTATCCAGCGACACCTCATAGCCCGGCGCGCAAACCGGATAATAATGATCGGATCGCAGCAGTTCGGTTCGCACCGTGTCCGAAGGTCTGAGCGAAAATCGAATTTCTACCGCAGCCCCCTCCGCCATTTCCCGGGGCTCCCACAACTCGGTGAATATGTTCAGCTGTACAGACGGGTGTTCGGCCTGAAACATTGGAAGGCGGGGGGCCAGCCAGTTGACCGCAAAAGTGATGTTGCATTGTACCTGCACCGCGTTCTGCTGGGCCCCGGTCACGGCCCGCGTTCCGCGCAGTAATGTGCGAAATGCCTCACGCACGACAGGGAGATAGCTGATCCCGGCCCCGGTCAATTCAAGTGCGCGGGGACGGCGCAGGAAAAGCGGTTGGCCAAGAAAGGCCTCAAGCGACTTGATTTGCTGGCTGACTGCACTTTGTGTCATATTTAGATCGCGCGCTGCCGCGGTAAAGGACAAGTGGCGGGCCGCGGCCTCGAAAGTCCGAAGCCAACCCAACGGGGGCAGCTGTTTTTGCATGGGCATAACCTGGCCATTAGTTCAGCTTATGAAATAGGCGCGATTTTTTCGTTGGTCAATTTTTTCTACTGCGGGCACGATTTTCCAATCAAGCAATCCGCTGACAGGAGACGGAAATGAGCGTTGCCAGCTTGCGCCCCAATATTGACCATTGGCCTGAACGTGTGGATCTGGCGGCTACATTTCGATGGGCTGAACGTCTGAATATGCACGAAGGGGTTGCAAACCATTTTAGCTTGGCGGTGAATCAGGACGGCACGCAATTCTTGATGAACGCCAATCAGATGCATTTTGCACGAGTCAAAGCATCGAACCTGCTTTTTCTGGATGCCAAAGACGCTGATGTCATGACCCAACCCGGCGCACCGGACCCAACTGCCTGGGGCCTGCATGGTTCGATTCACCGGCACTGTCCTCATGCCCGCTGTGTAATGCATGTGCATTCCATCTTTGCCACGGTTCTGGCCTCGTTGGCCGACAGCACATTGCCGCCGATCGATCAGAACACCACTACGTTCTACAACCGTTATGTGGTCGATCACGAATTTGGTGGACTTGCTTTCGAAAGCGAGGGGGAACGTTGCGCAACCATGCTGGCAGACCCAAAAAAGAAAGTCATGATCATGGGTAATCATGGGGTTTTGATTTTGGGCAGTAACCCGGCAGATGCCTTTAATAGACTCTACTATTTCGAACGCGCTGCTGAAACGTATATCCGTGCCTTACAGACGGGCCAACCCCTGCGCGTTTTGTCAGACGAGATTGCGGAAAAGACAGCTCAGGAACTGGAAGAATATCCCGATCAGGCCGAGGCACATTTGCGTGAGATCAAGGCCCTGTTGGATGCCGAAGGCTCGGATTACGCAAGCTGACGAGAGACCGTGATGCCGGACACTGACCAAAATCCCGAGGCCGCCCGCTGGAATTACCACCCCGATGGGCCTGTGGCTTTGAACCCGCTGTTTAACTGGCCGCCCCGCCTGTCTGCAGTGTTGAAATGGTATGGTGGTGCATGGCTTCAGGTCACTGCCCTGACCCTGTGCCTGGGGCTTGCGGTGGTGGCCTATGTGCTGTTTTTCCCGGGTTTAGAGACGATGAAGACCTTCCAGCCCGGCTGGATGTTCCGAATCTGGTTGCTGAACATGGTGCCTCAGATTCTGGTCGCGGGCGGGCTGCATTGGTGGCTGTACATGCGCAAAGGGCAGGGCATGTACAAGAAGTTCGACCGCCGGGATCTGACCCGGGACAACGGGACCTTCACCTTTCGCAATCAGGTCTGGGACAATATCTGGTGGACCCTGGGCAGCGCCATGAGTGTCGCCACGATTTACCAATGGGGGATCTATTGGGCGATGGCAAATGGCTATGTCCCCACGGTCACATGGTCCGCCGCACCGGTCTGGTTTGTGATCTGGATGTCGCTAATCCCCATGTGGTCGGGGCTGCATTTCTATTGGGTGCATCGGCTGGAACATCACCCCAAGCTGTATAAACATGTCCACGCGGTGCATCACCGCAACGTCAATATCGGGCCGTGGTCGGGGATATCAAATCACTGGTTTGAGAACCTGTTGTACTTCACCACCTATTTCATCCACCTGATCGTGCCGTCGCACCCGATACATTTGTTATTCCACGCCTATTTCCAGCAGGTCAGCCCGGTTCTGTCCCATTCCGGGTTCGAAAAGCTGAAAGCCGGGGAGACCGAGGCCGCCCGCGCAGGCGATTTTTTCCACCAGCTGCATCACCGGTATTTCGAGTGCAACTATGGCACCTCAGAGATCCCGTTCGACAAGTGGTTTGGCACCTATCATGACGGCTCGGCCGAGGCGACGACGCGCACGCGGGCTTATAAAAAGCAGATGTATACCTAGCCGACCCGTAGGGCACGGGGGGTGATCCCGAATTCGGCCCGGAAGGCGCGGGTCAAGGCGCTGGGATCGTCGTATCCGGCCCGCAGGGCGATCTCGCTGACAGTCAGGTCGGTTTCTGCCACCAGCTTCCGCGCCAAATTCAGGCGCAAGCGGCGATAGACCTGAGCCGGACCCGCACCCAGTTCGGATTGCATCCTTGTGGACAATGCCTTGTGCGAGCGTCCGACCTGTCGGGCGATGTCGGTAATGGGCAGCGGGGTTTCAAGATTTTCCTGCATCAATGCCAAGGCCTTGTTCACATACCCACTGGTTGCCCCGACCCCTCCGGAATGCGACCGAGCGGAATCGCGGGTCATGAACAACTGCGCGACTTCCAGGGCCAGTGCCTGCCCGTGGTCATGACCGATCAAATGCAACACAAGATCAAAAGCTGCCATGGCGCCCGAACAGGTAATGCGATTCCGGTCTAAGACATACCGCTCGCGCCGGGCGTCAATCTCGGGGAACCGCTCGGTAAAACCGGTCAGCTCTTCCCAATGGATGGTGGCGCGATACCCGTCCAGCAGTCCGGCCAGCGCCAGTAGCCAGCTTCCGGTGTCCAGCCCAGCCAGCACGTCATAGCGATTTGCGGCGGATCGCAATCCGGTCAGCGTCGGCCAGCCGCCATGCGCGCGAAACCCATAAGATGGCATCACCATCAATGTACCGCCGCGGGCAGATTGCAGTCTTGCGTGCGGCGTAACCTGCAACCCCGAGGATGATGTGACCGGCCCTTCTGTCAGCGACAGGAATTCCCAGTCATACAGTTTTCTTCCAGCCAGCGAATTGGCCGCGCGCAGGGGTTCGACCGTGTTGGCAAGGCAATGGTTTGAAAACCCATCAAAAAGCAGAACCCCGAATTGCTGCATCGCGGCAGGCGATTTTGTCCATCTTCGCATGGTTAACGTCTATTTCTGCACGATGAACTTTGCAACCCGGGCCACGATATCGCAAGCCCCAGATGTGGAGACCGCAGATGCAATATGGCCTGACCGACGAGCAAGAGATGATCGCCGCGACTGTTCGCAGTTTCGTCGAGAAAGAGATCTATCCACATGAAGAGCTGGTTGAACGTACCGGCGAGGTTCCGCAGGAAATAGCGGATGAGATCAAGCGCAAGACAATTGAATTGGGTTTCTATGCCTGCAATTTTCCAGAAAGCGTCGGATGTGCCGGGCTGAACCATCGGGAATTTGCACTGGTCGAGCGCGAACTGGGCCGGGGTTCGATGGCCTTGAACCACTTCTTTGGCCGTCCGCAAAACATCCTGATGGCCTGCGAGGGCGAGCAAGTCGAACGCTATCTGATGCCCGCAGTTCGGGGCGAAAGGATGGATGCACTGGCGATGACCGAGCCAGGTGCAGGTTCGGATGTGCGTGGTATGAAATGTGCCGCAGTTCGAGACGGCGGAGATTGGGTCGTCAACGGGACCAAACATTTCATCTCGGGCGCGGAGCATGCCGATTTCATCATCGTTTTCATCGCGACGGGTGAAGATCAGACGCCAAAAGGTCCAAAGAAACGGATCACAGCCTTTCTTGTGGATCGCGGCACGCCGGGATTCACCATCCGGGACGGGTATAAATCGGTCAGCCACCGGGGCTATAAGAACATGGTCCTGGATTTTGACGATTGTCGCCTGCCCGACAGTCAGGTGTTGGGCGAGGTCGATGGCGGGTTCGAGGTGATGAATACCTGGCTTTATGCCACCCGCATCACCGTGGCGACCATGTCGGTCGGACGCGCACGTCGCGCCTTTGACTATGCGCTGGACTATGCAGCCACGCGTGAACAATTCGGTCAGAAAATCGGCAAGTTCCAGGGCGTGTCATTCCAGATCGCCGATATGATCACCGAAATCGATGCCGCTGACCTGTTGACGCTGGCAGCGGCCGACCGGCTGGACAAGGGGCTGCCTGCAAACCGCGAGATTGCCTCGGCCAAGCTCTATGCGTCCGAAATGCTGTCGCGCGTGACCGATGCCGCGATTCAGGTGCATGGCGGCATGGGGCTGATGGACGATTACCCGCTGGAACGGTTCTGGCGCGATGCGCGTGTCGAACGCATCTGGGACGGTACCAGCGAGATTCAGCGTCACATCATCAGTCGTGAGCTGTTGCGGGCACTTGGCGCATGACAACGGCGCTGGCACGGGCGTTGAACCCCAGCTCCATTGCCGTGATCGGTGGTGGGGCTTGGTGCGCGTCAGTCATTCAACAGGCGCGCAAGTTCGGGTTTCAGGGCGATATCTGGCCGGTCCATCCCAAAGCCGCCGAGGTCGCCGGAGAGAGGGTGTTTGCACGGCTCGAAGATCTGCCCTCGGCCCCGGATGTGGCCTTTGTGGGCATCAATCGTCATGCAACAATCGAGGCGGTTCAGGCGCTGGCAGCGATCGGGGCAGGGGGCGCGGTTTGTTTCGCGTCGGGGTTCACCGAGGCGCGAGCCGAGGATGATCTGGGCGCCGATCTGCAGGACCAGTTGATTGCGGCCGCCGGCGAAATGCCTGTTCTGGGTCCCAACTGCTATGGTTTCGTCAACGGGCTGGATCAAGTCGCAGTCTGGCCGGATCAGCATGGGATGCAACCGGTGGAACGAGGCGTAGCGATCCTGACGCAAAGTTCGAATATTGCAATCAACATGACCATGCAACGCCGGGCCCTGCCCCTGGCGTTCATGCTGACCTGCGGGAATCAGGCGCAGACACATCAGGCTGACGTTGCCTCAACACTTCTGGACGACGACCGGATCACTGCTATCGGTGTTCATATCGAAGGGTTTGGCGATCTGCGAAAATGGGAGGCTTTGGCCGACAAGGCACGCAGACGGGGCGTATCGGTCGTTGCTTTGAAAATGGGCCGCTCGTCCCATGCGCAGGCGGCAACGATATCCCATACGGCGTCTTTGGCAGGTGGTGATGCGGGCGCGCAGGCTTTTTTGGACCGGTTGGGAATCGCACGGTTGGACGACATTCCCAGCTTTTTGGAATGTCTCAAGCTGTTGCATGTTACGGGGCGATTGCGCGGCAGCGGGTTGGGTACCATCAGCTGCTCGGGCGGTGAGGCCAGCCTAGCCGCAGATATGTCCGAGGGACGCGATCTGCATTTCCCGCCATTGACCAAGGTACAGCAAGCTGACCTGCGCGCAGCTTTGGGGCCCATGGTGGCGTTGGCGAACCCGCTGGACTACCACACCTATATATGGCGCGATACCGAAGCGATGACCCGCGCGTGGTCGGCGATGACCGGGCCGGAACAGGCCATTACCATTGCGATTGTGGACTATCCTCACACCGACGCATCGGATTGGGAATGTGCCACCCAAGCGGCGTTGAACTGCGCCGCCCAAACCGAGCGACCTTTTGCCGTTGCCGCGACCCTACCCGAACTTTTGCCAGAGGATGTGGCGCAGCGCCTGCTGGACGGCGGTGTGGTGCCCTTTGCCGGTCTGCATGAAGCCTTGGCTGCGGTTGAGGCCGCCGCGCGGCCGGTTGCGGCACCGGCTGATCCGGTACTGTTGCCCTCGCAGGCTGAGGCAGACCATGTCTTGACCGAAGCAGAGGCCAAACGGGCGCTGGCAGATCATGGTCTGCGGATTCCTCAATCCGTAGTGACGCGTCCGGACAAGGCTGCGCATGCTGCATCGAATCTGACCGCGCCTTTCGCGGTCAAGGGCGTCGGGCTTGCGCATAAATCCGAACACGGTGCGGTGCGCCTTGGCGTCGGCTTGGACGATCTGAGCGCGGTTGCGACCGAGCTTGGAACCGACGAAGTTCTGATCGAAGAGATGGCCCAAGGCGGTGTTGCCGAGTTATTGATCGGCGTCACCCGTGATCCGGCCCATGGCTATGTTCTGACGCTAGGGGCTGGAGGCGTGCTGACCGAAATTCTGCGCGACAGTGTTTCAGTGCTGATCCCGTCATCCCGGGACGTGGTCCGTCAGGCGCTGTGCAAGCTGAACTGTGCGCCGTTGCTTGCGGGGTATCGCGGTAAACCGGCGGCGGATACCGAGGCGATCCTGAATGCAGCCGAGGCTGTGCAAGCCTATGTTATTGCCAATGCAGCCCATGTCAGCGAAGTTGAAATCAATCCACTCATCTGCAATCCCGATGGCGCTGTGGCCGTGGATGCTCTGATCCGAAAGGCACGTATATGAACCCGGTTAAAACCATGCGCGATGGCGCGATTCTGCAGGTCACTCTGGACCGACCCAAGGCAAATGCCATTGATCTGGCCACCAGCCGGATCATGGGTGAAGTGTTCCGCGAATTCCGCGATGATCCTGAGTTGCGCGTGGCCATCCTGACCGGTGGTGGCGAAAAGTTCTTTTGCCCGGGGTGGGACCTGAAGGCCGCCGCGGACGGAGACGCCGTGGACGGAGATTATGGAGTCGGCGGTTTTGGCGGGCTGCAGGAATTACGGGATATGAACAAGCCTGTCATCGCCGCGGTGAACGGGATTGCCTGTGGTGGCGGGCTGGAACTGGCGCTGAGTGCGGATATGATCATCGCTGCAGAGCATGCCAGCTTTGCCCTGCCCGAAATCCGGTCGGGCACCGTGGCCGATGCGGCCAGTGTAAAGCTGCCAAAACGCATCCCCTACCATATCGCGATGGAACTGCTGCTGACTGGCCGCTGGTTCGATCCGGTTGAGGCAAAAGGGTGGGGCCTGATCAACGAGATCGTCCCAGGTGATCAGCTTTTAGACCGGGCATGGGAACTGGCCCGTTTATTGGCCAGCGGCCCCCCGCTGGTTTACGCGGCGATCAAAGAGATCGTGCGCGACGCCGAAGATTCCAGGTTTCAGGATGCCATGAACCGGATCACCGGGCGGCAGTTGCCGACGGTGGACATTCTATATGGTTCTGAAGACAACCTCGAAGGCGCGCGCGCCTTTGCCGAGAAACGCGACCCGGTCTGGAAAGGGCGCTGAGCGGGTTCAGATCTTCTCGAACATTGCGATAAGGGCGGTATCGTCCCGGTTGGGCCCGGCAGCCAGGTCGCCGTAGATTCGAACTTCGGGCAGGGACAGGTTTTGTATCTGCCCATGGGCAAGCTGGTGCAGTACGTCAGCAAATCCCAGAGATTCGTAGTGTTTCGCGTTAATCGACAGAGCGAATTGCGCGCCTGTCCGGGCCACGTTCAACAGCGCGGGCAGGGCCTCGGGGCCGAGATGGCCATGGGTAAATGTGCCCGAGGACACAATGCCCGAATAGCTGTCGCGCGGCACCGGGATGCCCTGGTTCAGGTCAGCCTCAATCGCGTCGCGGTAGATGTCTTTGCGCAGGGCCTGATCCAGCATCTCGGCGCTGATATCGGTGGCGTCGATTGGGCCAACGCCCAACCCGGCCAGTACCGCACCGCAAAGCCCGGTGCCTGCACCGACATCCAAAACCGGACCCTGTCCCCCGGCGCTGACAAAGGCGCGGGCGGTGTGGATATGCAACTGATAGTCCTCGCGCGCCGCAAAACCGTCATCATAGTCGCCAGCCCATTCGGCATAAAGCCGTTTGTGGTCCTCGGGGCTGTCTAGCGCATAAGCTGCATGCAGGTCGGGCGATTTTGTACGCATGACTCATGAAAGGCGTATGTGGGGATTCGAATCAAGTATCCAGTGGCGGGTGCTTGCATCTTGGACCATTGGCGATCATCAAGAAGGATATGGTTAAGACACTCTTTTCATTCGGTCACGGATATTCGGCGCAGGCCCTGTCGCGGCATCTTGAACCGGCGGGTTGGCGCGTATTCGGAACTACGCGCGATCCGGCGCAATCGGGTGCGGTCCGCGCATCCGGTGCCGAACCGGTGATCTGGCCCGGTCAGACGGTTGATTTGGACGGGGTAACACATCTGTTGATTTCTACCGCGCCGAATGCGGGCGGAGATCCAGTGCTGGCGGCGCTTGGCGACAAAATCGCTGACCGCGCAGGTCAGTTCGATTGGGTCGGATACCTTTCCACAACCGCAGTCTATGGGGACCACAAAGGCGGTTGGGTGGACGAGGCGACCCTTCCTTCACCAATGGCCGAGCGCGGCAGGTGGCGCGTCCGGGCCGAGACACAATGGCAAGACATTCCGGGCCTGCCCGTCCACATCTTTCGCCTTGCCGGGATATATGGCCCCGGGCGCGGCCCATTTTCCAAACTTAAACGGGTGGGAATGCGCCGCATAATCAAACCGGGGCAGGTGTTCTCGCGCATCCATGTGGCGGACATCGCGCAGGTGCTTGCGGCGTCGATGGCATCGCCGAACCCAGGTGCGATTTACAATGTCTGTGACGATGAGCCGGTGCCGCCACAGGATGTCATCGCCTATGCGGCTGAGCTGCAAGGCCTGCCTCTGCCCGCTGCGGTTCCGTTCGACCAGGCCGATATGTCCCCGATGGCCCGAAGTTTCTATAATGAAAACAAGCGGGTCAGGAATGACCGGATCAAGGATGAACTGGGTATCCGGCTTTTGTATCCGGATTACCGCGCTGGACTGCAGGCCCTGATGAAGGACGGCTGAGCCCTTATCGGGCGGTGGCTTTGATCAGGTCCGCGGCTTTCTCGGCGATCATGATGGTTGGGGCGTTGGTGTTTCCCGAAACCAGAGTCGGCATGACCGATGCATCGACCACGCGCAGCCCCTCGATCCCGCGCACGCGCAGTTCGGGGTCAACCACGGCCATCGCATCCACACCCATTTTGCAGGTTCCGACCGGGTGATAGATCGTATCGGCGCGAGCGCGAATATGGTGCTCCCAATCCGCATCGGTTTGAGCGTCATCTATGCCGTACATCGCTTTGTGCCGGAATTTACTGAAGGCCGGCGCGTGCAGAATGTCTTTGGTCATACGCGCGCCCTTGATCAGCGTGTCCAGATCGCGGTCATCGGACAGGTAAGCCGGATCAATGGCCGGAGCGGCAAAGGGATCGGCGCTGTGCAGCCCGACCGTGCCACGGCTTTCGGGGCGCAATTTGCACACATGGCAGCCGAACCCATAGCCATAATGCAGCTTCCTTGCATGATCATCGGCCAAGGAAATGACAAAGTGCAGCTGGATGTCGGGGCGATCCAAATCCGGGGAGGTTTTCAGAAACGCGGCGCCCTCGGCAAATGGTGTGGCCGCCATCGACTTGCCGGTCTTACGCCAGCGCCAAATATGTCCTGCCAAATTCAGTGCGGCAGCGACACCGATGCCGAATGTGTTGGTGTCCCGGGTTTTATAGAGCAGCGTGAAATCCAGATGGTCCTGCAGGTTCTTGCCAACGCCCGGCAGGTAGTGCCGCACCTGGATCCCATGTTTGACCAGATCATCAGCGGCACCAATCCCGGATAGCTGCAACAACTGCGGAGTTTGAAGTGCACCGGCGCAAACCAGAACCTCGCGCCTGGCGGAGACAGTGATATCCGCACCTTTGGCCTTTTTCCTGTACACCACACCGGTGGCCCGCTTTCCTTCAAAGGTCAGCTCTTTGGCATGGGCGTCGGTAATGACCGTCAGGTTCGGGCGGTCCATGACCGGAAAGACATAGGCCGCCGCTGCCGAGCATCGCTCGCCATTCTTCGACGGGTCGTGAAACTGTGTGACCTGATACAGACCAACGCCCTCGTTATCGCCCCGGTTGAAGTCCCGGCTTCGGCGGTGCTGCATCTGTTCGGCAGCTTCAATAAAGGCAAGCGTGATCGGGCGCGGCTGTTTCTGGTTTGACACGTGCAGAGGGCCGCTGTCGCCGTGATGGTCGTCGGCACCATCTTCGTTATGTTCGGACATCTTGAAATAGGGAAGGACGCTGTTCCAGTCCCAACCGGCACAGCCCAGTTCAGCCCAGCCATCATAGTCCTGACGCTGACCCCGGACGTACAACATTGCGTTAATCGCGCTGGACCCGCCCACCGTCTTGCCGCGCGGCTGATATCCTTTGCGGCCGTTCAGCCCCGGTTGGGCCACGGTTTCAAATGCCCAGTTGTTGATTTTCGGCCGCCCCGGCAGCGAGGCCACTGTTGCCGCGGGCAATCTGGTAAGCATGCCGTTGCCGCCGTTTCCGGCTTCAAGAAGGCAGACACGTATTCCAGGATCTTCGCTCAGACGACCGGCAAGAACCGAACCGGCGGATCCTGCGCCGACAATTACATAATCAAATTGCATTCAGACTCCAAAAATTTTCGGAACCGGCAGTCAAATACGCCGGTCAATCTGTATTAGGCGCTGATCCGAACAAAAGAACCCGCGCTCGTGTCGTTCATAAAGACAGTGGTCGCATACGGATGAAAAACAAGGGCTGTGGTCTATATGTGACCCAAGGTTATTCAGGGATTCGAAAATTGCTCCGATTGCGCGGGATCCGGGGATGTTCTCTTCATAATTATTTCCTATGGTTTTCATCATTAAACAAAACTTTTATGCATGAATGCAATTTGCTATTTCTGACTAGGTCAGGACTTCAGGAATACCGATACCCTTGCCAGATGCTCAGCGTATTTGGATGGGGAAGACGTGTCTTGAATCTGTGTTCTTGATTACCACGAATTTCACTGCGCAAGATCGCCGGATATTAGCTAGGATTGGAGACCGATATGGACGGAAGTGATAACCCCAAAGCAGGCGGATGCCCTGTGATGCACGGCGCTGGAACCCGTTCCAACCGGGATTGGTGGCCGAACCAGCTAAACCTGTCGATCCTGCACCAACACGGAGCGGCTTCGAACCCTCTGGGTTCGGATTTCGACTATGCCGAAGAGTTCAAAAAGCTGGATATGAAGGCGCTGAAAGAAGACCTATATGCGCTGATGACCGATTCACAGGAGTGGTGGCCGGCGGATTATGGCCATTACGGCGGTCTGTTCATTCGGATGGCCTGGCATAGTGCAGGCACCTACCGGACGGCAGATGGCCGTGGCGGGGCCTCGACCGGGAACCAGCGTTTTGCGCCGCTCAACAGTTGGCCGGACAACGGTAACCTCGACAAGGCGCGTCGTCTGCTGTGGCCGATCAAGCAAAAATACGGAAACCAGATTTCCTGGGCTGATCTGATGATCCTGGCAGGTAACTGCGCCATCGAATCCATGGGTGGCAAAACCTTTGGTTTTGCCGGCGGCCGTGCCGATATCTGGGCCCCCGAAGAAGACATCTATTGGGGAACCGAGACAGAATGGCTGGCCCCGACCGACAATCCGCAGAGCCGGTATTCCGGTGAGCGCGATCTGGAAAACCCTCTGGCCGCAGTTCAGATGGGCCTGATCTATGTAAACCCTGAAGGTCCGGACGGAGAGCCCAACGTTCTGGCTTCGGGTCGTGACATCCGCGACACCTTTGGCCGGATGGCAATGAATGACGAGGAAACCGTTGCTCTGGTTGCTGGTGGTCACACTTTCGGCAAGGCGCATGGCGCGGGCGATCCCGATCTGGTCGGCCCCGAACCCGAAGCCGCCCCGATCGAAGAGATGGGCTTTGGTTGGATCAACAAGTTTGGGTCCGGCAAGGGTGACGATACCACGACATCAGGGATCGAAGGCGCCTGGACCGCAAATCCGATCCAATGGGATAACGGCTATTTCGACCTGCTGTTCGGATATGACTGGAACCTGACCAAAAGCCCCTCGGGCGCGTGGATTTGGGAACCGGTGAATGTCAAAGAAGAAGACATGGCCCCGGCGGCGCATGACGCGTCGAAGAAGGTCAAAACCATGATGACCACCGCCGACATGGCGATGCGCATGGACCCGATCTATGGTCCGATCTCAAAGCGTTTTCACGAGAACCCGGAAGAATTCGCTGACGCTTTCGCCCGTGCATGGTTCAAACTGACCCACCGCGACATGGGCCCGCGTTCGAATTACATCGGCGAGGAATCTCCGGCCGAGGAACTGCTGTGGCAAGACAATGTCCCCGCCGTGGATCACGAGCTGATCGGTGACGCGGATGTGGCCGAGCTGAAGGCTAAGATCGCGGCCACTGGCCTCTCGGTGTCCGAGCTGGTTTCGACCGCATGGGCTTCGGCCTCGACCTTCCGCGGCTCGGACAAGCGCGGCGGTGCCAATGGCGCACGTATCCGTCTTGCTCCGCAGAAAGACTGGGACGCGAACGAACCGATGAAGCTGGCCAAGGCACTGACCGCGCTTGAGGGCGTTCAGGCGGCGTTCAACGGCGCACAATCCGGGGGCAAGAAAGTGTCTCTGGCCGACGTGATCGTTCTGGCCGGTAATGTGGGTGTCGAACAGGCTGCCAAGGCCGGCGGTCAGGAGGTTGAGGTTCCGTTCACACCTGGTCGCACCGATGCGACGCAAGATCAGACCGATGTGGACAGCTTTGCCGTGCTCGAACCCGAGGCCGACGGCTTCCGCAACTATCAGAAGACGGATTATTCGGTTTCACCCGAAGAGCTTCTGGTCGACAAAGCCCAGCTGCTGACTCTGTCGGCGCCGGAAATGACCGCATTGGTTGGCGGTTTGCGCGTGATCGGTGCCAATTTTGGTGACACCAAGCATGGTGTGTTGACTGACCGCGTCGGCACGCTCAGCACCGACTTCTTCATCAACCTGCTGGACATGGGCACCGAATGGAAGCCCGCGGGCAAAGGCGTCTATGAGGGTCGGGACCGCGCCAGCGGTGAGGTCAAGTGGACCGGTACCCGCGTCGATCTGGTCTTCGGCTCCAACTCGCAACTGCGGGCTCTGGTCGAGGTCTACGGTCAGGCAGGCGCAGAAGGCAAATTTGTCTGCGACTTCGTCTCGGCCTGGAACAAGGTCATGAATGCAGACAGGTTCGATCTGAAGTAAGCCTGTGACCTTCGCAGAATTTGCGCCGTCCGAGGAGACTCGGGCGGCGTTTCCTTGCCCCGGTTCCGGGCGCATACCCAGCAATGGGTACGATTCCGCCCAGGGGCTGTTCTTTCCGCTGTTCCATGCGGTCCGTTACCGACTCGGAAGAGAGAATTATTAAGCTAACATTTTGTTTTTATTAACATAGAGAAGTTTCTGTTAAGAAATGCAAAGTTTTTTCAGATTGGGGGTTGCAGGTCCCAGACCTAATCCGTAAATACCCCTTCACCGGCGCTGCTGAGGCGCTTGTGACACACTGGAGAGACGGTGGGACGGGCTGGAGAGACGGTCGGACGC